>NZ_SPQM01000025.1 GCF_004570345.1 Blastococcus sp. CT_GayMR20 | reverse complement strand
GGCCGCGCCGATCATCACCTGCGGGTTGGAGGTGTTGGTGCAGGAGGTGATGGCCGCGATCACGACGTGTCCGTGGTCGACCTCGGTCTCCGTGCCGTCCTCCATGACGACGCGCGTCGGCTTCGAGGGCCGGTCGCCCGTCACCGGGCCGTGGGAGGCGCCGTGCGGCTTGCCCGACTCACCGTTGCCGTGCGCGAAGGGGCTGGCCGGGTCCGAGGCCGGGAAGGTCTCCTCGACCGCCTCGTCGACGGCGGACCCGGCGTCGCGGGGCGCGTCGTCGTCGTCCTTCTGCATCTCGTCGATCGGCGCGTACGTGGGCAGCGCCTCCCGGAACGAGGCCTTGGCGTCGGTGAGCGCGACGCGGTCCTGCGGGCGCTTGGGGCCGGCGATCGACGGGACGACGGTGGCCAGGTCGAGCTCGAGGTACTCGGAGAAGGCCGGCTCGCGGGACGGGTCGTGCCAGAGGCCCTGCTCCTTGGCGTAGGCCTCCACCAGGGCGACCTGCTCCTTCGAGCGGCCGGTCAGCTCCAGGTAGGTGACCGTCTCCTCGTCGATCGGGAACATCGCCGCCGTGGAGCCGAACTCCGGGCTCATGTTGCCGATCGTGGCGCGGTTGGCCAGCGGGACGGCGGAGACGCCGGCGCCGTAGAACTCCACGAACTTCCCGACCACGCCGTGCTGGCGCAGCATCTCGGTGATCGTGAGGACCAGGTCGGTCGCGGTGGCCCCGTCCGGCAGCTCGCCGGTGAGCTTGAAGCCGACCACGCGCGGGATGAGCATCGACACGGGCTGGCCGAGCATGGCCGCCTCGGCCTCGATGCCGCCGACGCCCCATCCCAGGACGCCGATGCCGTTGACCATCGTGGTGTGGGAGTCGGTCCCGACGCAGGTGTCGGGGTAGGCGATGACCCGGTCCCCCTCCTGCCGCGGGAAGATCACGCGCGCGAGGTGCTCGATGTTGACCTGGTGCACGATCCCGGTGCCCGGGGGGACGACCTTGAAGTCGCTGAACGCGCCCTGACCCCAGCGGAGGAACTGGTAGCGCTCCCCGTTGCGCTGGTACTCCAGGTCGACGTTGCGCTCGAACGAGTCCGGCGTGCCGAAGATGTCGGCGATGACCGAGTGGTCGATGACCATCTCGGCGGGCGCGAGCGGGTTGATCTTCTGGGGGTCGCCGCCGAGCTCGGCCATGGCCTCGCGCATCGTGGCGAGGTCGACGATGCAGGGCACGCCGGTGAAGTCCTGCATGACCACGCGCGCCGGGGTGAACTGGATCTCCTGGTCCGGCTCCGCGTTCGGGTCCCAGTTGGCGATCGCCCGGATGTGGTCGGCGGTGATGTCCTCGCCGTCCTCGGTGCGCAGCATGTTCTCCAGCAGGACCTTGAGGCTGAAGGGCAGCTTCTCGGAGCCCTCCACCGCGTCGAGCCGGAAGATGTCGTAGTCGTTGCCGTCGACGGTGAGCGTCGCCCGGGCTCCGAAGCTGTCCTTGCTGGCTGCCACTCTTCTGCGCCTACCCCTCGGTCGTTCCTCGCGCTCGGTTGTCCACCCGCGATCATCCCAGGTCAGCGCCCGCGGCATCGGGTGAGGCGACCCTTGCTTCACCCGGTGACCTCGATCACCCGTCCGGAAACCTCGGTGCCTACGGTGGAACGGTGACCGGCGCAGTCCCGCACCCGCTCCCCGCGTGGCTGACGAGCGCCCGGCGGATCACCGTGCTGACCGGTGCCGGGATCTCCACGGACAGCGGCATCCCCGACTACCGGGGTCCGAACGGCGTGTGGACCAAAGATCCGGACGCCGAGAAGCTCGTGACCCTGTCGTACTACCTCGCCGACCCCGACATCCGGCGCCGGTCGTGGCTCCTGCGCCAGGCCATGCAGCGCGCCGACCCGCAGCCGAACGCCGGCCACGCGGCCCTCGTGGACCTCGAGCGGCAGGGGCGGCTGCGCGCGCTGGTCACCCAGAACATCGACGGGCTGCACCAGGCGGCCGGGTCGGATCCGGCGCTGGTGCACGAGATCCACGGCACGGTGCACGAGGTCGTGTGCGTCGACTGCGACGACCGGACGACGATGCGGGCGGCGCTGGACCGGGTCGCGGCGGGGGAGCCCGACCCCGTGTGCCTGGTGTGCGGCGGCATCCTGAAGTCGGCCACCGTCTACTTCGGGCAGCTCCTCGACGAGCGGGTGGTGGCGGCGTGCACCGCGGCTGCCGCTGACTGCGACCTGTTCCTCGCGGTCGGCACGTCGCTGCAGGTGTGGCCGGCCGCGGGGCTGTCCGACGTCGCCGTCGGCGCGGGCGCCCGGCTCGTCGTCGTCAACGCGCAGGCGACGCCCTACGACGACGTCGCTGATCTCGTCGTCCGTGAGCCGATCGGCACGGCGTTGCCGGGAGTGGTCGCGCGCGCCTGACCGTGGCGGTTAGCGTGACAGGCATCAGATCCTCCGCACCCCGGGAGCCGGCATGCGCGTGCCCTTGACCACCCGCGACTTCCTCGACCGGGCGGAGCTCGTCTACGGCGACCGCGTCGGGATCGTCGACGAGCCGACGCAGCCCGCGCCGTCCCTGGGGGACGTGAGCTACCGCGAGGTCGCCCGCCGCGGCCGGGCCCTGCAGGCCGGGCTGGACGAGCTGGGCATCGGGGAGGGCGAGCGGGTCGCGATCGTCAGCCACAACTCCGCGCGCCTGCTGGAGCTGCTGCTGTCGGTGCCGTCGTCGGGGCGGGTGGCGGTGCCGATCAACTTCCGACTGTCGCCCGAGGAGGTCAGCTACATCGTCGGCCACTCCGGCGCCCGCGTGCTGCTGGTCGACCCGGAGCTCGAGTCGACGCTGAAGGGCATCGAGGCCGAGCACCGGTTCGGCACGGGCGAGGAGTACGAGCAGCTGCTGCGCTTCGACACCGAGCCGCGCGCGTGGGCCGAACCGGACGAGGAAGCGACCGCGACGATCAACTACACCAGCGGGACGACCGCCCGGCCCAAGGGCGTGCAGATGACCCACCGCAACCTGTGGGTCAACGCGGTCACCTTCGGCATGCACATGCAGGTGAGCGACCGCGACGTCTACATGCACACGCTCCCGATGTTCCACTGCAACGGCTGGGGTCTGCCGTACACCATGGCCGGGCTCGGGGCGCGCCAGGTCGTGATCCGCAAGATCGACGGCGCCGAGATCCTCCGCCGGGTCGACCGGCACGGGGTCACCGTGCTGGCCGGGGCGCCCGCCGTCTGGAACGCCGTCCTCGAGGCCGCCGCCGACTGGGACGGCGAGATCCCCGGCCGGGACAGGGTGCGGATCATCGTGGCCGGCGCCCCGCCGCCGTCGAAGACCATCGCCCGGGTCGAGGCCGAACTGGGCTGGGAGTTCAACCAGATCTACGGACTCACTGAGACCGCGCCGCTGCTGACGATCAACCGCCCGCGCGCCGAGTACGACGAGCTGGACGCCGACGAGCGCGCCAAGCGGCTGTCCCGCGCCGGCGTCCCGGCGCTCGGCACCCGGCTGCAGGTCAGCGAGTCCGGCGAGGTCCTGGCCCGGGGCAACACGGTGCTCGCCGGCTACTGGGAGAACCCGGACGCGTCGGGGGAGGCCCTGGAGGGCGGCTGGTTCCACACCGGTGACGGGGGCACGATCGACGACGGCGGCTACCTGACGATCTCCGACCGCAAGAAGGACGTGATCATCACCGGCGGCGAGAACGTGTCGTCCATCGAGGTGGAGGACGTCGTCTTCAGCCACCCGGCCGTCGCGGAGGTCGCCGTCATCGGCGTCCCCGACGACAAGTGGGGCGAGATGGTGACCGCGATCGTCGTCGTGGGGGAGGGCGAACAGGTCACCGAGGAGGAGATCATCGCCCACTGCCGCGGCAAGATCGCCGGCTACAAGATCCCCAAGCGCATCCATTTCCGCGACGAACTGGCGCGGACGGCGACCGGCAAGATCCAGAAGTTCAAGCTCCGCGAGTCGTTCTGGAAGGACTCCGAGCGCCAGATCAACTGACGGACCCCCTCCTCCCCACCCCTCGGCCTGCTCGGGGCGGTGCCCGGGAGGGCGAGGACGGGGTCCGTCAGCTCCCCCTTCGGGGTGAGACGCGTTCAACGGATCACCCGATCCGGTCGATCTCGAACCCAGCGGTGCCCTCCCGGGTGCCGCTGGGTCGAGTCGGAAGAGGTCGGGCGACGTGGACAGCGGTACGCGGAGCAGTTCTGTGCGGCGCCTGGTCGGCGCCGCCGTCGGAGCCGCGATCCTGATCGGTCTGACCCCCGCGGTGGCCGATGCGGCCCCGCGCCGTCCGAGCGACTCCGAGATCGCGACCGCGGAGGCCAAGGCCCGCGAGGTCGAGGCGCGGATCGGCGAGCTCTCCGGTGCGCTCGAGGCGGCCCAGGACCAGGTGGACGCAGCCCGGTCGCGATCGGTGATCGCACTCGACGAGTACCAGGCGATGCAGGCGGCCTACGAGGTCGCCCAGCAGCAGGCGGACGCCGCGGCCGCCGCCGCCGCCCAGGCCACGGCCGACCTCGGCGTGGCGCGGGCGAACCTCGTCGCGTTCGCGCGCCGCAGCTACATGGACGGCAGCACCTACTCCGGTGCTGCCGCACTGATCACCGCCGGTGACCCCGCTCAGCTCATCGAGCGGGCCGCCCTCCTCGAGGCGGCCGGCAGCCACCGCAGCGACGTCCTGGACGTCGTCACCGTCCTCCAGGAGCAGGCGACCGCGGCCGACACCGTGGCCCGCGAGGCGGTCACGGCGGCTGCCGGACTGCAGAAGCACGCCGAGGAGAAGCTGGTCGAGGCGCAGGCGGCCGAGATCGACGCCCGGGCCCAGGCTGGCGCCCTGGCCTCCCAGCAGGCGCAGCTGACGACCGAGCTCGCCGCCGCCGAGCAGGAGCTCGAGTCGCTCGTCGGCGCACAGGCCGCCGCCGACCGCACCGCGCAGATCAGCCGGCCCGCTCCCGCCCCGCCGCGCGCTCCGGCGCCGCCCTCGGGCAACCAGAACCAGGCCGGCTCCGGCGACGCGTCGGCCGCGTCGACGGCGATCGACGCCGCCATGGGCTACCTCGGCACGCCGTACGCCTGGGGTGGCGGCGGGACCCGCGGACCCGGACCGGGCCTCGACCCGGACGAGGGGGTCGTCGGCTTCGACTGCAGCGGTCTGACCCAGTACGCCTATGCCCAGGCCGGGATCTCGATCCCGCGCAACAGCCGCGCGCAGTACGCGGCGCTGCCCAAGGTGGCCAGCAACGCGCTGCGCGCCGGCGACCTGGTGTTCTGGGCCGACGACCCGTCCGACCCCGACACGATCCGGCACGTGGCGATCTACCTGGGCAACAACAAGGTGGTCCAGGCGCCGCAGAGCGGCGACGTCGTCAAGGTGTCGACGATGTGGTGGGGCGACTACGCCGGCGCGGTGCGGCCCAGCGCCTGAGCCTCTTCGGTACTCGGACCCGGGAGCGGTCACCGGGTCCGGACGTCAAGGCGTCGGGCAGCCACGGGGGGAGCTGCCCGACGCGTTGCCAACGGTAGCAGCCGCTCCGGCTCACGGGCAGGGGTGTGGACGCGCGTCTCCGGCACTTTTCGGATCGACTTCTCGGCACACCGGCGACGCCTCCCCACGGCTCCCCGGCGCCCGGCCACCCGTCCCAGGAACCTGTAGGACACTGGCCCCAGGACGGGACGCACCGTCCCGTCGACGGCTCTCCTACGCCGGGGGGTCAGTGACCGGCACGACCAGGGAGTTCCGTGAGCACCGCTGCCAGCACGCCGATCGAGACGTCTCCCGCGGGTTCGGCCGCACCGGTGCCACCGTCGGTGGACGCCCAGCGGCTGGAACGGGTGCTGTTCGAGATCAAGCGGGTCATCGTCGGCCAGGACCGGCTCGTCGAGCGGATGCTCGTCGCGCTGCTGGCCAAGGGGCACGTGCTGCTCGAGGGCGTGCCCGGCGTCGCGAAGACCCTCGCGGTGGAGACGCTCGCCCGCGCCGTCGGCGGTTCGTTCGCCCGCCTGCAGTTCACCCCTGACCTCGTGCCCGCCGACATCATCGGCACCCGCATCTACAAGGCCGGCCAGGACGCCTTCGACGTCGAGCTGGGCCCGGTCTTCGCCAACTTCGTCCTGACCGACGAGATCAACCGCGCGCCGGCGAAGGTGCAGTCGGCGCTGCTGGAGGTCATGGCCGAGCGGCAGGTCTCCATCGGCGGCGTGACCCACCCGCTGCCGAACCCGTTCCTGGTGCTGGCCACGCAGAACCCGATCGAGTCCGAGGGCGTCTACCCGCTTCCCGAGGCCCAGCGCGACCGCTTCCTCATGAAGGTGCTCGTCGACTACCCGACCCCGGAGGAGGAGCGCGAGATCGTCTACCGCATGGGCTCCGAGCCGCCGGTGGCCGAGACGGTGCTCGGTCCCGACGAGCTCAAGCGCCTCCAGGGGACGGCGTCCCAGGTCTTCGTCCACCACGCGCTCGTCGACTACGTCGTCCGCCTCGTCGTCGCGACCCGGTCCCCGCGGGAGCACGGCATGGAGGACGTCGCCACGTGGGTGTCCTACGGCGCGAGCCCCCGGGCCTCGCTGGGCCTGATCGCCGCGAGCCGCGCGCTGGCGCTGGTCCGCGGGCGCGACTACGTGCTGCCGCAGGACGTCCTCGACGTCACCGCCGACGTGCTGCGGCACCGGCTGGTGCTGTCCTACGACGCGCTGGCCGACGGGGTGCCCGCCGACCACATCGTCAAGCGGATCGTGCAGACCGTTCCGCTGCCGCAGGTGGCGCCCCGGCAGAACGCCGGCGGCTTCGGGCCGAGCGCGCCGGGCGGCCCGCACGTTCCGCAGGTCCCGCAGTTCGGTCCGCCTCAAGGCCTCCAGCCCGGCGGGCCGCAGGACGTCGGGCGGCACGGCGCGCCGGGCTCCAACGGGTTCGCGCAGGGGCCGGCGCAAGGGCCGCACCCGGCGTGATCCTCCGTCGTCGCGGCGCGGCACTGCAGCCGACCGCCGCCGAGCCCGCCCCGGAGCACAAGGGGCTGCTCCTGCACCCGGCGACGCCGGGCTCCGGGATCGAGCCCGGCTCGGGCGACGGTGCTCCGCCGCGCTTCACCGACGGTCCCGCCGACGTGCTGCTGCGCCGGCTCGAGCTCACCGTCCGGCGGCGTCTCGACGGGCTGCTGCAGGGCGACCACCTCGGGCTGGTGCCCGGGTCGGGCTCCGAGGCCGGTGACTCGCGCACCTACCACCCGGGGGACGACGTCCGGCGCATGGACTGGCCGGTGACGGCGCGCACCCAGGTGCCGCACGTCCGAGAAACCATCGCCGACCGCGAGCTCGAGACGTGGGCGGTCGTCGACCTGTCCGCGAGCCTGGACTTCGGCACCGCCAACTGCCAGAAGCGAGACCTCGCGATCGCCGGGCTCGCCGCCGTCGGCCACCTCACCGTGCACGGCGGCAACCGGCTGGGCGCCGTCGTCACGACGGGGGAGCGGGTCGACCGGTTCCCGGCCATGCCGGGCCGGCTGGCCGCCGAGCGGCTGCTGCGCTCGGTCGTCGCCACGCCCCGGGCGGCCGGGGGACGGCGCGGCGACCTGGCCGCCGCCATGGAGACGCTGATGCGGCCGCCGCGCCGGCGCGGGCTGGTCGTGGTCATCTCCGACTTCCTCGGCGACAGCGACTGGGAGCGCCCGCTGCGGCGGTTGTCCGCCCGGCACGAGCTGCTCGCGATCGAGGTGGTCGACCCGCGGGAGCTGGAGCTCCCGGACGTCGGCCTGCTGACCGTCGTCGACCCGGAGAGCGGCCAGTCCCTGGAGGTGCCGACCGGCAACCCGGAGGTCCGCGCCCGGTTCGCCGAGGAGGCGGCCGCCCAGCGCGCGGAGATCGCGACCGCGCTGCGCCGGACGGGTGCAGGGCACCTGCAGCTACGGACCGACCGGGACTGGCTCATGGACGTCGTCAGATTCGTGGCCGATCGACGCCGGGCCGGCAGCGGAGGGGCTTCCCGATGACCTTCCAGTCCCCGCTGTGGCTGCTGGCCCTGCTCGGCGTCGTCGCGCTGGTCGCCTTCTACGTGCTGCTGCAGCTGCGCCGGAAGGCCTACGCCGCCCGCTTCACCAACGTGGCGCTCCTGGGCGCGATCGTCCCCAAGCGACCGGGCTGGCGACGGCACCTCGCCTTCGGCGTCATCGCCCTCGGCCTGGCGACGCTCGTCGTGTCCCTCGCCGTCCCGAGCACCGAGGTGCGGGTGCCGCGCGAGCGGGCGACGGTCGTCATGGCGGTGGACGTGTCGCTGTCCATGCAGGCCACCGACATCGAGCCCGACCGCTTCCGGGCGATGCAGACCGCGGCCAAGGAGTTCGTCGAGGTCCTTCCCGAGAGGATCAACCTCGGCCTGGTGTCCTTCGCCGGCACGGCCACGACGCTCGTGCCGCCCACCACCGACCGGGCGCAGGTCGAGAGCGCGATCGACAACCTCGACCTCGCCGAGTCGACGGCGATCGGCGAGGCGGTGTTCACCTCGCTGACCGCGATCGAGAACTACCAGTCCAGCCTCGAGGCGGACGAGGCCGAGGAGGTGCCGGCGCGGATCGTGCTGCTGTCGGACGGCTACAACACGGTCGGCCGCGAGGACACCCAGGCGATCGACGCGGCGCGCGCCGCCGGTGTCCCGGTCTCGACGATCGCCTTCGGCACCGACTACGGCACCCTCGACCTCGACGGCGAGACGGTGCCGGTGCCGGTCGACCGGCAGACGCTCGAGGAGATCGCCGACCAGACCGGCGGGAGCTACAGCGAGGCCGCCAGCGCTGCCGAGCTCGAGCAGGTCTACGCCGACCTGGGGAGCCAGATCGGGTACACGACCGAGCCGCAGGACATCAGCCCGTGGTTCGTCCGCACCGGCGTCGTCCTCGCGATGCTGGGCGCCGTCCTCAGCCTGCTCTGGACCAACCGCCTGATCTGAGCACGGCGCGGGTCAGGCCGGGCGCTCGCTGCCCGGCAGGACGGGCACCAGCAGGTGGGAGTCGTAGCGGCCGCCGGTGTGCACCCGGTGCGTGCCGCGATTCACCGTGTCCTCGTGGCGTGCGTAGGTGAGGGGCTTCGGGTAGCGCATGACGTCACTGCCCTGGACCACGAGCAGCAGCCGCTCACCCGCCTCGAAGCGGGTTCCCGACGGCAGGACCTCGATGTCGAGACGGACGACCTCGTCGGGCCGGACCGGCAGCTCGCGCTGGTGGGCGAGCACGGGCAGGTACTCGGTGGAGCGCTCCTCGTCCAGTTCCCGGTGCGAGGCGCGCTGCCATCCGACGGCGACCGGGCCGTCCTCGAACTGGGCGTAGTACGGGAACCCGACGGGCCGGCCCTCTGTGTCGAGCTTGAACAGCGCCACGAAGACGTCCATGTCGTCGCCCTCGGAGGCGGACACGTGCAGCGCAGCCGTGATGTGGCCGACCAGCTCCACCGGCTCGGTGAAAGCGATCTCGAAGGTGGCCCGGTGCGGGTTCAGCCCGCTGCCCAGGCCGTCGTAGCCCACGCTCTCCTCGCTCTCGACGGGGGACCAGCCGAGGGAGCCGTCACCCGACCGCAGGTGGAGCTTCCGGTACTGGACCGCCTCCAGCGGCCATTGGGTGGCGGTCCGGTGCTCGCCGTCGTAGTAGGAGTTGCGCACCTCGACGCGCACGCGCGGCCAGTCCTGGATCCCGGTGTCCTTGCCGAGCAGGAAGTGGTCGAAGAACGCCCGCTGCCGCTCGACCTGCTCGGGCTCGTAGTAGTACGCCCACTTCTTGCGCCCGTGGACGTCCAGCCACTTCTGGGAGGAGGACATCCGCCGGAACCCCTCGAGGGTGCCGCGGGTGTGCAGACCCTGGTCGGACCAGCTGGCCACGACGAACGCCGGCACCCGGATCTCCTCCAGCCGGGCGCTCTTCGACTGCCAGAACGCGTCGTAGAACGGATGTGCCGCCGTCTCCGCCTCGAGGTCCTCGATCTCGGTGACGCTGGCGCCCCAGCGCTCCCAGATGTAGGGCCAGAAGGAGGTCTCCGGGACCCCGCCGTGGCGGGCGACCTCCCGGTAGGTGTCGCTCCAGCCCTCCCAGGGGTTGATCGCCGCGAGGTGCGGCGGATCGAGCTCGGCGACCCGCCACTGCGACACCGTCAGGTACGAGACGCCGGACAGTCCCACCTTCCCGGCGCTCCACGGCTGCGTCCCCGCCCACTCGACGAGGTTCGCGAACGCCTGCGCCTCCTGCGGCGAGCAGTAGGTCGCGGGGCCCTCGCAGTACCAGGTGCCCGGGATGTCGGCGATGACGATCGCGTAGCCGTGCGGGACCCAGTACTCCGGGTCGGGGGCCTCGAACGTGGTCAGCTCGCCGGTGTGCTCGGGCAGCACACCGGCGGCCGGGTAGATCACACCGATGGGCGCCGGGTTGTGCTTGCCGTACGGCGACCAGC
The DNA here is from genome assembly GCF_004570345.1 of Blastococcus sp. CT_GayMR20. The sequence continues at coordinate 32,300 of NZ_SPQM01000025.1, read as the reverse complement.
TGATCAGCGGTGCGGCGGGGACGTCGGTGTCCGGCCGGTAGACGTCGACGTAGATCCGCTCGCCGGAGGGCCCGACCGGAACGGCGACGTCCCGCTCGATCACCATCCCGGGCCGGTGCTCCTGGCGGTACTGCGGCGGGCGGCCTGCCCTCGACTCCGGCGTGCTGCGCGGAGCCCGGAACAGCAGGTCGACGTCGTCGGGCGTCACAGGTCTCCTCGGAAACTACGGGTTCAGCGGGTGGGGTCGAGGACGAGCTTGCCGGTCGAGCGCCGGGAGAGCAGGTCCTCGTGCGCCTGCCGGACGTCCGACAGCGGGTAGCGACCGCCCACGACGGGCGTCAGCAGACCGTCGGCCACCATCGGCAGCAGTTCGTTCATCGCCGCGTCCATCATCTGGGGGCGCGCCATGCAGTGGGCCAGCCAGAAGCCGATGACGGCTCGGCTGGTGCCCATGAGCGAGGGCGCCTGCACCGGCTTCGGCGGCACCCGCCCGGCCATGCCGTACGCCACCAGCCGCCCGAACGGGGCCAGTGCCGACATGGCGCCGTCGAACACGTTGCCGCCGGTCATCTCCAGGACGATGTCCACCTTCTTGCCGCCGTTGGCCTCCCGCAGGGCCCCGGTGAAGTCCTTCGGGTCGTTCTCGGCGAGCGCCGGGTCGACCGTGGCGTGGGCGCCCAGCTCCTCGCACAGCGCTCGCTTCTCCGGGCTCGACGCGGTCGCGATGACCCGGCCGGCACCCCAGTGCCGGGCCAGCTGGACGGCGAGGCTGCCCACGCCACCCGCGCCGGCGATGACGACGACCGACTCGCCCTCGGCCAGGTGCGAGCTCGTGCGGAGCAGGTGCCAGGCGGTCGCCCCCTGGAGGACGACGGCCAGTGCCTGCTCGTCGCTGACGCCGTCCGGCACCGGCCAGGTGAGGACGTCGTGCGCCACCGCCTTCTGGGCGTATCCGCCCCCCTCCAGAAGGCCGACCACGCGCTGGCCGCCACCCACCGGGGTGCCGACGAACTCCGCGCCGGGGATCAGCGGCAGCTGCTGCTGGGCGAGGTAGGAGTTCTCGATCTGGTGGGTGTCGGCAAAGTTGACTCCTGCGGAGCTCACCTCGTAGAGCTGCTGACCAGGCCCTGGAACCGGGTCAGGTAGATCGACCATGTCCATGACTTCGGGGCCGCCGAAGCGGGTGATCTGCACGGCTCGCATCGCCCGAGACTAAGGGGCTCCTCCTCCTCGCCGACGGTGGGCGGGAATGCCCAGGGCGAGGGGAGGGAATCGCGCAGCCACGCACGTCCTCGGGCCGACGCTGAGACGTCGACCGCCGATCTCAACCGCGCACGCGCACCGACGGGCAGATCACGCACTCTGCGAGGACCGACCCTGCCGGTCGGCCGCTAGTCATCCGCATCCGGGGCCGAGCCGTCCGGGCCCCGCCCCGAGGTTCCGGACGAGCGTCCGGGGCCGACGGCCGGAGCCGCCCCGCCGAGTTCCTTGCTCACCGTCGGATCGGCGTCGTCGGGCTGCGGTACCCGTGGGTCGTCCGGAAGTCGGATGTCCACCTCGTCGGCAGGCGCTGCCGCGGGCGCGTCGTCCTGCGGGGGGATGCTTTCGCCGTCCATGCCGTGGAACTACCCCGGGCGTCGTCCGGAACTCAGGCCGCCGTCCAAGATCGGCAGACCTGCCGACGTCCTGGGGGCACCGATCGCATGCACCCCACGCTTCAACGTGTTCACGGCGGGTCCGCCGCAGCGGGTGCGGCCGTCGGAGGCGGCTCGGGAAGCGCGTTCGGGACGACGTCCGGCTCGATGTCGGGCCGCACGGCCGGCACCGCATAGGCCCAGACGAGGTGCCGCACAACCGGGCCCGTGTTCCCGGCGAGGTAGGCCCGGGCCCGTTCCTCCAGGGCGGCGTCGGCGACCGTGCCCCGTTCGACGTGCTGGCGGAGGTGCTCACGCCACGTGCTGACGGTGAACGTCTCCAGGAACAACTCGGGATCCTCGGCGTCCTGGAACACGCCCCACAGGTAGGCGCCGGTGCGGCGCCGGGCACGGGCGAGGTCCCGCATCACGTCGAGGAAGTCGCGGACGTCGGCGTCCCGCACCCGCCACTCCACGGTGACGAGCACCGGCCCGGCGTCCGGGGCCCAGTCCAGGGACGGCGGCCGAGGCCACGGGAGTTCGCTGTGCCGGACGTCGTGGTCGGACTGCAGCGGGACCAGGAGCAGTCCCAGGAGTGCGGCCAGCACCAGTCCCCCCGCCGGCAGGAGGAACGCCGCGGTGAGCCCGAGGGTGTCCGCGACCGCGCCCCACATCACCGCCCCGAGCGCCTGCCCGCCCATGAACACGAGCTGGAAGTAGGCCAGCGCCCGGGCCCGGGCCCAGGTGGGGAGCAGCAGCTGGGCGGTGGCGTTGAGCGTGGACTGGACGGCGATCCAGCTGAGGCCCCCCAGCACCAGGGCGGCCACGACCACCACCGGTGAGGGGTGCACGCCCACCACGGCCACGGCCGCCGCGAAGCCCAGCATCGCGGCGGGCACGACCACGCCCGAGCCGCGCCGGGCGCGGAGCCGCGGCAGCACCGCGGTGCCGAGGACCGCCCCGGCCCCCACCGCGACGAGCAGCCCCCCGTACCCGTTCGGCCCCATCCCCATGGGTCCGCGGGCCACGGCCGGCAGCAGTGCCCAGAGACCGCTGGCGAACACCATGAAGAGGGCCGAGCGGGCGAGCACGCTGGTGAACGCGGGCGCACTGCGGACGTACCGCAGCCCCGCCCGGATGGCCTGGCCGATCGGCTCCGCGCCCAGCAGCCGCCGGGTGGCCGGCCGTGGCCAGCGGTGCAGGACGGCGAGCACGCCCAGGAAGGACGCGGAGTTCAGCGCGAACGCGGCGGCGGGACCGGCCGCGGCCACCAGCAACCCGCCGATCGCCGGCCCGACGGCGCGGGCGACATTGGCGTTGGCGCCGTTGAGCAGCGCCGCGAGCGGGAGCTCCTCCCGGGGCACCAGTTCGGGCTGGACCGCCTGGAAGCACGGCGCGGCGAGCGCCTGCCCCACCGCCAGGACGGCAGTGAGGGCGAGCAGCCGGTTCGGCGTCACCCCACCCGCCGCCGTCAGCACGGCCAGCGCGGCGGAGGCCAGCAGCATCAGCGTCTGGCTGAGCAACAGCACCCGCCGACGGTCGAGGATGTCCCCGAGCGCTCCGGCGGGAACGACGAGGAGGAAGACGGGCAGCGTGGCCGCCGTCTGCACGAGGGCGATCTGCAGGGCGCTGCCGCCGAGGTCCCCCATGAGCCACTGCGCGCCCACCGTCTGGGCCCAGGTGCCGGTGTTGGCGACGAACTGGGCGATCCACAGCGCGCGGAACCAGGTGTGCCGCAGCGGCGCCCAGGCGGACGGCAGCGCCGCCCGGGAGGGGTCGGGGGCAGGGGTGTCCCGGCGGACGTCGACGACGTCGACCATTCCGGGGCCCTACCCGCCGCGTCCGCGCGCACGCCCCGATCGGGGGCTCGGGCCGTCCACTCAGCTGATCGCGGCGAGCCCGCGCTGTACCGCGGTCTCGCCGGCGGCCAGGCGGTCCCGGACCACGGGCAGCAGATGGCCCTCGGCGTCGAGCATGTCCCGCCAGCCGCGCAGCGGGACCCAGCCCAGCAGCTTGTCCGCCTTGACGCAGGAGATCCCCGATGCGTCGGGCCGCGGCACCGGCCGCAGTCGCACGGCCTCCCCGAAGTGCCGTCGGACGAGGTCGTGCAGCGGAAGGCCGTTGGCGTTGTCCGAGGCCGCCGCGTAGACGACCTCGTGACCACCGGTCTCGGCGGTCACGGCGGCGAGCAGGAGCTCGGCCAGGTCGTCGACGACGACGTAGGACCAGAACGAGGCGCTCGTGTCCTCCCCTCGTGCCCGCACGATCGGGCCGACGTTGCGCTCGATGTTGCCCTCCCACTGGATCCACGTCGGCCGGATCGACACGGCGGTGATGTCCGAGCGGGAGACGGCAGCGTCCATGAGCAGTTCGCCGAACCACTTCGACAGCGCGTAGGTGTCCTGCGGCGCCACGGGATGCAGCTCGTCGATGGGCGCGTACGCGGCGTGGAAGTACCGCGTCGGGTACGAGAAGCCCGGCACGGTCTCGCTGGAGATGTGGACGAAGCGGCGCACGCCGGCCCGTTCGGCGGCCTCCAGCGTGGCGTAGGTCGCCATCAGGTTGGTCTGGAGGATCACGTGCGGCGGGTTCTTCACCGGGCTGGGGATCCCGGCGGCGTGCACGACGGCGTCGTGGCCGGGCAGGACGGCCGCGGCATGCCCGGCATCGGTCAGATCCGCCTGGATGTACCGGACCTGACCCGCCCGCTCGTAGACCGGCGGCAGCCGGTCGACGGCAGTCACCTCGTGTCCGGCCCGCAGGAGGACGTCCAGCGTGGCGGCGCCGAGCTTGCCGCGGGCCCCGGTCACGAGGATGCGCATGTCGGGGGGTGCCCCTCGGTCCAGGAGGCCTCGCCCCGCCGGTCAGCTGACATAGCGGCGCGCCGTCGAGAGCCGTTGCGCCTGCTCCAGCGCCGCGAAGCGGGCCTCGGCGTGCGGCGGCAGGATCCGGCGCTCACGCACCACCCACGGGATGCCGCGGACTGCGTCCAGGACCGCGAGCACGGTCACCCGGTCCCGTGGCACGGTGCGCAGCAGGTGCAGCGTCCGGCGCACCGCGGGACGCAGCGGACGGCGGAGCCATGTCGTCCAGAGGGTGTTGCGGATGCCGTGTCGACGCCGCAGGTGGGCATCCCGCGCCCGGCTCGCCCGGTGGTGGACGGTCAGCTCCGCCAGGTAGCAGAGCTCCCAGCCCGCGGCAGCCAGGTCGGCGGCCATCAGCTCCTCCTCACCGCCCAGCCACAGCCGCTCGGAGAAGCCGCCGACCTCGAGGAAAGCCTCCCGGCGCAGCACCGTGGCTGCGGCGAGGAAGGAGCCGAGCGCCGGACCCGGCAGCCAGGGGGCACCCCGGACGGGAGAGTCCCGCAGCTCCGCGACGATCGGGTCCTCGATGCCGCCCGGTTCGACGACGATGCGCCCCGTTGCCGCGGCCAGCCGGGGATGGGCGTCGAACAGGTCGCCGGCCCTCGCCAGCGAGCCCGGCTCCCACCACGTGTCGTCGTCGCAGAAGGCCACATACGGGGTCGTCAGTCGGGAGACGCCGACGTTGCGGCCGACGGCACCGAGGTTCTCCGGGCTGGCGATGAGCTCCACGTCCGGGAACCGCTCCCGGACCGCCGCCGCCGTGCCGTCCGCGGAGCCGTTGTCGACGACGACGACGTGCGGCCGCTCGGGCAGGGCGAGCAACCGGGCGACGGCGAGCAGCAGTTCCTCACGCCGCTGATGGGTGATCACGACGACGGCCACGCGAGGATCCGGCCCGGCCCGCAGTCCTGTCCCCGTGCCCGCCGGGACGCTGCCGGTGCTCATCCGGCCGCGCTCCGGTGCGCCCCCGTGGCGGTCCGAGCGAGGAGCTCGGCGTAGAGCCGCTCGTAGCCGAGGGCCATGACCCCGGGGCTGAAGCGACTGCGGGCGGTCGCGGCGCAGGCCTCGGGGTCCAGCTCGGCCAGCCGGCCGAGCGCCGCGGTGAAGTCCGCCTCATCCTCGGCGAGATACCCGGTGACCTTGGGCTCGACGAGGGAGGGCAGGCACCCACGGGCCATGGCCACGACCGGCGTGCCGGCGGCCAGCGCCTCGCAGACCGCGGTACCGCCGGGCTCCTCCCAGCGGATGGGGAAGAGCACCGCCCGGGACCGCCGGAGCAGGTCGGCCTTCTCGCTCCCGGCCACGCTGCCGATCCAGCGGGCCCGGTCCCCGTCGAGAAGAGGTGCCACGTGGTCGAGGAACCAGCGGACGTCGGGGTAGCCGCGCACCGGGCTCGTGGGGTCGGCCAGCGCGGTCTCCAGGGCGGCACGGTCGGGCTGACCACCGACCGGTCCGGCGAGCACCACCGGCACCCCGGCCGCCCGGCAGGCCCGCAGCGCGATGTCGATGCCCTTGGCCTCGCACAGCCGGGACAGCACCAGCACCGAGTCCATCCGCTCCTCCGGCGCCGCCGGCCGGCCGTCGGGGATGGGGACGGAGAGCGGCACGGAGCCGAGGGTCTGGCGGCGCAACGTGGCCGGGCCCCGCTCGATCTGGGAGTCGGAGACACCGGCGAAGAAGACCCGCCCTCGTCCGTCGAAGGATTCGTAGAAGTCGGCATTGCGCCGCAGGTCCCAGTGCAGCGTGTGCAGCACGGGCGGGGCGGCGTCACCGAGGGCACCGAGCACCGCGGGGCCGACCACCTCCAGGTGCGTGTGGACCAGATCGAAGGGCTGCCCCGCGGCGGCGTGCCGGCCGATCTCCTCGACCACGACCTGCGCATGCGCCTGCGCGGCCCCGACCACCTCCGGGTACGGCGCCGCGAGACGGGCGAACTGTCCCCCGGGAAAGCGCCACACCCGGCCGTCGGCGTCCTGCTCGCTGTCTCCCACGGTCGCCAGGACGACGCGGTGCCCGCGACGGCGGAGCTCCGTGGTCAGCGTGGCGACGACGGTCTCCAGACCGCCGTAGCCCCGGGGAGGGACCGGCAGCCACGGGCCGGCGTCCATGAGGATCTTCATGTCGACCAGCCGGGTAGACCGGCGGCGCGGCGGGCGGCATAGGCGGGCACCGTCCGCATCGGCGGCCGCTCGACCACGCCGACGTCCCAGGTCACGGCCTCGATCCCGCCACCGGTCCGCACGTACTGGACCAACTGGTCGCTGGGCACGCCGATGCCGGGGCAGCGGGCCAGCGCGGTCTGCACGATCTGGCCGGCCATGCGTCCCAGCGCGGCGTCGGGCTGGTGCGAGTGCCGCCGCGTGCCGAGGTCGACCTGCGCCAGGGCGTCCACCCCGGCCAGCTCGGCGAGGTCGATGAGGAGGCCGAACTCCACGCCGTAGTGCGAGACGAACGGCACCTGCTCCAACAGGTCGCGCCGGCCCGCGTACTCACCCGACAGCGGCTGGACGAACCCGGACAGCTGCGGCCACAGCGCGCCCAGCAGTGGCCGGGCGGTCAGCTCGGTCACCCGTCCGCCGCCACTCGGCACCAGTCCCTCGGTGGTCGACAGCGGCCGGTCGTAGAGCCCCTTGACGTAACCGACGGTGGGGTCGGTGAGGAGGGGGCCCAGCAACCCGACCACGAACTGCGGATCGAAGGAGATCAGGTCGGAGTCGATGAAGACGACCAGATCCCCGTCGGTGACGTGCAGCGACTTCCACAGCGCCTCACCTTTGCCGGTGACGCGACCACACTCGGGCAGCACGTCGTCGACCCGCACCACCCGGGCCCCGGCACTCGCGGCAGTGGCCACGGTCTGGTCCGTCGAGCCGCTGTCGACCACGACCAGCTCGTCGACCAGTGGCTGCCGCTCCACGAGCTCACGGTGGATCTCCTCGACGATGGCGCCGACGGTCCGTTCCTCGTTCAGAGCGGGGAGCACGACACTGACCGTTCGGCCCCGAGCCCGCTTGGCGGCCGCCAGCACGGCCGCCCGGTAGTCCGTGGCGGTGTAGGTCCGGCGGCTGAGCCACCGGGCGACGTCCTTGCGCATGCGGTGTCCTTCCCGTCGAGCGACGACCGGTACGCCACCGCATCTCGGCGGCGGGGAGGCATGGCTGTTCCCGAGCGTCCGCGCGGGACGGCGTCTCCCCGCGGAGGCGATCCAGGAGGCAGGATCGGCACGGTGACCCTCGACGACGGCACCTTCCCGTCGTGACCGTCCGCGTGGGGCTCGTGGGGGCAGGTGGGGTCGGCGCCCGGCATGCCCGCACCCTGGCCGGTTTCGACGACGTCGAGCTCGTCGCGATCTGCGACCCCGTGGCGGCGTCCGCCGAGGTTCTCGCCAGAGAGGTGGACGCCCGGCACGTCCCCGACCTCGCCGGGCTGCTCACCCTCGGACTGGACGCTGTCTGGCTGTGCGTGCCACCGTTCGCGCACGGGGACCTGGAACTGTCGATCGTGCGCGCCGGGTTGCCGTTCTTCGTCGAGAAGCCCCTGGCGGCCGATCTGACCGTGGCCGAGCACGTGGCCGCGGCGGTCTCTGCCGCCGGGCTGCCGACGGCGACGGGATACCACTGGCGGCACCTGGACACCGTCGAGCGGGCTCGCTCGGCGCTCGCCGGCACCCCCGTACGCCTCGTGGCGGCGCGCTGGTGGAGCACCACACCTCCCCCCTCCTGGTGGAGCCGGCGGGACCTGTCCGGCGGCCAGGTCGTCGAGCAGGCGACCCACCTGCTCGACCTCGTCCGGCTGCTGGCGGGGGAGGTGGTGGAGGTGGTCGGCGCATCCGCGCCGTCCTCGGCCGGCGGACGGGACGTCCCCGACGCAGGCGCGGCCGTGCTGCGGCTGGCATCCGGCGCCGTCGGGACGGTCAGCGTCTCCTGCGTCCTGCCGGCGCTGACCGCTGGCGGCCTGGAGGTGGTCGGCGACGGCGTGGCGCTGGAGCTCACCGAGACCGTCCTGCGCGTGCGCACGCGGGACGGCGAGGTGCGCGCGGAGCCGGAGGTCGACGCCAGGAGAGCCGTGGACCGGGCGTTCGTGGACCTGCTCTCCGGCGCGGGCGCGTCACCGGGGATCGTCGACGTGGCCGAGGCGCTGCGGACCCACCGGCTGGCCTGGGCCGTCTCCGAGGCCGCCCGCACGGGGGTCGCCGTCCGGGTCGGCGACCGATGAGGAGCGCCGTTCCCGTCAGGACCCTCGTGGTACCGCGGGCCGGGGAGCTGGAGATCGTGGAGACCGTCCTGCCACCGCTCCCGGACGGCCTGTTCCTGGGACGGACGCTGTTCACCGGGCTGTCGGCCGGCACCGAGCTCACCTGGTACCGCGGGACCAGCCCGTACTTCCGCGCCGGCTGGGACGCCGAGCTGGGCATGTTCGACCGCGACCGGCCGACCACGCCCTTCCCGGTAGAGCGGCTGGGCTACATGGAGGTCGCCCGCGTGACCGACAGCCGGACCACCGCGGTGCGCGAGGGCGCCCTGGTGGCCATGGCCTACGGACACTCGACGGCCGTGCACGGCGATCCGCTGACCCAGCACGTCGTGCCGCTGCCGCCGGCCCTCGACCCGCTGCTGGGCGTGTACGCGGCCCACCTCGGGCCCATCTGCGTCAACGGGCTGCTGCACGCTGCCGCGGACGTCGGTGGCAGCGAGCTCGCGGACGGGGTGGTCGGCCGGCTGGTGGTGGTGACGGGCGGCGGGCCGATCGGCCTCCTGGTCGGGTTGCTGGCACAGCTGCACGGTGCCGCGGAGGTCGTCGTCGTCGATCCGACCCCGGAGCGTCGCGGGGCCGCGCTCGCGCTCGGCCTCGACGCCGTCGACGACACCCCGGATCTGGCGCGCGAACTCAAGATCCGGTGGCGGCACGGACCGGCCGATCACGGAGCCGACGTGGCGTTCCAGTGCCGTGGCACGGGCGCGGCCCTGGCCACCGCGCTGCGCTGCCTCCGGCCGCAGGGCACGGTGATCGACCTGGCCTTCTACACCGGGGGCGCCGACGACGTCGCACTCGGCGAGGAGTTCCACCACAACGGACTGTCGCTGCACTGCGCCCAGATCGGCCGCGTCCCGCGCGGCCTGGCGCACCGCTGGGACCGCCGCCGCCTCTCGGCGGAGACGCTCGCCCTGCTCGACGTCCATGGCGCGAGGATCAGGGCGGCACTGGTGACCGACGTCGTCCCTTTCGACGAGGCACCCCATCTGTTCGTCGAACTCAGCGCGCGGCGTCGCCATGTGATCACAGCAGTACTGCGGGTGCAGGAACCGTGAGGGAGTCATCAAGGGCCATCCCTCCTGTGCCACCGCGCAACCCAGGTCCCGGCAGCGTCGGCGTGCCCGGGTGTCCATGACACCCGGGCCGTGGACGACCCGTCGATCGGCAGAAATACGTATGTGCGCACGAGCCGCCCCGCAATGACCCCGCGCACCTGGTCAAGATGGGCAGTTGTGCCGACGGCGCGCGGCACCGGCTCGGGGATCCTGGAGAAACCGCGGCCGTGCCACGCACGCCGGTGGTCCCGTGTACGCGTCGAGGAGAGGTGACCGCGTGCTCCATCCCGCGTCACGGGGCGTCTGCACCGCCGTCGGCGCCTCGCAGACTGCGGGCGGCGCTGCCCCTGAGCCCCTGTCCCTGAACCCGTGACGACGCCCGGGCGAGCAGGAGCCGTGCACCCGGGCGTGTTCGGGGAGGGGCCTGCCGTCATCGGGCACCGCGGCCTCGGCTGCGGCGTCGTCGCCGGGCATCAGCAGAATTCCCTGAGCTCCTTCGCTGCCGCCGTACACAGCGGGGCGAGATGGGTGGAGGCCGATGTCCGACGGCTCGGCGACGACGTCCTGGTGGTGGCCCACGACGCCGCCTACCCCGACGGCACCCGGCTCGACGCCGTGACGGGGGCGGAGGCCGACCGTCGCGGCACGCTGCGCCTCAGCACCCTGCTGGACGAGCTTCCTCGCCGGGTCGGCCTCAACCTCGACCTCAAGTCCTCGATCGACGACTGCCTGCGGTCACCCGGGCAGACCACCGCAGGCCTGCTCGCGCCGGTCGTGGCGGCGGAGGCGACGCGGCGGCCCCTGATGGTCTCCTCGTTCGACCCGGCAGCCCTGTGGCATCTGCGTGCGACGGCGCCACGCGTGCCCCTCGGACTGCTGACCTGGTACCGGTTCCCCGTGGAGATGGCCGTCGCGGCCTGTGTCCACATGGACGTGGAGGTGCTGGCGCTCCACGTCGGCTCCCTCCGGGAGGCGACGGCGGGTGGTCAGATCGACTCGGGGGTCCTGGCCCGTCTGCTGGCACTGCTCCACCGCTGCGGCCGGCAACTGCTGGTCTGGTGCCCCGGCGATCGCGTGGCGTGAATCGGCCCGGTTCCCGGCTATGGGGAAGGGCTCAGTGCCACCAGCGCCTCCGGCAGGTCGTCCACGACCACGGCGTCGGTGCCGGCGGACACCAGCAACCGGGCCAACGCGATCTGCGGGCACCAGACCAGCAGTTGCCGGCCGCAGCGGTGGAGCAGTGCCAGCAGACGGGCCAGGACCCCCGAGTCGATCTGACCACCCGCCGTCGCCTCCCGGAGGGAGCCGACGTGGAGCGCCAGCACCTCCACGTCCATGTGGACACAGGCCGCGACGGCCATCTCCACGGGGAACCGGTACCAGGTCAGCAGTCCGAGGGGCACGCGTGGCGCCGTCGCACGCAGATGCCACAGGGCTGCCGGGTCGAACGAGGAGACCATCAGGGGCCGCCGCGTCGCCTCCGCCGCCACGACCGGCGCGAGCAGGCCTGCGGTGGTCTGCCCGGGTGACCGCAGGCAGTCGTCGATCGAGGACTTGAGGTCGAGGTTGAGGCCGACCCGGCGAGGAAGCTCGTCCAGCAGGGTGCTGAGGCGCAGCGTGCCGCGACGGTCGGCCTCCGCCCCCGTCACGGCGTCGAGCCGGGTGCCGTCGGGGTAGGCGGCGTCGTGGGCCACCACCAGGACGTCGTCGCCGAGCCGTCGGACATCGGCCTCCACCCATCTCGCCCCGCTGTGTACGGCGGCAGCGAAGGAGCTCAGGGAATTCTGCTGATGCCCGGCGACGACGCCGCAGCCGAGGCCGCGGTGCCCGATGACGGCAGGCCCCTCCCCGAACACGCCCGGGTGCACGGCTCCTGCTCGCCCGGGCGTCGTCACGGGTTCAGGGACAGGGGCTCAGGGGCAGCGCCGCCCGCAGTCTGCGAGGCGCCGACGGCGGTGCAGACGCCCCGTGACGCGGGATGGAGCACGCGGTCACCTCTCCTCGACGCGTACACGGGACCACCGGCGTGCGTGGCACGGCCGCGGTTTCTCCAGGATCCCCGAGCCGGTGCCGCGCGCCGTCGGCACAACTGCCCATCTTGACCAGGTGCGCGGGGTCATTGCGGGGCGGCTCGTGCGCACATACGTATTTCTGCCGATCGACGGGTCGTCCACGGCCCGGGTGTCATGGACACCCGGGCACGCCGACGCTGCCGGGACCTGGGTTGCGCGGTGGCACAGGAGGGATGGCCCTTGATGACTCCCTCACGGTTCCTGCACCCGCAGTACTGCTGTGATCACATGGCGACGCCGCGCGCTGAGTTCGACGAACAGATGGGGTGCCTCGTCGAAAGGGACGACGTCGGTCACCAGTGCCGCCCTGATCCTCGCGCCATGGACGTCGAGCAGGGCGAGCGTCTCCGCCGAGAGGCGGCGGCGGTCCCAGCGGTGCGCCAGGCCGCGCGGGACGCGGCCGATCTGGGCGCAGTGCAGCGACAGTCCGTTGTGGTGGAACTCCTCGCCGAGTGCGACGTCGTCGGCGCCCCCGGTGTAGAAGGCCAGGTCGATCACCGTGCCCTGCGGCCGGAGGCAGCGCAGCGCGGTGGCCAGGGCCGCGCCCGTGCCACGGCACTGGAACGCCACGTCGGCTCCGTGATCGGCCGGTCCGTGCCGCCACCGGATCTTGAGTTCGCGCGCCAGATCCGGGGTGTCGTCGACGGCGTCGAGGCCGAGCGCGAGCGCGGCCCCGCGACGCTCCGGGGTCGGATCGACGACGACGACCTCCGCGGCACCGTGCAGCTGTGCCAGCAACCCGACCAGGAGGCCGATCGGCCCGCCGCCCGTCACCACCACCAGCCGGCCGACCACCCCGTCCGCGAGCTCGCTGCCACCGACGTCCGCGGCAGCGTGCAGCAGCCCGTTGACGCAGATGGGCCCGAGGTGGGCCGCGTACACGCCCAGCAGCGGGTCGAGGGCCGGCGGCAGCGGCACGACGTGCTGGGTCAGCGGATCGCCGTGCACGGCCGTCGAGTGTCCGTAGGCCATGGCCACCAGGGCGCCCTCGCGCACCGCGGTGGTCCGGCTGTCGGTCACGCGGGCGACCTCCATGTAGCCCAGCCGCTCTACCGGGAAGGGCGTGGTCGGCCGGTCGCGGTCGAACATGCCCAGCTCGGCGTCCCAGCCGGCGCGGAAGTACGGGCTGGTCCCGCGGTACCAGGTGAGCTCGGTGCCGGCCGACAGCCCGGTGAACAGCGTCCGTCCCAGGAACAGGCCGTCCGGGAGCGGTGGCAGGACGGTCTCCACGATCTCCAGCTCCCCGGCCCGCGGTACCACGAGGGTCCTGACGGGAACGGCGCTCCTCATCGGTCGCCGACCCGGACGGCGACCCCCGTGCGGGCGGCCTCGGAGACGGCCCAGGCCAGCCGGTGGGTCCGCAGCGCCTCGGCCACGTCGACGATCCCCGGTGACGCGCCCGCGCCGGAGAGCAGGTCCACGAACGCCCGGTCCACGGCTCTCCTGGCGTCGACCTCCGGCTCCGCGCGCACCTCGCCGTCCCGCGTGCGCACGCGCAGGACGGTCTCGGTGAGCTCCAGCGCCACGCCGTCGCCGACCACCTCCAGGCCGCCAGCGGTCAGCGCCGGCAGGACGCAGGAGACGCTGACCGTCCCGACGGCGCCGGATGCCAGCCGCAGCACGGCCGCGCCTGCGTCGGGGACGTCCCGTCCGCCGGCCGAGGACGGCGCGGATGCGCCGACCACCTCCACCACCTCCCCCGCCAGCAGCCGGACGAGGTCGAGCAGGTGGGTCGCCTGCTCGACGACCTGGCCGCCGGACAGGTCCCGCCGGCTCCACCAGGAGGGGGGAGGTGTGGTGCTCCACCAGCGCGCCGCCACGAGGCGTACGGGGGTGCCGGCGAGCGCCGAGCGAGCCCGCTCGACGGTGTCCAGGTGCCGCCAGTGGTATCCCGTCGCCGTCGGCAGCCCGGCGGCAGAGACCGCCGCGGCCACGTGCTCGGCCACGGTCAGATCGGCCGCCAGGGGCTTCTCGACGAAGAACGGCAACCCGGCGCGCACGATCGACAGTTCCAGGTCCCCGTGCGCGAACGGTGGCACGCACAGCCAGACAGCGTCCAGTCCGAGGGTGAGCAGCCCGGCGAGGTCGGGGACGTGCCGGGCGTCCACCTCTCTGGCGAGAACCTCGGCGGACGCCGCCACGGGGTCGCAGATCGCGACGAGCTCGACGTCGTCGAAACCGGCCAGGGTGCGGGCATGCCGGGCGCCGACCCCACCTGCCCCCACGAGCCCCACGCGGACGGTCACGACGGGAAGGTGCCGTCGTCGAGGGTCACCGTGCCGATCCTGCCTCCTGGATCGCCTCCGCGGGGAGACGCCGTCCCGCGCGGACGCTCGGGAACAGCCATGCCTCCCCGCCGCCGAGATGCGGTGGCGTACCGGTCGTCGCTCGACGGGAAGGACACCGCATGCGCAAGGACGTCGCCCGGTGGCTCAGCCGCCGGACCTACACCGCCACGGACTACCGGGCGGCCGTGCTGGCGGCCGCCAAGCGGGCTCGGGGCCGAACGGTCAGTGTCGTGCTCCCCGCTCTGAACGAGGAACGGACCGTCGGCGCCATCGTCGAGGAGATCCACCGTGAGCTCGTGGAGCGGCAGCCACTGGTCGACGAGCTGGTCGTGGTCGACAGCGGCTCGACGGACCAGACCGTGGCCACTGCCGCGAGTGCCGGGGCCCGGGTGGTGCGGGTCGACGACGTGCTGCCCGAGTGTGGTCGCGTCACCGGCAAAGGTGAGGCGCTGTGGAAGTCGCTGCACGTCACCGACGGGGATCTGGTCGTCTTCATCGACTCCGACCTGATCTCCTTCGATCCGCAGTTCGTGGTCGGGTTGCTGGGCCCCCTCCTCACCGACCCCACCGTCGGTTACGTCAAGGGGCTCTACGACCGGCCGCTGTCGACCACCGAGGGACTGGTGCCGAGTGGCGGCGGACGGGTGACCGAGCTGACCGCCCGGCCACTGCTGGGCGCGCTGTGGCCGCAGCTGTCCGGGTTCGTCCAGCCGCTGTCGGGTGAGTACGCGGGCCGGCGCGACCTGTTGGAGCAGGTGCCGTTCGTCTCGCACTACGGCGTGGAGTTCGGCCTCCTCATCGACCTCGCCGAGCTGGCCGGGGTGGACGCCCTGGCGCAGGTCGACCTCGGCACGCGGCGGCACTCGCACCAGCCCGACGCCGCGCTGGGACGCATGGCCGGCCAGATCGTGCAGACCGCGCTGGCCCGCTGCCCCGGCATCGGCGTGCCCAGCGACCAGTTGGTCCAGTACGTGCGGACCGGTGGCGGGATCGAGGCCGTGACCTGGGACGTCGGCGTGGTCGAGCGGCCGCCGATGCGGACGGTGCCCGCCTATGCCGCCCGCCGCGCCGCCGGTCTACCCGGCTGGTCGACATGAAGATCCTCATGGACGCCGGCCCGTGGCTGCCGGTCCCTCCCCGGGGCTACGGCGGTCTGGAGACCGTCGTCGCCACGCTGACCACGGAGCTCCGCCGTCGCGGGCACCGCGTCGTCCTGGCGACCGTGGGAGACAGCGAGCAGGACGCCGACGGCCGGGTGTGGCGCTTTCCCGGGGGACAGTTCGCCCGTCTCGCGGCGCCGTACCCGGAGGTGGTCGGGGCCGCGCAGGCGCATGCGCAGGTCGTGGTCGAGGAGATCGGCCGGCACGCCGCCGCGGGGCAGCCCTTCGATCTGGTCCACACGCACCTGGAGGTGGTCGGCCCCGCGGTGCTCGGTGCCCTCGGTGACGCCGCCCCGCCCGTGCTGCACACGCTGCACTGGGACCTGCGGCGCAATGCCGACTTCTACGAATCCTTCGACGGACGAGGGCGGGTCTTCTTCGCCGGTGTCTCCGACTCCCAGATCGAGCGGGGCCCGGCCACGTTGCGCCGCCAGACCCTCGGCTCCGTGCCGCTCTCCGTCCCCATCCCCGACGGCCGGCCGGCGGCGCCGGAGGAGCGGATGGACTCGGTGCTGGTGCTGTCCCGGCTGTGCGAGGCCAAGGGCATCGACATCGCGCTGCGGGCCTGCCGGGCGGCCGGGGTGCCGGTGGTGCTCGCCGGACCGGTCGGTGGTCAGCCCGACCGTGCCGCCCTGGAGACCGCGCTGGCCGACCCCACGAGCCCGGTGCGCGGCTACCCCGACGTCCGCTGGTTCCTCGACCACGTGGCACCTCTTCTCGACGGGGACCGGGCCCGCTGGATCGGCAGCGTGGCCGGGAGCGAGAAGGCCGACCTGCTCCGGCGGTCCCGGGCGGTGCTCTTCCCCATCCGCTGGGAGGAGCCCGGCGGTACCGCGGTCTGCGAGGCGCTGGCCGCCGGCACGCCGGTCGTGGCCATGGCCCGTGGGTGCCTGCCCTCCCTCGTCGAGCCCAAGGTCACCGGGTATCTCGCCGAGGATGAGGCGGACTTCACCGCGGCGCTCGGCCGGCTGGCCGAGCTGGACCCCGAGGCCTGCGCCGCGACCGCCCGCAGTCGCTTCAGCCCCGGGGTCATGGCCCTCGGCTACGAGCGGCTCTACGCCGAGCTCCTCGCTCGGACCGCCACGGGGGCGCACCGGAGCGCGGCCGGATGAGCACCGGCAGCGTCCCGGCGGGCACGGGGACAGGACTGCGGGCCGGGCCGGATCCTCGCGTGGCCGTCGTCGTGATCACCCATCAGCGGCGTGAGGAACTGCTGCTCGCCGTCGCCCGGTTGCTCGCCCTGCCCGAGCGGCCGCACGTCGTCGTCGTCGACAACGGCTCCGCGGACGGCACGGCGGCGGCGGTCCGGGAGCGGTTCCCGGACGTGGAGCTCATCGCCAGCCCGGAGAACCTCGGTGCCGTCGGCCGCAACGTCGGCGTCTCCCGACTGACGACCCCGTATGTGGCCTTCTGCGACGACGACACGTGGTGGGAGCCGGGCTCGCTGGCGAGGGCCGGCGACCTGTTCGACGCCCATCCCCGGCTGGCCGCGGCAACGGGGCGCATCGTCGTCGAACCGGGCGGCATCGAGGACCCGATCGTCGCGGAGCTGCGGGACTCTCCCGTCCGGGGTGCCCCCTGGCTGCCGGGTCCGGCGCTCGGCTCCTTCCTCGCCGCAGCCACGGTGCTGCGCCGGGAGGCTTTCCTCGAGGTCGGCGGCTTCTCCGAGCGGCTGTGGCTGGGCGGTGAGGAGGAGCTGATGGCCGCCGACCTGGCTGCCGCGGGCTGGGAGCTCTGCTACCTGGCGGAGCTGACCGTCCACCACCGGGCGAGCCGGGCGCGGGATGCCCACCTGCGGCGTCGACACGGCATCCGCAACACCCTCTGGACGACATGGCTCCGCCGTCCGCTGCGTCCCGCGGTGCGCCGGACGCTGCACCTGCTGCGCACCGTGCCACGGGACCGGGTGACCGTGCTCGCGGTCCTGGACGCAGTCCGCGGCATCCCGTGGGTGGTGCGTGAGCGCCGGATCCTGCCGCCGCACGCCGAGGCCCGCTTCGCGGCGCTGGAGCAGGCGCAACGGCTCTCGACGGCGCGCCGCTATGTCAGCTGACCGGCGGGGCGAGGCCTCCTGGACCGAGGGGCACCCCCCGACATGCGCATCCTCGTGACCGGGGCCCGCGGCAAGCTCGGCGCCGCCACGCTGGACGTCCTCCTGCGGGCCGGACACGAGGTGACTGCCGTCGACCGGCTGCCGCCGGTCTACGAGCGGGCGGGTCAGGTCCGGTACATCCAGGCGGATCTGACCGATGCCGGGCATGCCGCGGCCGTCCTGCCCGGCCACGACGCCGTCGTGCACGCCGCCGGGATCCCCAGCCCGGTGAAGAACCCGCCGCACGTGATCCTCCAGACCAACCTGATGGCGACCTACGCCACGCTGGAGGCCGCCGAACGGGCCGGCGTGCGCCGCTTCGTCCACATCTCCAGCGAGACCGTGCCGGGCTTCTCGTACCCGACGCGGTACTTCCACGCCGCGTACGCGCCCATCGACGAGCTGCATCCCGTGGCGCCGCAGGACACCTACGCGCTGTCGAAGTGGTTCGGCGAACTGCTCATGGACGCTGCCGTCTCCCGCTCGGACATCACCGCCGTGTCGATCCGGCCGACGTGGATCCAGTGGGAGGGCAACATCGAGCGCAACGTCGGCCCGATCGTGCGGGCACGAGGGGAGGACACGAGCGCCTCGTTCTGGTCCTACGTCGTCGTCGACGACCTGGCCGAGCTCCTGCTCGCCGCCGTGACCGCCGAGACCGGTGGTCACGAGGTCGTCTACGCGGCGGCCTCGGACAACGCCAACGGCCTTCCGCTGCACGACCTCGTCCGACGGCACTTCGGGGAGGCCGTGCGACTGCGGCCGGTGCCGCGGCCCGACGCATCGGGGATCTCCTGCGTCAAGGCGGACAAGCTGCTGGGCTGGGTCCCGCTGCGCGGCTGGCGGGACATGCTCGACGCCGAGGGCCATCTGCTGCCCGTGGTCCGGGACCGCCTGGCCGCCGGCGAGACCGCGGTACAGCGCGGGCTCGCCGCGATCAGCTGAGTGGACGGCCCGAGCCCCCGATCGGGGCGTGCGCGCGGACGCGGCGGGTAGGGCCCCGGAATGGTCGACGTCGTCGACGTCCGCCGGGACACCCCTGCCCCCGACCCCTCCCGGGCGGCGCTGCCGTCCGCCTGGGCGCCGCTGCGGCACACCTGGTTCCGCGCGCTGTGGATCGCCCAGTTCGTCGCCAACACCGGCACCTGGGCCCAGACGGTGGGCGCGCAGTGGCTCATGGGGGACCTCGGCGGCAGCGCCCTGCAGATCGCCCTCGTGCAGACGGCGGCCACGCTGCCCGTCTTCCTCCTCGTCGTTCCCGCCGGAGCGCTCGGGGACATCCTCGACCGTCGGCGGGTGCTGTTGCTCAGCCAGACGCTGATGCTGCTGGCCTCCGCCGCGCTGGCCGTGCTGACGGCGGCGGGTGGGGTGACGCCGAACCGGCTGCTCGCCCTCACTGCCGTCCTGGCGGTGGGGCAGGCGCTCGCCGCGCCGTGCTTCCAGGCGGTCCAGCCCGAACTGGTGCCCCGGGAGGAGCTCCCGCTCGCGGCGCTGCTCAACGGCGCCAACGCCAATGTCGCCCGCGCCGTCGGGCCGGCGATCGGCGGGTTGCTGGTGGCCGCGGCCGGTCCCGCCGCCGCGTTCGCGCTGAACTCCGCGTCCTTCCTGGGCGTGCTCGCCGTCCTGCACCGCTGGCCACGGCCGGCCACCCGGCGGCTGCTGGGCGCGGAGCCGATCGGCCAGGCCATCCGGGCGGGGCTGCGGTACGTCCGCAGTGCGCCCGCGTTCACCAGCGTGCTCGCCCGCTCGGCCCTCTTCATGGTGTTCGCCAGCGGTCTCTGGGCACTGCTGCCGGCCGTGGCCCGCGGACCCATGGGGATGGGGCCGAACGGGTACGGGGGGCTGCTCGTCGCGGTGGGGGCCGGGGCGGTCCTCGGCACCGCGGTGCTGCCGCGGCTCCGCGCCCGGCGCGGCTCGGGCGTGGTCGTGCCCGCCGCGATGCTGGGCTTCGCGGCGGCCGTGGCCGTGGTGGGCGTGCACCCCTCACCGGTGGTGGTCGTGGCCGCCCTGGTGCTGGGGGGCCTCAGCTGGATCGCCGTCCAGTCCACGCTCAACGCCACCGCCCAGCTGCTGCTCCCCACCTGGGCCCGGGCCCGGGCGCTGGCCTACTTCCAGCTCGTGTTCATGGGCGGGCAGGCGCTCGGGGCGGTGATGTGGGGCGCGGTCGCGGACACCCTCGGGCTCACCGCGGCGTTCCTCCTGCCGGCGGGGGGACTGGTGCTGGCCGCACTCCTGGGACTGCTCCTGGTCCCGCTGCAGTCCGACCACGACGTCCGGCACAGCGAACTCCCGTGGCCTCGGCCGCCGTCCCTGGACTGGGCCCCGGACGCCGGGCCGGTGCTCGTCACCGTGGAGTGGCGGGTGCGGGACGCCGACGTCCGCGACTTCCTCGACGTGATGCGGGACCTCGCCCGTGCCCGGCGCCGCACCGGCGCCTACCTGTGGGGCGTGTTCCAGGACGCCGAGGATCCCGAGTTGTTCCTGGAGACGTTCACCGTCAGCACGTGGCGTGAGCACCTCCGCCAGCACGTCGAACGGGGCACGGTCGCCGACGCCGCCCTGGAGGAACGGGCCCGGGCCTACCTCGCCGGGAACACGGGCCCGGTTGTGCGGCACCTCGTCTGGGCCTATGCGGTGCCGGCCGTGCGGCCCGACATCGAGCCGGACGTCGTCCCGAACGCGCTTCCCGAGCCGCCTCCGACGGCCGCACCCGCTGCGGCGGACCCGCCGTGAACACGTTGAAGCGTGGGGTGCATGCGATCGGTGCCCCCAGGACGTCGGCAGGTCTGCCGATCTTGGACGGCGGCCTGAGTTCCGGACGACGCCCGGGGTAGTTCCACGGCATGGACGGCGAAAGCATCCCCCCGCAGGACGACGCGCCCGCGGCAGCGCCTGCCGACGAGGTGGACATCCGACTTCCGGACGACCCACGGGTACCGCAGCCCGACGACGCCGATCCGACGGTGAGCAAGGAACTCGGCGGGGCGGCTCCGGCCGTCGGCCCCGGACGCTCGTCCGGAACCTCGGGGCGGGGCCCGGACGGCTCGGCCCCGGATGCGGATGACTAGCGGCCGACCGGCAGGGTCGGTCCTCGCAGAGTGCGTGATCTGCCCGTCGGTGCGCGTGCGCGGTTGAGATCGGCGGTCGACGTCTCAGCGTCGGCCCGAGGACGTGCGTGGCTGCGCGATTCCCTCCCCTCGCCCTGGGCATTCCCGCCCACCGTCGGCGAGGAGGAGGAGCCCCTTAGTCTCGGGCGATGCGAGCCGTGCAGATCACCCGCTTCGGCGGCCCCGAAGTCATGGACATGGTCGATCTACCTGACCCGGTTCCAGGGCCTGGTCAGCAGCTCTACGAGGTGAGCTCCGCAGGAGTCAACTTTGCCGACACCCACCAGATCGAGAACTCCTACCTCGCCCAGCAGCAGCTGCCGCTGATCCCCGGCGCGGAGTTCGTCGGCACCCCGGTGGGTGGCGGCCAGCGCGTGGTCGGCCTTCTGGAGGGGGGCGGATACGCCCAGAAGGCGGTGGCGCACGACGTCCTCACCTGGCCGGTGCCGGACGGCGTCAGCGACGAGCAGGCACTGGCCGTCGTCCTCCAGGGGGCGACCGCCTGGCACCTGCTCCGCACGAGCTCGCACCTGGCCGAGGGCGAGTCGGTCGTCGTCATCGCCGGCGCGGGTGGCGTGGGCAGCCTCGCCGTCCAGCTGGCCCGGCACTGGGGTGCCGGCCGGGTCATCGCGACCGCGTCGAGCCCGGAGAAGCGAGCGCTGTGCGAGGAGCTGGGCGCCCACGCCACGGTCGACCCGGCGCTCGCCGAGAACGACCCGAAGGACTTCACCGGGGCCCTGCGGGAGGCCAACGGCGGCAAGAAGGTGGACATCGTCCTGGAGATGACCGGCGGCAACGTGTTCGACGGCGCCATGTCGGCACTGGCCCCGTTCGGGCGGCTGGTGGCGTACGGCATGGCCGGGCGGGTGCCGCCGAAGCCGGTGCAGGCGCCCTCGCTCATGGGCACCAGCCGAGCCGTCATCGGCTTCTGGCTGGCCCACTGCATGGCGCGCCCCCAGATGATGGACGCGGCGATGAACGAACTGCTGCCGATGGTGGCCGACGGTCTGCTGACGCCCGTCGTGGGCGGTCGCTACCCGCTGTCGGACGTCCGGCAGGCGCACGAGGACCTGCTCTCCCGGCGCTCGACCGGCAAGCTCGTCCTCGACCCCACCCGCTGAACCCGTAGTTTCCGAGGAGACCTGTGACGCCCGACGACGTCGACCTGCTGTTCCGGGCTCCGCGCAGCACGCCGGAGTCGAGGGCAGGCCGCCCGCCGCAGTACCGCCAGGAGCACCGGCCCGGGATGGTGATCGAGCGGGACGTCGCCGTTCCGGTCGGGCCCTCCGGCGAGCGGATCTACGTCGACGTCTACCGGCCGGACACCGACGTCCCCGCCGCACCGCTGATCAGCTGGTCGCCGTACGGCAAGCACAACCCGGCGCCCATCGGTGTGATCTACCCGGCCGCCGGTGTGCTGCCCGAGCACACCGGCGAGCTGACCACGTTCGAGGCCCCCGACCCGGAGTACTGGGTCCCGCACGGCTACGCGATCGTCATCGCCGACATCCCGGGCACCTGGTACTGCGAGGGCCCCGCGACCTACTGCTCGCCGCAGGAGGCGCAGGCGTTCGCGAACCTCGTCGAGTGGGCGGGGACGCAGCCGTGGAGCGCCGGGAAGGTGGGACTGTCCGGCGTCTCGTACCTGACGGTGTCGCAGTGGCGGGTCGCCGAGCTCGATCCGCCGCACCTCGCGGCGATCAACCCCTGGGAGGGCTGGAGCGACACCTACCGGGAGGTCGCCCGCCACGGCGGGGTCCCGGAGACCTCCTTCTGGCCCTACATCTGGGAGCGCTGGGGCGCCAGCGTCACCGAGATCGAGGACCTCGAGGCGGAGACGGCGGCACATCCGTTCTACGACGCGTTCTGGCAGTCGAAGAGCGCCCGGCTGGAGGAGATCCGGGTGCCGGCGTTCGTCGTGGCCAGCTGGTCCGACCAGGGTCTGCACACCCGCGGCACCCTCGAGGGGTTCCGGCGGATGTCCTCCTCCCAGAAGTGGCTGGACGTCCACGGGCGCAAGAAGTGGGCGTACTACTACGAGCCCGAGCAGGTCGAGCGGCAGCGGGCGTTCTTCGACCACTTCCTGCTCGGCAAGGACACCGGGATCCAGGACTGGCCGCGCGTGCGCGTCGAGGTGCGCAACTCCTACTACGACGGCGAGCACCGGACCGCCACCCAATGGCCGCTGGAGGCGGTCCAGTACCGGAAGCTCCACCTGCGGTCGGGTGACGGCTCCCTCGGCTGGTCCCCCGTCGAGAGCGAGGAGAGCGTGGGCTACGACGGCCTGGGCAGCGGGCTGAACCCGCACCGGGCCACCTTCGAGATCGCTTTCACCGAGCCGGTGGAGCTGGTCGGCCACATCACGGCTGCGCTGCACGTGTCCGCCTCCGAGGGCGACGACATGGACGTCTTCGTGGCGCTGTTCAAGCTCGACACAGAGGGCCGGCCCGTCGGGTTCCCGTACTACGCCCAGTTCGAGGACGGCCCGGTCGCCGTCGGATGGCAGCGCGCCTCGCACCGGGAACTGGACGAGGAGCGCTCCACCGAGTACCTGCCCGTGCTCGCCCACCAGCGCGAGCTGCCGGTCCGGCCCGACGAGGTCGTCCGTCTCGACATCGAGGTCCTGCCGTCGGGAACCCGCTTCGAGGCGGGTGAGCGGCTGCTGCTCGTGGTCCAGGGCAGTGACGTCATGCGCTACCCGAAGCCCCTCACCTACGCACGCCACGAGGACACGGTGAATCGCGGCACGCACCGGGTGCACACCGGCGGCCGCTACGACTCCCACCTGCTGGTGCCCGTCCTGCCGGGCAGCGAGCGCCCGGCCTGACCCGCGCCGTGCTCAGATCAGGCGGTTGGTCCAGAGCAGGCTGAGGACGGCGCCCAGCATCGCGAGGACGACGCCGGTGCGGACGAACCACGGGCTGATGTCCTGCGGCTCGGTCGTGTACCCGATCTGGCTCCCCAGGTCGGCGTAGACCTGCTCGAGCTCGGCAGCGCTGGCGGCCTCGCTGTAGCTCCCGCCGGTCTGGTCGGCGATCTCCTCGAGCGTCTGCCGGTCGACCGGCACCGGCACCGTCTCGCCGTCGAGGTCGAGGGTGCCGTAGTCGGTGCCGAAGGCGATCGTCGAGACCGGGACACCGGCGGCGCGCGCCGCGTCGATCGCCTGGGTGTCCTCGCGGCCGACCGTGTTGTAGCCGTCCGACAGCAGCACGATCCGCGCCGGCACCTCCTCGGCCTCGTCCGCCTCGAGGCTGGACTGGTAGTTCTCGATCGCGGTCAGCGAGGTGAACACCGCCTCGCCGATCGCCGTCGACTCGGCGAGGTCGAGGTTGTCGATCGCGCTCTCGACCTGCGCCCGGTCGGTGGTGGGCGGCACGAGCGTCGTGGCCGTGCCGGCGAAGGACACCAGGCCGAGGTTGATCCTCTCGGGAAGGACCTCGACGAACTCCTTGGCCGCGGTCTGCATCGCCCGGAAGCGGTCGGGCTCGATGTCGGTGGCCTGCATGGACAGCGACACGTCCACCGCCATGACGACCGTCGCCCGCTCGCGCGGCACCCGCACCTCGGTGCTCGGGACGGCGAGGGACACGACGAGCGTCGCCAGGCCGAGGGCGATGACGCCGAAGGCGAGGTGCCGTCGCCAGCCCGGTCGCTTGGGGACGATCGCGCCCAGGAGCGCCACGTTGGTGAAGCGGGCGGCGTAGGCCTTCCGGCGCAGCTGCAGCAGCACGTAGAAGGCGACCAGCGCGACGACGCCGAGCAGGGCCAGCAGCCACAGCGGGGACTGGAAGGTCATCGGGAAGCCCCTCCGCTGCCGGCCCGGCGTCGATCGGCCACGAATCTGACGACGTCCATGAGCCAGTCCCGGTCGGTCCGTAGCTGCAGGTGCCCTGCACCCGTCCGGCGCAGCGCGGTCGCGATCTCCGCGCGCTGGGCGGCCGCCTCCTCGGCGAACCGGGCGCGGACCTCCGGGTTGCCGGTCGGCACCTCCAGGGACTGGCCGCTCTCCGGGTCGACGACGGTCAGCAGGCCGACGTCCGGGAGCTCCAGCTCCCGCGGGTCGACCACCTCGATCGCGAGCAGCTCGTGCCGGGCGGACAACCGCCGCAGCGGGCGCTCCCAGTCGCTGTCGCCGAGGAAGTCGGAGATGACCACGACCAGCCCGCGCCGGCGCGGCGGCCGCATCAGCGTCTCCATGGCGGCGGCCAGGTCGCCGCGCCGTCCCCCGGCCGCCCGGGGCGTGGCGACGACCGAGCGCAGCAGCCGCTCGGCGGCCAGCCGGCCCGGCATGGCCGGGAACCGGTCGACCCGCTCCCCCGTCGTGACGACGGCGCCCAGCCGGTTGCCGCCGTGCACGGTGAGGTGGCCGACGGCGGCGAGCCCGGCGATCGCGAGGTCTCGCTTCTGGCAGTTGGCGGTGCCGAAGTCCAGGCTCGCGGACAGGTCGACGACCGCCCACGTCTCGAGCTCGCGGTCGGCGATGGTTTCTCGGACGTGCGGCACCTGGGTGCGCGCCGTCACCGGCCAGTCCATGCGCCGGACGTCGTCCCCCGGGTGGTAGGTGCGCGAGTCACCGGCCTCGGAGCCCGACCCGGGCACCAGCCCGAGGTGGTCGCCCTGCAGCAGCCCGTCGAGACGCCGCCGGACGGTGAGCTCGAGCCGGCGCAGCAGCACGTCGGCGGGACCGTCGGTGAAGCGCGGCGGAGCACCGTCGCCCGAGCCGGGCTCGATCCCGGAGCCCGGCGTCGCCGGGTGCAGGAGCAGCCCCTTGTGCTCCGGGGCGGGCTCGGCGGCGGTCGGCTGCAGTGCCGCGCCGCGACGACGGAGGATCACGCCGGGTGCGGCCCTTGCGCCGGCCCCTGCGCGAACCCGTTGGAGCCCGGCGCGCCGTGCCGCCCGACGTCCTGCGGCCCGCCGGGCTGGAGGCCTTGAGGCGGACCGAACTGCGGGACCTGCGGAACGTGCGGGCCGCCCGGCGCGCTCGGCCCGAAGCCGCCGGCGTTCTGCCGGGGCGCCACCTGCGGCAGCGGAACGGTCTGCACGATCCGCTTGACGATGTGGTCGGCGGGCACCCCGTCGGCCAGCGCGTCGTAGGACAGCACCAGCCGGTGCCGCAGCACGTCGGCGGTGACGTCGAGGACGTCCTGCGGCAGCACGTAGTCGCGCCCGCGGACCAGCGCCAGCGCGCGGCTCGCGGCGATCAGGCCCAGCGAGGCCCGGGGGCTCGCGCCGTAGGACACCCACGTGGCGACGTCCTCCATGCCGTGCTCCCGCGGGGACCGGGTCGCGACGACGAGGCGGACGACGTAGTCGACGAGCGCGTGGTGGACGAAGACCTGGGACGCCGTCCCCTGGAGGCGCTTGAGCTCGTCGGGACCGAGCACCGTCTCGGCCACCGGCGGCTCGGAGCCCATGCGGTAGACGATCTCGCGCTCCTCCTCCGGGGTCGGGTAGTCGACGAGCACCTTCATGAGGAAGCGGTCGCGCTGGGCCTCGGGAAGCGGGTAGACGCCCTCGGACTCGATCGGGTTCTGCGTGGCCAGCACCAGGAACGGGTTCGGCAGCGGGTGGGTCACGCCGCCGATGGAGACCTGCCGCTCGGCCATGACCTCCAGCAGCGCCGACTGCACCTTCGCCGGCGCGCGGTTGATCTCGTCGGTCAGGACGAAGTTGGCGAAGACCGGGCCCAGCTCGACGTCGAAGGCGTCCTGGCCGGCCTTGTAGATGCGGGTGCCGATGATGTCGGCGGGCACGAGGTCAGGGGTGAACTGCAGGCGGGCGAACGAACCGCCGACGGCGCGGGCGAGCGTCTCCACCGCGAGGGTCTTCGCGACGCCGGGCACGCCCTCGAGCAGCACGTGCCCCTTGGCCAGCAGCGCGACGAGCATCCGCTCGACGAGCCGGTCCTGGCCGACGATGACCCGCTTGATCTCGAACAGCACCCGTTCCAGCCGCTGGGCGTCCACCGACGGTGGCACCGGTGCGGCCGAACCCGCGGGAGACGTCTCGATCGGCGTGCTGGCAGCGGTGCTCACGGAACTCCCTGGTCGTGCCGGTCACTGACCCCCCGGCGTAGGAGAGCCGTCGACGGGACGGTGCGTCCCGTCCTGGGGCCAGTGTCCTACAGGTTCCTGGGACGGGTGGCCGGGCGCCGGGGAGCCGTGGGGAGGCGTCGCCGGTGTGCCGAGAAGTCGATCCGAAAAGTGCCGGAGACGCGCGTCCACACCCCTGCCCGTGAGCCGGAGCGGCTGCTACCGTTGGCAACGCGTCGGGCAGCTCCCCCCGTGGCTGCCCGACGCCTTGACGTCCGGACCCGGTGACCGCTCCCGGGTCCGAGTACCGAAGAGGCTCAGGCGCTGGGCCGCACCGCGCCGGCGTAGTCGCCCCACCACATCGTCGACACCTTGACGACGTCGCCGCTCTGCGGCGCCTGGACCACCTTGTTGTTGCCCAGGTAGATCGCCACGTGCCGGATCGTGTCGGGGTCGGACGGGTCGTCGGCCCAGAACACCAGGTCGCCGGCGCGCAGCGCGTTGCTGGCCACCTTGGGCAGCGCCGCGTACTGCGCGCGGCTGTTGCGCGGGATCGAGATCCCGGCCTGGGCATAGGCGTACTGGGTCAGACCGCTGCAGTCGAAGCCGACGACCCCCTCGTCCGGGTCGAGGCCCGGTCCGGGTCCGCGGGTCCCGCCGCCACCCCAGGCGTACGGCGTGCCGAGGTAGCCCATGGCGGCGTCGATCGCCGTCGACGCGGCCGACGCGTCGCCGGAGCCGGCCTGGTTCTGGTTGCCCGAGGGCGGCGCCGGAGCGCGCGGCGGGGCGGGAGCGGGCCGGCTGATCTGCGCGGTGCGGTCGGCGGCGGCCTGTGCGCCGACGAGCGACTCGAGCTCCTGCTCGGCGGCGGCGAGCTCGGTCGTCAGCTGCGCCTGCTGGGAGGCCAGGGCGCCAGCCTGGGCCCGGGCGTCGATCTCGGCCGCCTGCGCCTCGACCAGCTTCTCCTCGGCGTGCTTCTGCAGTCCGGCAGCCGCCGTGACCGCCTCGCGGGCCACGGTGTCGGCCGCGGTCGCCTGCTCCTGGAGGACGGTGACGACGTCCAGGACGTCGCTGCGGTGGCTGCCGGCCGCCTCGAGGAGGGCGGCCCGCTCGATGAGCTGAGCGGGGTCACCGGCGGTGATCAGTGCGGCAGCACCGGAGTAGGTGCTGCCGTCCATGTAGCTGCGGCGCGCGAACGCGACGAGGTTCGCCCGCGCCACGCCGAGGTCGGCCGTGGCCTGGGCGGCGGCGGCGGCCGCGGCGTCCGCCTGCTGCTGGGCGACCTCGTAGGCCGCCTGCATCGCCTGGTACTCGTCGAGTGCGATCACCGATCGCGACCGGGCTGCGTCCACCTGGTCCTGGGCCGCCTCGAGCGCACCGGAGAGCTCGCCGATCCGCGCCTCGACCTCGCGGGCCTTGGCCTCCGCGGTCGCGATCTCGGAGTCGCTCGGACGGCGCGGGGCCGCATCGGCCACCGCGGGGGTCAGACCGATCAGGATCGCGGCTCCGACGGCGGCGCCGACCAGGCGCCGCACAGAACTGCTCCGCGTACCGCTGTCCACGTCGCCCGACCTCTTCCGACTCGACCCAGCGGCACCCGGGAGGGCACCGCTGGGTTCGAGATCGACCGGATCGGGTGATCCGTTGAACGCGTCTCACCCCGAAGGGGGAGCTGACGGACCCCGTCCTCGCCCTCCCGGGCACCGCCCCGAGCAGGCCGAGGGGTGGGGAGGAGGGGGTCCGTCAGTTGATCTGGCGCTCGGAGTCCTTCCAGAACGACTCGCGGAGCTTGAACTTCTGGATCTTGCCGGTCGCCGTCCGCGCCAGTTCGTCGCGGAAATGGATGCGCTTGGGGATCTTGTAGCCGGCGATCTTGCCGCGGCAGTGGGCGATGATCTCCTCCTCGGTGACCTGTTCGCCCTCCCCCACGACGACGATCGCGGTCACCATCTCGCCCCACTTGTCGTCGGGGACGCCGATGACGGCGACCTCCGCGACGGCCGGGTGGCTGAAGACGACGTCCTCCACCTCGATGGACGACACGTTCTCGCCGCCGGTGATGATCACGTCCTTCTTGCGGTCGGAGATCGTCAGGTAGCCGCCGTCGTCGATCGTGCCCCCGTCACCGGTGTGGAACCAGCCGCCCTCCAGGGCCTCCCCCGACGCGTCCGGGTTCTCCCAGTAGCCGGCGAGCACCGTGTTGCCCCGGGCCAGGACCTCGCCGGACTCGCTGACCTGCAGCCGGGTGCCGAGCGCCGGGACGCCGGCGCGGGACAGCCGCTTGGCGCGCTCGTCGGCGTCCAGCTCGTCGTACTCGGCGCGCGGGCGGTTGATCGTCAGCAGCGGCGCGGTCTCAGTGAGTCCGTAGATCTGGTTGAACTCCCAGCCCAGTTCGGCCTCGACCCGGGCGATGGTCTTCGACGGCGGCGGGGCGCCGGCCACGATGATCCGCACCCTGTCCCGGCCGGGGATCTCGCCGTCCCAGTCGGCGGCGGCCTCGAGGACGGCGTTCCAGACGGCGGGCGCCCCGGCCAGCACGGTGACCCCGTGCCGGTCGACCCGGCGGAGGATCTCGGCGCCGTCGATCTTGCGGATCACGACCTGGCGCGCCCCGAGCCCGGCCATGGTGTACGGCAGACCCCAGCCGTTGCAGTGGAACATCGGGAGCGTGTGCATGTAGACGTCGCGGTCGCTCACCTGCATGTGCATGCCGAAGGTGACCGCGTTGACCCACAGGTTGCGGTGGGTCATCTGCACGCCCTTGGGCCGGGCGGTCGTCCCGCTGGTGTAGTTGATCGTCGCGGTCGCTTCCTCGTCCGGTTCGGCCCACGCGCGCGGCTCGGTGTCGAAGCGCAGCAGCTGCTCGTACTCCTCGCCCGTGCCGAACCGGTGCTCGGCCTCGATGCCCTTCAGCGTCGACTCGAGCTCCGGGTCGACCAGCAGCACGCGGGCGCCGGAGTGGCCGACGATGTAGCTGACCTCCTCGGGCGACAGTCGGAAGTTGATCGGCACCGCCACCCGCCCCGACGACGGCACCGACAGCAGCAGCTCCAGCAGGCGCGCGGAGTTGTGGCTGACGATCGCGACCCGCTCGCCCTCCCCGATGCCCAGCTCGTCCAGCCCGGCCTGCAGGGCCCGGCCGCGGCGGGCGACCTCGCGGTAGCTCACGTCCCCCAGGGACGGCGCGGGCTGCGTCGGCTCGTCGACGATCCCGACGCGGTCGCCGTAGACGAGCTCCGCCCGGTCGAGGAAGTCGCGGGTGGTCAAGGGCACGCGCATGCCGGCTCCCGGGGTGCGGAGGATCTGATGCCTGTCACGCTAACCGCCACGGTCAGGCGCGCGCGACCACTCCCGGCAACGCCGTGCCGATCGGCTCACGGACGACGAGATCAGCGACGTCGTCGTAGGGCGTCGCCTGCGCGTTGACGACGACGAGCCGGGCGCCCGCGCCGACGGCGACGTCGGACAGCCCCGCGGCCGGCCACACCTGCAGCGACGTGCCGACCGCGAGGAACAGGTCGCAGTCAGCGGCAGCCGCGGTGCACGCCGCCACCACCCGCTCGTCGAGGAGCTGCCCGAAGTAGACGGTGGCCGACTTCAGGATGCCGCCGCACACCAGGCACACGGGGTCGGGCTCCCCCGCCGCGACCCGGTCCAGCGCCGCCCGCATCGTCGTCCGGTCGTCGCAGTCGACGCACACGACCTCGTGCACCGTGCCGTGGATCTCGTGCACCAGCGCCGGATCCGACCCGGCCGCCTGGTGCAGCCCGTCGATGTTCTGGGTGACCAGCGCGCGCAGCCGCCCCTGCCGCTCGAGGTCCACGAGGGCCGCGTGGCCGGCGTTCGGCTGCGGGTCGGCGCGCTGCATGGCCTGGCGCAGGAGCCACGACCGGCGCCGGATGTCGGGGTCGGCGAGGTAGTACGACAGGGTCACGAGCTTCTCGGCGTCCGGATCTTTGGTCCACACGCCGTTCGGACCCCGGTAGTCGGGGATGCCGCTGTCCGTGGAGATCCCGGCACCGGTCAGCACGGTGATCCGCCGGGCGCTCGTCAGCCACGCGGGGAGCGGGTGCGGGACTGCGCCGGTCACCGTTCCACCGTAGGCACCGAGGTTTCCGGACGGGTGATCGAGGTCACCGGGTGAAGCAAGGGTCGCCTCACCCGATGCCGCGGGCGCTGACCTGGGATGATCGCGGGTGGACAACCGAGCGCGAGGAACGACCGAGGGGTAGGCGCAGAAGAGTGGCAGCCAGCAAGGACAGCTTCGGAGCCCGGGCGACGCTCACCGTCGACGGCAACGACTACGACATCTTCCGGCTCGACGCGGTGGAGGGCTCCGAGAAGCTGCCCTTCAGCCTCAAGGTCCTGCTGGAGAACATGCTGCGCACCGAGGACGGCGAGGACATCACCGCCGACCACATCCGGGCGATCGCCAACTGGGACCCGAACGCGGAGCCGGACCAGGAGATCCAGTTCACCCCGGCGCGCGTGGTCATGCAGGACTTCACCGGCGTGCCCTGCATCGTCGACCTCGCCACGATGCGCGAGGCCATGGCCGAGCTCGGCGGCGACCCCCAGAAGATCAACCCGCTCGCGCCCGCCGAGATGGTCATCGACCACTCGGTCATCGCCGACATCTTCGGCACGCCGGACTCGTTCGAGCGCAACGTCGACCTGGAGTACCAGCGCAACGGGGAGCGCTACCAGTTCCTCCGCTGGGGTCAGGGCGCGTTCAGCGACTTCAAGGTCGTCCCCCCGGGCACCGGGATCGTGCACCAGGTCAACATCGAGCACCTCGCGCGCGTGATCTTCCCGCGGCAGGAGGGGGACCGGGTCATCGCCTACCCCGACACCTGCGTCGGGACCGACTCCCACACCACGATGGTCAACGGCATCGGCGTCCTGGGATGGGGCGTCGGCGGCATCGAGGCCGAGGCGGCCATGCTCGGCCAGCCCGTGTCGATGCTCATCCCGCGCGTGGTCGGCTTCAAGCTCACCGGCGAGCTGCCGGACGGGGCCACCGCGACCGACCTGGTCCTCACGATCACCGAGATGCTGCGCCAGCACGGCGTGGTCGGGAAGTTCGTGGAGTTCTACGGCGCCGGCGTCTCCGCCGTCCCGCTGGCCAACCGCGCCACGATCGGCAACATGAGCCCGGAGTTCGGCTCCACGGCGGCGATGTTCCCGATCGACGAGGAGACGGTCACCTACCTGGAGCTGACCGGCCGCTCGAAGGAGCAGGTCGCCCTGGTGGAGGCCTACGCCAAGGAGCAGGGCCTCTGGCACGACCCGTCCCGCGAGCCGGCCTTCTCCGAGTACCTCGAGCTCGACCTGGCCACCGTCGTCCCGTCGATCGCCGGCCCCAAGCGCCCGCAGGACCGCGTCGCGCTCACCGACGCCAAGGCCTCGTTCCGGGAGGCGCTGCCCACGTACGCGCCGATCGACGAGATGCAGAAGGACGACGACGACGCGCCCCGCGACGCCGGGTCCGCCGTCGACGAGGCGGTCGAGGAGACCTTCCCGGCCTCGGACCCGGCCAGCCCCTTCGCGCACGGCAACGGTGAGTCGGGCAAGCCGCACGGCGCCTCCCACGGCCCGGTGACGGGCGACCGGCCCTCGAAGCCGACGCGCGTCGTCATGGAGGACGGCACGGAGACCGAGGTCGACCACGGACACGTCGTGATCGCGGCCATCACCTCCTGCACCAACACCTCCAACCCGCAGGTGATGATCGGCGCGGCC
>NZ_SPQM01000259.1 GCF_004570345.1 Blastococcus sp. CT_GayMR20 | reverse complement strand
GAGCACGTCGACGTCCTCGTCGTCGGAGCCGGCCTGTCCGGCATCGGTGCCGCCTGCCACCTGCAGGAGGAGTGCCCGGACAAGACGTACGCCATCCTCGAGTCCCGCGGCGCGATCGGCGGGACCTGGGACCTGTTCCGGTACCCCGGCATCCGGTCGGACTCCGACATGTTCACCCTCGGCTACGCCTTCCGGCCGTGGAAGGACTCCAAGGCCATCGCCGACGGCGCGGCGATCCGGCACTACATCCAGGACACCGCCCGCGAGTACGGCGTCGAGGACAGGATCCGCTTCCACCACCGGGTGGTCTCCGCCGACTGGTCGAGCGCGGACGCCCGCTGGACGGTGACCGCCCGCCGCACCGACACCGGTGAGACGGTCACGCTGACCTGCTCGTGGCTGACGGCGTGCTCCGGCTACTACCGCTACGACGAGGGCTTCCGGCCGGAGTTCCCCGGCGAGGAGGACTTCGCCGGACAGCTGATCCATCCGCAGCACTGGCCGGAGGACTTCGACGCCACCGGCAAGCGGATCGTCGTGATCGGCAGCGGCGCCACCGCCGTCACGCTCGTCCCGAGCCTCGCGCCCGACGCCGAGCACGTGACCATGCTGCAGCGGACGCCGAGCTACATCCTGTCCCTGCCCGGCCGGGACCCCCTCGCCGAATGGCTGCGCACCAGGCTCCCGGCGAAGGCCGCCTATCCGATCGTGCGGTGGAAGAACGTCCTGCTGTCCACCGCGCTCTACCAGTTCAGCCGCCGCCGGCCCGCCGCCGCGCGCGCGCTGATCCGCCGGCTCACCGAGAAGCAGCTGCCATCGACCGTCGACGTCGACAGGCACTTCAACCCCCCGTACGACCCGTGGGACCAGCGGCTGTGCCTGGTGCCCGACGGTGACCTGTTCCGCACCCTGCGCCGCGGCGACGCCTCCATCGCGACCGGGCGGATCGCCCGCTTCACGAAGACGGGCATCGAGCTCGAGTCGGGGGAGCGCCTGGACGCCGACGTGATCGTCACCGCCACCGGCCTCAACCTGCTGGCCATGGGCGGGATGACGCTGAGCCTGGACGGCACCCCGGTCGACGTGTCGGGAACGGTCTCCTACAAGGGGATGATGATCTCCGGCGTCCCCAACTTCACGATGGTGATCGGCTACACGAACGCCTCCTGGACGCTCAAGGCCGACCTGGTCAACCGCTACGTCTGCCGGCTGTTGAAGCACCTCGACGCCGAGGGCTACGTCTCGGCCACCCCCGTCGCGCCGCCCGAGGGCGCCGACCAGCCGTTCCTCGACCTGGCCTCGGGCTACGTGCAGCGGAGCCTGGCGGACCTGCCCAAGCAGGGCCGGCGGACCCCGTGGCGGCTGCACCAGAACTACATCCGCGACGTGCAGATGATGCGGCGCGGCTCCCTCGAGGACGAGGGCATGACGTTCCAGCGGCCGGTCTCGGCCACGACGACGGAGAAGGCGGTCGCCTGATGGACGCGTACCAGTTCGCCGGCGGCACCGCCGTCGTCACCGGGGCCGCCAGCGGCATCGGCGAGGCCCTCGCCGTCCAGCTCGCCGCCCGCGGCAGCAACCTCGTCCTCGTCGACCGCGACAAGGAGCGGCTGGACGGCGTCGCCGAGAGCCTCCGCGCCACGCATCCCGGCCTCGCGGTGGACACCTACGTCGTGGACCTGTCCGACGACGCGGCCACCGCGGAGGCGGCCGAGGCCCTGGCCACCGGTCACCCGGAGACGACACTGCTGGTGAACAACGCCGGGGTGGCCCTCGGCGGGCGCTTCGACCAGGTCAGCCTGGACGAGTTCGACTGGGTCATGGCGGTCAACTTCCGATCCGTCGTCCGGCTCACCCACGCGTTCCTGCCCGCCCTGAAGGCCCATCCGGGAGCGCACCTGGTCAACGTGAGCAGCGTCTTCGGCATCTTCGCCCCGGCCGGGCAGGCCGCGTACTCGGCGAGCAAGTTCGCCGTCCGCGGGTTCTCCGAGGCGGTGCGCCACGAGCTGGCCGAGAACCGGGTCGGGGTCACCGTCGTGCACCCCGGCGGGATCAAGACGCGGATCGCCGAGAGCGCGCGCACCGGCTCCGGCGTCTCGGTGGAGGAGTACGAGCAGGGCCGCAAGCAGTTCGCGAAGCTGCTCACCATGCCGCCGGAGACCGCCGCGGCCCAGATCCTGGCCGCGATCGAGAACCGCCGTCCGCGGCTGCTCATCGGCTGGAGCGCGAAGGTCCCCGACGTCCTGGTCCGCCTGATGCCGGGCTCCTACTGGAGGCTGATCGCCCGCCGGGCGGCTCCGCCGAAGCCGCCGTCGTCCTGATCCCGGGCTCGGGTTGACTGGGTCGGTGCCGCCCGTCCCTCCCGCCTTCGTCCGGGCCCACACCCGGCCTGCCCGGCCCTCCCTCGTCCCGGAGGTGTCGCTGCTCGTCGCCGCCGACGTCGTGGCCCTCTGGGAGGCGATGGAGGCCGAGCGGGGCGGCGAGATGTCCGAGCCGCCGTTCTGGGCGGCGGCCTGGCCGGGCGGTCAGGCGCTGGCGCGTCTGGTGCTCGACCGCCCGGAGGTGGTCGCCGGCCGGACCGTCCTCGACCTGGGCTCGGGCAGCGGGCTGGTCGCGGTGGCGGCCCGGCTCGCCGGCGCGAGCGACGTGGTGGCCAGCGAGATCGACCCCTTCGGCCTGACCGCCATCGGGCTGAACGCCGAGCTCAACGGCGTGCTGCCGATCCGCGTGGTGGGCGACGTGCTGGGCGGTGGCCCCCCCGACGCGGACGTCGTCCTGGCGGGAGACGTCTGCTACGACCGGCTCATGTCCGAACGCGTGCTGCCCTTCCTCGAGGCCGCGCGCGCTCGGGGCGCGGAGGTGTTCCTCGGCGACCCCGGACGGCCCTACGTGCCGACGGACCGGCTCGAGGCAGTGGCGGCCTACGACGTCCCCGAGGTGGAGGGGCCGACGAGTCGCCGGACGACGGTCTGGCGCCTGCCCTGAGCCGGCGGCGAGATGCATCACGTCCACCCGGCATTGTCACGACTCGATAACGACGGCTACCTTGGGTCCCGTCCGGCCGGTCGGCACCATCCCCAACCGGGGAATCCGCGCCGGACGCCGCCGAGTCGCCTCGTGTCCCCGGACGCGGGCGAGCCGGGGACCCACCGCAGTACTGGGGTGAATCCTGCCGTCGAGCCTGGCTCGCGGCCGGTAGGGCTGCTTCCCGCCCGAATCCGTCAGCTAACTCGGTAGGCGGCTGACGGAAGAAACGGCTGAATGAACCTGCGTATCCGCACGTCCTCGCACGCCCGCCACACGTCGCCCCGCCCGCCGCTCCCCGGTCGTCGTCCCGCCCTGTACCTCGGGATGGCCGCCGCCGGCGCGATCATGGTCAACGTCATGACCGCCGGCGAGCCCGCCGCGCACGCCGACCCCCAGTTGTCCTCGGTGAGCGTCGCCGAGCAGCTCGGTGTCCAGGCCGAGTCCGCGCCGGTCGCCGTCGAGGAGGCTGCCCGGCCGCTCGAGCAGCTCGTCGCCAGCCGCAGCGAGCGCGACGCCGACCGCACCGCCGCCGCGCAGGCCCAGGCCGCCGCGGACCAGGCCGAGCTCGCCGCCCGTGCCGCCGCGGAGGAGGCCGCCCGCGTGGCTGCCGAGCAGGCCGCCGCTGCCGAGAGATC
>NZ_SPQM01000258.1 GCF_004570345.1 Blastococcus sp. CT_GayMR20 | reverse complement strand
CTCGCCGTCGGGCGCCGGGGGTCCCGGCCAGCCCAGCCCGCCCTCGCGAGCGGCGTCCTGGCTGTGGGCCCCGGGCGTGCGCTCCGGGCGGGCGGCCCGGGCCCCGCTCACGAGCGGGTGCGGAGCGGCGCCCTCCGGCGCTGCATGCTTACCCACGGTGATCTCCGGCGGGGGCAGTCGTGCACGTCATGGGGGCATGGAAGCACGCCGACCCGCCGTTCGTCACGGGTAGCGCGCTCCCGGACCGACCGACGAGCCGATGACGCAGTGTGACGGGTCAGCTGACCCCGGCGTAGCTGTGCAGGCCGGTCGACACCATGTTGACGAAGGTCAGGTTGAAGATCATGACCCCGAGACCGACGACGTTGACCCATGCGGCGGGCTTGCCGCGCCAGCCGGCCGTGGTCCGTGCGTGCAGGTAGGCGGCGTAGACCACCCAGGCGATGAAGGCCCACGTCTCCTTGGGGTCCCAGCCCCAGAAGCGGCCCCAGGCGGCCTCGGCCCAGACGGCCCCCGCGATGACGGCGAAGGTCCAGATCGGGAAGCCGAAGACGGCCGTGCGGTGGGCGACCCGGTCCAGCGCCGCGGCGCCGGGGAGGCGGGCGAGGATGCCTTCCTGCGACGCCTCACCGGAGGCCACCCGGGCGTCGTGCCGGGTCTTCAGCAGGTAGAGGACGCTGGCGATCCCGCTGACGACGAACACGCCGAAGCCGATGACCGCGGTGCTGACGTGGATCGCCAGCCAGTACGACCGCAGCGCGGCGACCACCGGGCCGGCCTCGGCGTAGAGGCGCAGGCCGATGGCGACGAGGGAGAGCACGACCGGCGCCAGCACGAACAGGCCGATGTGCCGTAGTCCGGGCGCGCGCAGGGCGAAGACCAGGTAGACGACGACCGCGACGAGCACGGTGGCCGTCGAGAACTCGTACATGTTGCCCCAGGGCAACCTGTCGGTCGCCAGGCCGCGGGCGACCAGCACGCCGGTGTGGGCCAGCGCGCCGAGCGCCGTCAGACCGATGGCGATCGCGCCCCAGCGCCGTCCGCGGGAGTCCTCGGCCGGGGCCGGGGCCGGCGCGGCGGCCGGCCCGGCCGGACCACCGGCACCGACGAGCTCGCGCGCCGGTGCCGGACGCCGTCCGAACGCCAACTGCGCGCAGAAGGCCACGACGGCGAGCGAGTACAACGCCACGGAGACCGAGAAGAGGCTGTCCGACAGTGCGGCCAGCGAGTCAGGAGTCACGCGGGTGTCCCTCCGGTTCGGATGTGCGGGCGCGCTCGGCGAGCGCTGCGCGCAGGTCGTCGGCCATGGCGGCGAACCGGGGCGCGTTCTCACCGCTGCCCCGGGTGAGCGAGGCCAGCGCGAGCACGGTACCGCCGTCGCCGGCACCGGCCGGGACCCGGGCGAAGACCCGCTCCCGGCGGAGCAGCAGCATCCCGAGCAGGCCCGCGAGCATGGCGACCGCCGCGGCCAGCACCCACGTCTGCCCAGGGTCGTGGGAGTACTGCAGGGCGGCGAACTCGCGGAAGCCGGTGAAGGTCACCGTCGTCCCGTCGGGGAGCGTCATCGACTCGCCGGCCGAGAGGTTCGCGGCGCCGACCTCGGTCAGGCGGCCGCGATCGATCTGGCCGGCGTCGAGGGAGTAGACCGACTGCGGGATCCCGGAGTCCAGACCGAGGTAGCCCTGGTAGGCGACCAGCGCCACCTGCGGCGCGAGGGGCTGCGGGTTGACCGAGGTGAGGATGCCGCCCTGGACCAGCCCGGTGGGGGCGAAGAACCCCTCCAGGGCGAGCTGGTCGTCGCCGTCCCCGAGGTCGGGCACCTTCAGCGCGCCCTGGCTGGCCATCGTCGACTGGTCCGACGGCAGGAACGGCACGGAGACGTCGGTCAGGGCCGTGCCGTCGGGCCGGGTCACGCTGAACGTCGGGCTGAACCCGTGGCCGGTCACGTAGATCCGGTCGCCGTCCAGGCGCAGGGGCTCGTTGACACCGATGGTGGTCGCCCGGCCGTCCTCGCCGGGGCCGCCGTAGCGGATGTCCGCGGTGAACGAGGCGGCGGTCAGGTCCTCCTCGTACTCGGCGCGGAAGTCCTCGAGGTCGACGCAGAGCGGGGTCAGGTCGCCGCTGTCGACGAGCGGGCCGGCCGAGTGCGTGTCGTACTGCTGGAAGGAGTTGCAGAAGCCCTGGCCCTCCGTGACCAGGATGCTGCCCTCGTAGCCCCAGAGCTTGCCGCCGGCCAGGCCCAGGAGCAGCGCCACCAGGGAGAGGTGGAACAGCAGGTTGCCGGTCTCCTTGAGGTAGCCCTTCTCGGCGGAGAGTTCGGGCCCGTGCACGCCGTTCCGCCGGACGACGCGGAACTTCCGGACCCGCAGCTCCTCCTCGACCACGTCGAGCGACTGCCCGCCCGGGAGCGGGGTCGCGACCTCGCCGGAGTCCCGCAGCCGCAGGAGGTGCCTGGGGGCCGGCGGCGGGGCGGCGCGGAGGTTGCGGGCGTGCTCGAGCCCGCGCGGCAGCACGCAACCGATCAGCGAGATGAACAGCAGCAGGTAGATCGCGGCGAACCAGGGCGAGCTGAAGACGTCGAACAGGTAGAGCCGGTCGAGGAACGGGGCGAGCGTGGGGTGGTCGGCGAAGTACCCGTTGACGTTGTTCTGCGACAGCGACCGCTGCGGCAGCAGCGATCCCGGGACGGCGGCGAGCGCGAGCAGGAACAGCAGGACGATCGCCGTCCGCATCGCGGTGAGCCGCCGCCACCAGCGGAGGAGGAGACCCACGCCCCGCCGCGGGACCGAAGGAGGCGGAGCAGCTACCCCGGGAGCCGGAGGCGCGGTCACCGTCACAGCGCCGAGTCCCCGAACCCGGTCGCGGCCAGCCACGACCGCAGCCACTGCATCATCTCGGTCCAGGCGCCGGTGAGCAGCAGCAGCCCGACCAGCACCAGCACAGCCCCGCCGACGCGGGTCACGGTCTGCGCGTGCCGGCGGAGGAACGACGTCGCGCCCATCGCCCAGCGCGCCCCGAGCGCCACGAGCACGAAGGGGACGCCCAGGCCCAGGCAGTAGGCGACGCCGAGCACCGCGCCGCGGGTCGCGGTCGCCTCGGAGAAGGCCAGGGAGTAGACCGCCGACAGGGTCGGCCCGAGGCACGGCGTCCAGCCGAGGCCGAAGACGATGCCCAGCAGCGGCGCCCCGGCCAGGCCGGCGGCCGGCCGCGCGGTGATCCGCTTGGTGCGCTGGAGCAACGGCAGCCAGCCGAGGAAGCCCAGGCCGACCAGGACGGTGACCACGCCGAAGACCCGGTTGAGGACGTCGGCGTGCTCGAGCATCAGCCGGCCCAGCCCGCCGAAGGCCGCGCCGAACGCGACGAAGACGAGGGTGAAGCCGAGCACGAACAGCAGGGCGCCGAGCACCATGCGCGCCCGCGGGGTCACCTCGGTGCGCACCGCTGTCGCCGTCCCTCCGGAGCGACCGGCCGGCGCCGTGACGGCGCCGGACCCGACCAGCCCGGTGACGTAGGACAGGTAGCCCGGGACGAGCGGCAGGACGCAGGGGGAGGCGAAGCTGATGAGCCCGACGAGCGCGGCGACCGCGGCGGCGACGAGCAGCGGGCCGTCCGTGACCAGGCCCGCGAAGGTCTCTCCCATCGTCAGCCCTCCTCCAGCACGAGGTCGATCACGCGACGCAGGTCGTCCTGGGAGATCTCGC
>NZ_SPQM01000257.1 GCF_004570345.1 Blastococcus sp. CT_GayMR20 | reverse complement strand
TGTCGTCGAGCACTGCGTCGAGGGCGTCGACGTCGGGCACGGGACGGCCGTCGATCGCCTCCAGGGCGTCGCCCTCCTCGAGTGCGTCCTCCGACGGCGAGTCCTCGGCGAAGCCCTGCACGACGACCTTCGCCGGGTAGCCGAGGTGACCGAGCGCGACGGACTGGGCCGCCTGCTCGGAGGTCAGGAACGC
Source organism: Blastococcus sp. CT_GayMR20 (assembly GCF_004570345.1). Next base: position 3,557 of record NZ_SPQM01000257.1, on the reverse strand, counting down.
CTCCCGGTTGGCCTGCCGGGTCTCCTCCTCGGAGCGGTCCGGCGGGTACACCGACTCCTCGGGGACGACGCTCACCTCGTCGTCGAACCAACCGCGGACGGCCTGCACCAGGCTGAGACCACCGCGGCTGACCCCGACGGTCGTCAGGTTCAGGTTGCCGCGGACCTCGTTGCGCTCCCGGCCCTCGACGCTGATGATCGGCTCGCCCTCGATGTCGCCCAGGGTGTTGAACGTCGGGCCGGGCACCTGCGCGACGTAGGGCACCGGGAGCGCCGTGCCGAGCAGGCCGAAGAGCACCAGCAGCACGACGCCGGTGGCGAGGACGGCCATCCGACGGGTCACGACGGGCCAGCTTAGGCCCCGCCCCGGCTCCCGACCTGAGCGTGCGAAGGTTGGGGAGGACGAGGTCCTTCTGGCGTCTACCGTGGACGCATGAGTGATGTGCCCTTCGGCTTCGGGCTCCCCGACCGCGACCCCGAGCGCCGCGACGAGGGACAGGGCAGCAACCCGGCCGGCGACCCGTTCGGGCTCGGCGCGCTGTTCGGCAGCATCGGCGCCGGCGGGTCGCCCGAGGACGTCCTCGGGAAGATGCCCCTGTTCGCCGAGCTGCAGAAGCTGATGAGCTGGTCCGGCGGACCGGTCAACTGGGACCTCGCCCGGCAGGGCGCGATCAGCCAGCTGGCGGCCGGGCACCAGCCGTCCTCCGATGCGGAGCGGACCGCCGTGGCCGAGGCGCTGCGTCTCGCCGACCTCTGGCTCGACCAGGTCACCGAGCTGCCGTCGGGGATCGACCGGACGGCCGCCTGGTCGCGCGTGGAGTGGGTGGAGCAGACCTTGCCCGCCTGGGGGGCGCTCATCGATCCGCTCGCCGAGAAGGTCGTCGCCGCCATGACCAGCGCCCTCCCCCAGGAGGCGGCCATGTCGTTCGGGCCGATCGCCGGGATCATGGGCCGGATGGGCGGGCTGATGTTCGGCGCCCAGGTCGGCCAGGCACTGGGCAAGCTCGCCGACGAGGTGGTCACGAGCACCGACGTCGGACTGCCGCTCGCCCCGGCCGGCACCGGCGTGCTCGTGCCGCAGAACGTGGCCGACTTCGCCGCCGGCCTCGACCGGCCCGCCGACGAGGTCCGGTTGTTCCTCGCGCTCCGGGAGGCCGCCTCGCAGCGGCTGTTCGCCCACGTGCCGTGGCTGCGCCAGCAGCTGCAGGACGCCGTCCACGCCTACGCCCGCGGCATCACCATCGACCGCGAGGCGATCGAGCGCGGGATCAACGAGGCGATGTCCGGGATGGAGGGCGGCCTGGACCCCAGCAACCCGGAGAGCATCCAGCAGCTCCTGGGCAGCGGCGTCCTCGAGCCCGAGGAGACGCCGGAGCAGCAGATGGCCCTGCGCCGCCTCGAGACGCTCCTGGCGCTCGTCGAGGGCTGGGTCGACACAGTCGTGGCCGAGGCCGCGAAGGACCGGCTGCCCGGCCACTCCGCGCTGGCGGAGACGATGCGCCGCCGGCGCGCGTCGGGCGGCCCGGCCGAGCAGACGTTCGCGACGCTGGTCGGGCTGGAGCTGCGGCCCCGACGGCTGCGTGACGCCGCGACGGTCTGGGCGGCCATGGGTCAGCGGTACGGCAGCGCCGACCGTGACCGGCTCTGGTCGCATCCCGACCTGCTGCCGACGTCGGACGACCTCGACGAGCCGATGGACTTCGTGGGCCGGCAGAGCATGGACGACGAACTCGCCGCACTGACCGCCGACGACGCGAAGCCGGACGAGCGGCCGGAACCTCCCGCCGGGACCGATCCGCCGGAATAGGCCCTGTCCGGAGGCTCGCCGGAGCGTGCGAGGGATGAGAGGGACGGGGTCCTCTCTTCAGTCGACCAGGTCCTCCCCGGCCGCCCCGGCGGTCGCGGCCAGCTCGATGCCCTCGAGGAAGCCGCGGGCCCGCTCGGCCCGCGGATAGCGGGCGACCATGGTCCAGAACCGCTCGTCGTGCCCGGGCTCGAGCAGGTGGACCAGCTCGTGCACCAGCACGTAGTCGACGACGTACTCGGGCATCGAGCGCAGCCGGCTCGACAGCCGGATGCTGCGGTCGGCGGGGGTGCAGGAGCCCCAGCGCCGGTGCTGGTTGTCCACCCAGCGCACGCTGGCCGGTTCGGCGAGCCCGTCGAGGTGCGCGGCCGACAGCGCCCGCGCCCGCAGCATCAGCTCGTCGTCCCCACCCAGGGAGCGCTTCCGGCGCTCCTCACGGGTCTGCAGCTTGGCGACCATCTGTGCGACCCAGCGACGCTCCTCGGCGGGGCTGAACGCCGCCGGGATGAGGACGACGGTGCGGCCGAGCTCGCGGTAGGCGGTGACGGTGCGGCGGCGGCGCGCGCTGCGCCGGACCTCGACGACGTCCTCCTCTCCCTCGGCACGGGGACCCTCGGCGGAGGCGCCCCCGACCGGTCCCCGGCCCGACCGCGCGGCGGGCAGCGCGCGGCGGGACCCGCCGGCCGGCAGTCCGCCGGCCGGGTCGAGGGACGCCGAGGCGTCGGGAGTCGAACCGGGCACGGGGGCACCGTAAGCCACTGCGGCGACGGCGCGCCTCTGCGGAGGCACCCACTCGGGTGCACGTCGCACGGACGGTGGACACGACCGCCCTCCACCCGGTGACAAGGGTTGCGCACGGTGTCCGTCCACAGGTCCGATGGCGGCGTCCTAGCAGGTCGGAGGCGGGGTTCGCCGGACCGGGCGGAGGCGACGCCCCGATCCCGTCCCCGGTTCGCACACAGGGACACGCCGGGGCGTCCCCATGGCATCCACACGTTTGTCCACAGGCTGTGGGCAGCGGTCGGCTGGTCGGGCACGTCCGCATGGGCGCCCGGGGTAGCGCCGGCGGCGCGCACGGGTAGCGTGCCTGCGCAACGGCGCCCGGCGCGCGTGCCGAGGCACCCCGATTTCGAGGAGATCCCGTGGCGGAGAGCTACAACGGCTACTGCGTGAAGTGCAAGGAGAAGCGCGACTTCGACGGCGAGGTCAAGGTCAGCGAGTCCGGCCGCCGCATGGCGCAGGGCACCTGCCCCGTGTGCGGCACCAAGATGAACCGGATCCTCGGCAAGGCCTGAGCCCTCCGGGCTGCGAACGGCGGCGTCCCCTCAGCGGGGCGCCGCCGTTCGTCGTCCCCGGGCCTGTGGACGACGGCAGCGCGGCCGGTCCTGCGCTTGCGACGCTGCCGGGGTGAGCGACGCGTCCCACCCCCTCCTCCCTCCCGCCACTCCGCTGCTGCGGCACGGGCGGGCCGCGGTCCAGATCGGCGGCGTGGACTCGGCCGACGGGCTGCTGCTCGGCCCGGACGCCGGCGGGGTGGCCTCGTTCCTGCGGGGTCTGGACGGGCGGCGGGCCCAGCGGACGGTGCTGGCCGACGCCGTGCGCGGCGGGCTGGACCGCGACGGGATCGCGTCGGTGCTGGCCGGGTTGCGGGCCGGCGGGCTCCTCGTGGACCTCGACGCCGCCGACCTGGTCGCCTCCGAGGCCGGTCCGGCGGCCGCGGCCCGGACGGCGACCGAGCTCCCGGCGGCGGTGGG
>NZ_SPQM01000256.1 GCF_004570345.1 Blastococcus sp. CT_GayMR20 | reverse complement strand
GGCCGGGTCGTCGGCTCCATCCGACCCGCCGGCACCGTCACGAAGCTGCACCTCGCCGACACCGTGCTCGCCGCCGCACCGCACCAGCGAGCGCGCGGTCGCAGCGGCCCGGGCCTGCGGATCGTCCGCGGGGACCTGCGCCAGGCAACGCTGGAGGGTCGCGAGGGCAACCTCGTCCTCTTCGTGGTCGACGCCAGCGGCTCGATGGGCGCGCGGGCGCGGATGGCCGCGGTCAAGGGCGCGGTCCTGTCCCTGCTCCTGGACGCCTACCAGCGCCGGGACAAGGTCGGCATGGTGACCTTCCGCGGCTCCGCGGCGGATGTCACGCTCCCGCCCACCTGGTCGGTGGAGGCGGCCGCCGCCCGGCTGACCGACCTGCCCACCGGCGGGCGGACGCCGCTGGCCGCGGGGTTGCTCACGGCGCACCACGTCCTCCGCCTGGAGCGGATCCGCGACCCCCGGCGCCGTCCGCTGCTCGTCGTCGTCACCGACGGCCGCGCCACCGGGGCGCGTGGCGGTGCCCCGCTGGCCGAGGCCCACGCCGCAGCGCGGCTCCTCGCCGCGGAGGGGGTGGCCGGCGTCGTCGTCGACTGCGAGTCCGGCCCGGTCCGGCTCGGCCTGGCCGCCACGCTGGGCGCCCTGCTCGGTGGGCCGACGCTCGCCGTGGGCGAGCTCGCGGCGGACGGCCTCGCGGCGACCGTGCGCAGCGTCCGAGGGGTGGCCTGACATGCCCAAGGGACAGGTCGACGTCGTCCCCGCCGACGGACTCACCACGCGGCAGCGGCGCAACCGGCCGCTGCTCGTGGTGCACACCGGCGACATGAAGGGGAAATCCACCGCCGCCTTCGGCATGGCGATGCGCGCGTGGAACCAGGGCTGGTCGACCGCGGTCTACCAGTTCGTCAAGAGCGCCAAGTGGAAGGTCGGCGAGGAGAGCGCGCTGACCGCGCTCGGCCGGCTGCACGAGCAGACGGGTGAGGGCGGGCCCGTCGTCTGGCACAAGATGGGTTCCGGCTGGAGCTGGTCACGCCGGCAGGGCAGCGAGACCGACCACGCCGCCGACGCCGCCGAGGGCTGGGCGCAGATCAAGCGCGACCTCGCCGCGGAGGCGCACCGCTTCTACGTCCTCGACGAGTTCACCTACCCACTGGCGTGGGGCTGGATCGACGTGGACGACGTGGTGCGGACGCTCACCGACCGGCCCGGCACCCAGCACGTGGTGATCACCGGCCGCGACGCGCATCCCGCCGTGGTCGAAGCCGCGGACCTGGTGGTCGAGATGACCAAGGTCAAGCACCCCATGGACGCGGGGCAGAAGGGTCAGCGAGGCATCGAGTGGTGACCCGGGTCGGGCGGATCCCGAGAATCGTCGTGGCGGCCCCGAGCAGCAACGCGGGCAAGACGTCGGTGGCCACGGGGCTGATCGCCGCCCTCACCGCCCGCGGGCTCACCGTGTCGCCGCACAAGGTCGGCCCCGACTACATCGACCCCGGCTACCACGGTCTGGCAGCCGGCCGCCCGGGCCGCAACCTGGACCCCTGGCTGGTGGGCGAGGAACGGATCGCCCCGCTCTTCCTGCGGGGAGCGCTGTATCCGCGCCCGGCCGACGTCGCCGTCGTCGAAGGCGTGATGGGCCTGTTCGACGGCGCCGCCCACCCGTCGGTCGAGCCCGGCTTCGCGTCCACCGCGCACGTCGCCCGGCTGCTTCGGGCACCCGTCGTCCTGGTCGTCGATGCGTCCTCGCAGGCGGGGTCCGTGGCGGCGCTCGTGCACGGGTTCGCGACCTTCTCCCCCGACGTCCGGCTCGGGGGCGTCGTCCTCAACCGCGTCGGCACCGACCGGCACGAGGCGATCCTCCGCGAGGCGCTGGCCGCCGCCGGGGTGCCGGTGCTCGGGGCGGTCCGCCGGATGGACCAGCTGCACACGCCCTCGCGGCACCTGGGCCTCATCCCGGCGGCCGAGCGGTCGGACGCCGCACTGGCGACGGTCCGCAGGCTGGGCGAGGTCGTGGCCTCCGCGGTCGACCTCGACGCCGTGCTCGCCCTGGCGCGATCCGCTCCCTCCCTCGACGCCCGCCCCTGGGACCCCGTGGTGGAGGTGGCGGCCACGCCGGCCCGGCCCCGCATCGCGGTCGCCGGCGGGCCGGCCTTCACCTTCGGCTACGCGGAGAACACCGAGCTGCTCGAGGCCGCGGGTGCGGAGGTCGTCGCCGTCGACCCCCTGCGCGACGAGGAGCTGCCCGCCGGCACCACCGGGCTCGTCCTGGGCGGCGGCTTCCCCGAGGTGCACGCGGCCGAGCTGTCGGCCAACGCGCCGCTGCGGGCCGACGTCGCGGCCCTCGCCGCCCGCGGTGCACCGGTCGCCGCGGAGTGCGCGGGACTGCTCTACCTCGCCCGGGAGCTCGACGGCCTGCCCATGTGCGGGGTGCTCGACGTGGCCACGGCGATGTCACCACGACTCACCCTCGGCTACCGGGCCGCCGTATGCGTCACCGACTCGGTGCTCGCACCGGCCGGCACCCGGGTGCGCGGCCACGAGTTCCACCGTACGGAGGCCGATCCACCGGCCGGATCCGACGGCGCGTGGCGCTGGTCGGCTGCCGGCCCCGAGGGCTTCGTGGCCGGCAGCGTGCACGCCTCCTACCTGCATCTCCACTGGGCCGGCAGCCCCCAGCTGGCCCAGCGCTTCGTCACCGCCTGCGTCCGCACCTCGAGATCGGAGCACGCCCGTGCACATCGCTGAGGGCTTCCTGCCCGCGTGGCACGCGGCCGGCTGGACGATCGCCGCCGCCCCGTTCGTCGCGCACGGCGCCCGCGCGGTCGTGAAGGAGGTGCGGGAGAACCCGGAGTCGACGCTGCTGCTCGGCGCGGCGGGGGCGTTCACCTTCGTGCTCAGCGCGATCAAGCTGCCCTCGGTCACCGGCAGCTCCAGCCACCCGACCGGTACCGGCCCGGGAGCGATCCTGTTCCGGCCCCCGGTGATGGCGCTGCTCGGCACCGTCGTCCTGCTGTTCCAGGCCCTGCTGCTCGCGCACGGCGGCCTCACCACGCTGGGCGCGAACGCGGTCGCCTTCGCCGTGGTCGGCCCCTGGGCCGGGTACGGCGCGTACCGCCTCGCCCGCGCCGCAGGCGCCGGGCTGCTGCCGGGCGTCTTCGCCGGCGTCGCCCTGGCCGATCTCGCCACCTACGTCACCACGTCGCTGCAGCTGGCGCTCGCCTTCCCGGACGCGGAGAGCGGCCTGGCCGGCGCGCTGCTCAAGTTCCTCGGCGTCTTCGCGGTCACCCAGATCCCGCTGGCCATCGGCGAGGGGCTGCTGGGCGTCCTGCTGTTCCGCGTCCTGACCGTCAGCGCCCGCCCCGAGCTCGAGCGGCTCGGTGTGCTGAAGCCCGCCCGCGCCGGAGGTGCCGCGTGACCCGCCGCGCGCTCGTCAACGCCCTGCTCGTCCTCGCCGTCGTCGCCCTCTTCGCCGTTCCCCTGCTGCTCAACGGCGGCAGCTCCGAGTACGGCGGCACCGACGCCGCGGTCACCGAGGAGCTGGAGGCGGACGGGTACACGCCCTGGTTCGACTCGCTGTTCAGCCCCACCGGCGAGGTGGAGTCGGGCCTGTTCGCGCTGCAGGCCGCCCTCGGCGGCGGCGTCCTCGGCTACGTCCTCGGCCGGCTGCGTGGCCGGCGGACGAACCCGGCGGCTGCCGCGGGGGCCGACGAGCGGTGACCGGGCTGGCCGTGGACGACGCGGCGTGGGCCAGCGCCTGGCGCCGGCGCGCGCCCGGCGAC
>NZ_SPQM01000255.1 GCF_004570345.1 Blastococcus sp. CT_GayMR20 | reverse complement strand
CCCACGGCGACCGCGGCGTCGGCGACCTGTCCGTCGTCCATCCCGGGCTCGGTCCGCCCGGGGACGACGGGGACGCCGGCGGCCATCACGGTCTGCTTGGCGCGGATCTTGTCGGCCATCGCCTCGATCGCGGCGACCGGCGGGCCGATGAAGACGATGCCCGCCTCCTCGCAGGCGCGGGCGAACTCGACGTTCTCCGACAGGAAGCCGTAGCCGGGGTGGACGGCCTGGGCACCGGTCCGGGCGGCCGCCTCGAGCACCCGCTCGATGGACAGGTAGCTCTGGGCAGCGGGCGCCGGCCCGATGGGGACGGCGACGTCGGCCAGGCGGGTGTGCAGCGCTCCGGCGTCCGCGTCGCTGTGCACGGCGACCGACCGGATGCCCATCTCGCGCAGAGTGCGGATGACCCGGACGGCGATCTCACCCCGGTTGGCGACCAGAACTGTCTCGAAGATCCCGCTCACCGCCGTCCCCTGGTGCCGAAATGGCGATTTCGGCTGCTCTCACATGCGGAAGACGCCATAGCCGACCTCCTCGAGTGGAGCGTTGGCGCTGGCGGAGAGTGCGAGGCCGAGCACGGTGCGGGTCTGGGCGGGGTCGATCACGCCGTCGTCCCAGAGCCGGGCGGTGGCGTAGTACGGGTGGCCCTGCAGCTCGTACTGGTCGCGGATCGGCGCCTTGAACGCCTCCTCCTCCTCGGCCGGCCACTCCTCGCCGCGGGCCTCGGCGCCGTCGCGCCGCACCTGCGCGAGCACACTGGCCGCCTGCTCCCCGCCCATCACCGAGATGCGGGCGTTGGGCCAGGTGAACAGGAAGCGGGGCGAGTAGGCCCGGCCGCACATCGAGTAGTTGCCGGCCCCGAACGAGCCGCCGATGACCACGGTGAGTTTCGGTACCCGGGCGCAGGCCACGGCAGTGACCATCTTGGCGCCGTGCTTGGCGATGCCGCCGGCCTCGTAGTCGCGGCCGACCATGAAGCCGGTGATGTTCTGCAGGAACAGCAGCGGGATCCTGCGGCGGTCGCACAGCTCGATGAAATGCGCACCCTTGAGCGCGGACTCGGCGAACAGGACGCCGTTGTTGGCGATGATCCCGACCGGGTGGCCGTGCAGCCGCGCGAAGCCGGTGACGAGCGTGGCGCCGTAGAGCGGCTTGAACTCGGCGAACCGGCTGCCGTCGACCAGGCGGGCGATGACCTCGCGGACGTCGTAGGGCGTGCGGGAGTCCGTCGGCACGACCTCGTAGAGCGACTCCGGCGGGTACAGCGGCTCCTCGACGGGCTCGACGTCCCACGGGCGCGCATCGCGGGGGGCGAGCGTGCCGACGATCTGCCGGACGAGCTGCAGCGCGTGCGCGTCGTCGTCGGCCAGGTGGTCGGTGACGCCGCTGATCCGGCTGTGCAGGTCACCGCCGCCCAGCTCCTCGGCGGTGACGACCTCGCCGGTCGCGGCCTTCACCAGCGGCGGGCCGCCGAGGAAGATCGTGCCCTGCTCGCGGACGATCACCGCCTCGTCGCTCATCGCCGGCACGTACGCGCCGCCTGCGGTACACGACCCGAGGACGGCGGCGATCTGGGCGACGCCGGCTTTGGAGAGGTTGGCCTGGTTGTAGAAGATGCGGCCGAAGTGCTCGCGATCGGGGAACACCTCGTCCTGCATCGGCAGGAACGCGCCGCCGGAGTCGACGAGGTAGATGCACGGCAGGCGGTTCTGGAGCGCCACCTCCTGCGCGCGGAGGTGCTTCTTCACCGTCATCGGGTAGTAGGTGCCGCCCTTGACGGTGGCGTCGTTGGCGACGACGACGCACTCCCGCCCGGCGACCCGGCCGACCCCGGTGATGATCCCGGCCGCCGGGGCGTCGCCGTCGTAGAGGCCGTGCGCGGCCATCGGGGACAGCTCCAGGAAGGGGCTGCCGGGGTCGAGCAGGGTGTCGATCCGTTCGCGGGGCAGCAGCTTGCCGCGCTCGACGTGCCTCTGGCGGGCCCGTTCGCCCCCGCCGAGCGCCACCCGCCGCAGCTGATCGACCAGGTCGCCGACCAGCTCGACGTGCGCGGCCGCGTTGCGTGCGGCCTCGTCGCCGTCGGCCGTCGCGCTTCGAAGGAGCACCGGTGCGTCCACGGGAGAAGGTTAACGGTGGTTCACTCGAATGGTCCACCCCACACCCCGGAGTGGTTAACGTCAGTTCACTCCGGCGCTAGCATCGACGGCATGACCTCCACGCGGGCGGAGCGTGGCCCCGCCGCCAGTGACAGAGCGCTGCACGCCGACGCCGACCGTCCGTCGCGCCGCGAGCAGATCCTGCAGGCGGCCGCCCAGCTCTTCGCCGAGCGCGGCTCCCGGGCGGTCGGGGTGGACGACGTCGGCGCCGCCGTGGGCGTGACGGGGCCGGCGATCTACCGGCACTTCGCGAGCAAGGACGCGATGCTCGCCGAGATGCTGCTGCGGATCAGCGAGCACCTCCTGGCCGGCGGCAGTGAGCGGGTCGCCGACGCCGGGGGCGACGCGGCCGCCCAACTGCGTGCCCTCATCGCCTTCCACGTCGACTTCGCTCTCGACAACCCGGCGCTCATCACCGTGCAGGACCGCGACCTGGGCTCCCTGACCGAGGCCGACGCGGCGCAGGTCCGGCGCCTGCAGCGGCGCTACGTCGAGGTGTGGGTCGCCGTCCTCGCGCGGCTGCACCCCGCCGCCGACGCGGCCGCCTGCCGGGCCCGGGCGCACGCGGTCTTCGGGCTGATCAACTCGACACCGCACAGCGCCGGCCGGCTCGGCCGCCCGGCGATGGCGGCCCTGCTGGCCGACATGGCCTGGTCCGCCGCGACTGCCTGAGGCCCGTCCGGAGGCTCGCCGCGAGGCTGCGAGGGTCAGGCGGCCCCGTCCTGGGGACCGCCGCGAGCTTGCGAGCGGTGGGGAGGACGGGGTCCTTCTGGGGGTCCGTCAATCGGCGGGGAAGGGCGGGACGGCCAGCTCGAGGCCGGCGGTTGCGAGCCGGTCGATCTCGGCCGAGCCGCCCTCGGATCCTTCCTCGACCCAGGCGCTCTCCACGATCGTCACCGTCGACCCCGACACCGCGCTCGCGTACTCCGCGCCGGACAGCTCCGCGGGGCTGCCGGTGTAGCGGACCCCCTCGCGCAGCAGGTCGTTGACGTTCCCGCTGCCGTTGCGGTCGGTGAGTGCCTGCAGCTCGCGGGCGATGCCGTTGTCGGGCATCTGGACCCGCGACACCGAGACGACGACGGGCCCGCCCTCCACCTGGGCGGAGTACAGCGCCCGGGACAGCGCGGTGCAGTCGTTCGCCTCGAGGAAGGCCGCGGTGTCGCCGTAGGCGTGGCCGACGCAGGTCTCGTCGACCTGGGCCGCCTGGACGGTGAAGGCGACGCCGCCCACCTCCTGGACGTCGCCCGCCTGCGGCCCTGCCGCGGTGGGCGCCGACGACGACGCCTCCGCGTCGCTCCCGCCGTCGCCGTCCCCGCCGAGCACCATCCAGCCGGCCACGCCGAGGGCGATCACGACCAGCACGGCGAGCACGGCCATCAGCGCGATCTTGCGGCCCGAGCCCGGCGCGTCGCGGTCTTCGTCGTCGTCCTCCCCCGCGGTCTGACCCGACTCGGTCCAGTAGGCGAACCGTTGACCGGCGGCCGCCGGGGGCGGCGGCGGTGCGGGCCGTGGCGGCGCTGCCGCGGACGGGGAGGCGAAGACCGCCGTGCGCGGCGACGCGGGCGGGGCCTCGGCCGGCTCGGCGTGCGCGAAGAGCCCGCCGATGCCCCCGCTGTCCCCGGCCGGCGTCTCGGGTGCGTCGATCGCCACGGTGTCGCGTGCGGGCGCCGGGACCGGCGGTGGCGCAGTGGGCGCGG
>NZ_SPQM01000254.1 GCF_004570345.1 Blastococcus sp. CT_GayMR20 | reverse complement strand
GCCCGGCGGCACCCTGCCCGCCGTCCCGGCCGATGTTCTGCTCGCCGCGGATGTTGGAGCCGTTCTCGTCGTAGCCGTCACCGGCGTTCGGGTCGACGCCGTTCACGACGCGGCACTCGACGGCGTCGGTGTCGACGTTCTCGACCGCGCCCTGGCTCGGCGTGCTCGAGCTCGGGACGTAGCCCGTGGTGCACGAGTGCGGGTCACCGGCGTTGAGCACGAAACCGAAGTGCGAGCGCAGCACGCCGTCCTCGTCCCGCCGGACCACGGTGAAGCCGCCGGTGACGGCGTCGGGGTAGGTGACCAGCATCTGCCGGATGCCGTCCAGCCGCGGGATCTGCACCTCGTTGAGGATGTCGAGGTTGCGGATCAGCGAGCCCAGGCCCGGGCCGGCGTCCTCGACGAGGCCCTGCAGGGCCTCCCCGGCGTCCGGAGCGTTGACCACGATGCTGCGCAGGTCGGGGTCCATGTCGACGAGGGTGTCGGTGAACGTCCGCAGGTCCAAGGCCCACTCCCGGATCGCCGTGCGGCTCGCGTTCTGCGTCTCGAGCACGGTCTGGCCGTCGGTGATCAGCCGGAGCGTCTGTGGCAGGGACTGCTCGGCGCGGGCGAGGAGCAGGTCGCCGTTGTCGATCAGCCGGCCGAGGTCGTCGCCGGACCCCTCGAACGCCCGGCCCAGCTCCTCGATCACGATCCGCAGGTTCTCCTGGTCGATCGACCCCACGAACTCGTCGAGGTTGAGCAGCATCTGCTCCACCGGTACGGGGATGCTCGTGCGGTCCATCGGGATGACTGCGCCGTCGTCCAGGTAGGGCTCTCCCTCGCCGGTCGGCCGGAGGATGACGTACTGCTCCCCCACCGCGCTGCGGGTGGCGACGACCGCGTCGGTGTCGGCCGGGATCGGATCGGCGTCGGGGTCGATCCGGAGGGTCACCCGCACGCCGTCGTCCACCAGTTGCATGTCGGTGACCCGGCCGACCTCGATGCCGCGGTAGGTCACCTCGGCGTTGACGAAGATGCCGCCGGAGTCCTCGAAGTCCGCGGCCACCTCGTACCCGCCGCCGAGCAGGGCGCGGTCGAGACCGACGTACTTGAAGCCCAGGTAGGCCATGCCGAGCACCGCCAGGGTGGCGAACGCCAGCAGCTTGAGCTTGGTGCTCCGGGGGATCACGGCGCCACCCCTCCGATCGACGGGAGGCCGAGGCGGGCGGTCGCCTGCCCGGCGCCCGGGATCTGCTCCACGATCTGCCCCTCGATGTCGCTGAGGACAGACGGGCCGCCCGGGGACGACGTCGTCGTCGACGGCCCACCGGAGCCGGTGGTCGTGGCCCCGGACCCGCCGCTGCCGCCGTCGACGCCGCACTTGCCCTGGGTGATCGCGTCCTGCAGCGGCAGCTCGATGAGGGCACCCGCCTGGTCGATGACGTACCGGCAGAGCAGGTGGGTCAGGTCGAGGTCGACCGTGGCCGTCATGTTGGTGAACAGGGCGACCCCGCCGGACTGCGCGTCGCGGTAGTTCAGGGCCGTCAGCGAACTGTCCGGGAACGGATAGGTGAGCAGCAGCTCCAGCGAGCCGGCGAGGTTCGGTCCCGCCGCCGCAAGCTGGGTGAGGATCGGCTGCAGGAGCCGGAGGTCCTCGATGGTGTTGGCCGCCGACTGGTTGATGATGCGGGTGCCGACGTCGCCGAGGCGGGCCAGGCCCTCGAGCATCGAGACAAGCAGGTCGCGCTGCTGGTTGATGACATCGAGGCCGGGACCGATCGTGTCGAGCGCGTCCTCGATCGTCGCCGTGCGGGCGGCGAGCGTGGCGGCCAGCTCGTTGGTGCGGTCCAGCGCCCGGTTGATCTCCTCCTTCTGCGCGTCCAGTCCGCCGATGAAGGTGTCGAGCTGGTCGAGCGTGTCCTTGATCTCGGCCTCCCGGCCCTCGAGGGCGTCGCCGAGCTCGCGGTTGATGGTCTGCAGCTGCGCGAGACCGCCACCGTTGAGGACCAGCGAGAGGGCCCCGAGAAGCTCCTCGACCTCGACGTTCCGGTTGGTGCGGTCGAGGCCGATCCGAGCCCCGTCGTCCAGGGTCCCGCGCGGCTCCTCGTTGCCCGGCGGGGCCAGCTCGACGTACTTCTCGCCGAGGAGCGAGGACTGCTGGATCGCCGCCACCGCGTTGGCGGGCAGCTCGACGTCGCGGTTGACCGTGATGGTCACGACCGCGGTCCAGTCCTCGTCGTCGAGCTCGATCACCTCGACCCGGCCGACCGGCACGTCGGCGACCCGGACGCCGGACTGCGGCACGAGGTCGAGCACGTCCAGGAACTCGACCTGGAGCGTGTAGGGGTCGTCGCCGACGTCGGCGCCTCCAGGCAGGCTCAGCGACGAGGCGCCCTGGAAGCCGCAGCCACCGAGCAGCACCACGCCCGCTGCGGCCGCGGTCAGCTTCTGGTTCCGGCGCGTCACGGGGCCACCACCGTCGGGAGTCCGGGCAGCGAACCGCCACCGCCACCACCGCCGCCGCCGCCGCCGCCGAGCAGTGCCCGGCGCAGCTCCTCGTAGTCGGGGATGTCGTTGTTGTTCAGGTCGTCGGGGCTCCCGTCCGCGTTGGCGTCACCGGAGAGCAGCCGGGCGCAGATCTGCTCGGTGGCGGTGCGCAGGGGTGCCGTCGGGTCGGGCACCGGGAGCGGCAGCGGGAGGTCCGTCGCCAGGTCCACCCGGCCGACCTGGGCGAGCGCCCCGCAGACGACGATCTCGGCGTTGAGGGAGCCGAGCCCGTTGTCGCGCGTGTCGAGCGTCCCGAAGTCGGGGTTGTAGGCGCGCGCCAGGTTGCTCAGCGCGGCCGGCGCCACGTCGAGCACCTCGGCCAGCTTGGCCCGCTGCTGCACCAGCACGAGGGTCACGTCGGCGAGCCGGTCGACGTTCGTGGTCAGCAGCGACGTGTTGTCCCGCACGAAGTCCGCGACGTCGGCCAGCGCGTCGGTGAGCAGGGAGACCGCCTCCTGCAGGTCCTGCCGCTCGTCGGCGAGGAGCTGGCTGACCGCGGCCATGTTGTCGTTGAACTGACCGACCTGCGCGTCGATGGTCGCCAGCGCCGTCGTGAAGGTCTGCAGGTTGTCCAGCGAGCTGAACAGGTCGTCCCGGTTCTCCGAGAGCGTCTGGACCGCCTGCGAGAAGCCGGTCAGCGTCCGGTTGAGCGCCTCGCCGTTGCCCTCGAGGTTCGCGGCACCGACGTCGACGAGGTCCGACAGCGCACCGTTCGCGTTGGCACCGTTGGGGCCGAGCGCCTCCGACAGCTCGTCGAGCGCCCCGTAGACCGCGTCGAGCTCCACCGGGATCGCCGTGCGGTCGAGGGGGATCTCCGCGCCGTCCTCCATGGTCGGTCCGCCGTCGTAGACCGGCGAGAACTGGACGTAGCGGTCGGACACCAGCGACGGCGCCAGGACGATCGCGTCGGCGTCGGCCGGGACGTCGTAGTCCTCGTCGATGCTCATCTCCACCCGCACCTTGTCGCCGAGCGGCACGATGTCGGTGATCGTGCCGATCGGGATGCCGAGCACCCGCACGTCCGAGCCCGGGTACAGGCCGACGGTCTCCGGGAAGAAGGCGGTGACCCGGTACTCCCCGGCCGGCTTGAGGATCGTCCAGCCGAGCGCGGCGATCAGCACCAGGCTCGCGGCCAGCGCGATGCCGCGCTGCCAGGCCCCGCTCACGGCTGACCTCCAGAGGTCGGGTTGCAACCGGTCACCGGCGTCGTGGCCGCGGTGCAGATGGCGCCGCCGACGATCGTCGGGACGAGGTCGTTGACGAAGCTGTCGAACCAGCGGCCGTTGCCGAGGGTGTTGGTGAACACCCTCACGAAGGGAGCCAGTTCGTCGACCGTCTGGGCCAGCGCCGCCCGGTTGCGGGACAGGATGTCGG
>NZ_SPQM01000253.1 GCF_004570345.1 Blastococcus sp. CT_GayMR20 | reverse complement strand
GGCGGCCATGGCGAGAGGGAAACGCCCGGCAACATTCCGAACCCGGAAGCTAAGCCTCTCAGCGCCGATGGTACTGCCCTGGAGACGGGGTGGGAGAGTAGGACGCCGCCGGACAACCATTACCGAAAGGGCCCCAGCCACCACGCTGGGGCCCTTTCGTCGTCTCGGCCCGTCGCACTGCCGAGCGGTTCGTGCACCGAACGCCGGAAGGGTCAGCGGCGGCGGGGCTCCTTGGCGGTCGCGCCGACGTTGTCGGCCAGCCACGCATTGAGTGTGCGGAACTCCCGCCACGCCCCCCGCACCTCGTCCAGCGCCCGGCGGCTGTGCAGCCACTCGGCCGGCTCCCAGCTGCGTGAGGCGTGCAGCGCTTTGTGCTTCAGCAGCTCCACCCGCGGCGAACCGGCGTCGAACCCCGAAGGGACACGGGACAGGCGCTCGCCGGCGATCGAGATGCCGGCGGCGGTCAGACGGTCCACTTCCTTCGCCAGACGCGGTCCCTGGACGTCGTCGGCCACCGCACGGCGGTACCGGGCGACCTGGTCGGACTCGAGGCGCCAGCACCCGCCGGCCACGTGCAGTCCGTCCGCGGAGATCTGCACGTACCAGGAGCCGCACGCGCCGTCCGGGTGGACGACGGCCCCCTGGTGCGTCTTGTACGGCGTCTTGTCGTTGCTGAACCGCACGTCCCGGTACGGACGGAACACCTTGGCGGTGCCGAACTCCGGCGCGAGGTCCTCGAGCAGGGCCAGGAGCGGTGCCTTCACCTGTGCGTCGTAGACGGCCTTGTGCTCCGTCCAGTAGGTCTTGGAGTTGTCCGCCTCCAGCCCCTCGTAGAAGACCAGCCCTTCGTCCGGGAAGCCCTCGAAGCTCACGTCGTCCCCTCCGGTGCGTCGCTCCCGAGCAGTGCGTGCCACCGGACCTCCCGCAGCGGCTCCCCACCGGTGTCCAGCGTGCGCGCCCACCCGTCCGGCGCCCAGCCCGCCGACTCGTAGAAGCCTGCCGAGACCCGGTCTGCCTCCAGCAACCACACCTGCAGGCGTGCGGCGCCGCCGCCCACCGCGAGGTCGGCGGCCGCGGCGAGCAGCCGGCTGCCGTGTCCCCGCCGTCCCCACCGCGGTTCGACGATGAGGATCGACAGCTCCGTCGTCGGCCCGGCCGGATCAGGCACCTCGCCCGTGGCCAGCTCGGCCGGCCCGTAGGCGACGAAGCCGACCACGGTGTTCTTCTCCAGCGCCACGAGCACGCCGTGACCGGGCGTGGGCGGCACGGTGATCGCGTGCCGCCAGCTCTCCGTGGCGACGTCGGCGTCCCACTCGTCCAGCACGGCCATCGGCAGCAGCGACCGGTACGCCGTCCGCCAGGTGACCACCTGGATGCGTGCGATCTCCGCCGCGTCCTCCGGGAAGGCCGGACGCACGGATGCGTCGGCCGTGCCCGAGAGGCGGGGGAACGACGACGAGGGATCCACGCGGGCAGCCTAGGCGGGCGGGGCGGGCCCCCCGCCGGCCGATGCGGGGCGGGTGCTGCAATCGACCCGTGACCCGTACCCGGACCGCCAGCGACACCTCGTCGGCCGAACGTCCGGTGACCGCGGGCGTGATCGTGGCGCTGGGCACCGTCTACCTGGTCTGGGGCTCGACCTACCTCGCGATCAAGTACATCGTCGGCAGCCTGCCTCCGTTCCTCTCCATGGGTGCGCGGTTCCTGCTCGCCGGAGCCGTGCTGACCGCGATGATCGTGGTGTCCCGCGGGCGGCCTGCCTTCCGGATGACCCGCCGCGAGCTCGTCACGGCTGCCCTGTGCGGCCTGTTCCTGCTGGTGGGCGGAAACGGCCTGGTCGCGGTCGCGGAGCAGGACGTCGACTCCAGCATGGCCGCGCTCCTCATCGCCGGGACCCCGCTCTGGGTGGTCCTCCTGCGCGCAGTGCTGCGCGACCGGCCCTCGGCGGCCACCGTGGCGGGTCTCCTCGTCGGTCTCGTCGGGGTGGCGATCCTGCTGCACCCGGGCGTCCAGGGGGCGGCCGAGCTCGGGCCGCTGCTCCTCGTCTGCCTGTCCTCGTTCCTGTGGTCGTGCGGCACCGTCCTCGCCACCCGGCGCCCGCTGCCCGCCGACCCGTTCGTCACCACGGTCGTCGAGATGGCCGCCGGCGGGACGGCGATGGTGGTGCTGGGGTCGTTCGGCGGGGAGTGGGGACGTCTCCACCTCGGTGGCACCGAGTCGTCCGCCTGGATCGCCTTCGTCTACCTGGTCCTCGTCGGCAGCGTCCTCGGCTACAGCGCCTACGTCTGGCTGCTCGCCCGGGCCCGGCTGTCGCTCGCGACCACCTACGCGTACGTGAACCCGGCGGTCGCGGTCGTCCTGGGGGCGCTGTTCCTCTCCGAGCCCCTGACCGTGAACGTGCTGGCCGGGGGAGCGGTGATCATCGCGGCGGTCGCGTTCGTGATCACCGCGGAGTCGCGCGGTCGCCGTTCCCCGCTGCCGACCACCCGACAGGGTGCGATGCCGGTCGAACCGACCTGAACCGTCGTACCGACCAGGCAGGATCCCCGGACGTGAGCGGGACCGAGCTCGAGCGGCTGCCGGCCGGGGTGGCCCGGCGCATCGCCCTGGCCGCTCAGGGGTTCGCCGACCCGCGGCCGGACGGCGCGGTGTCGGTGCGGCAGCTGCGTCGCATGGTCGAGCGGCTGGCGGTCGTCCAGATCGACTCCGTCAACGTGCTCTCCCGATCGCACTACCTGCCTGCCTTCAGCCGACTGGGCGCCTATCCGCGGGCGGCGCTCGACGAGCTGACCGCCCGGCGGCACGCCGTCTTCGAGTACTGGGCGCACGAGGCGTCGTTCCTGCCGGTTCGCCTGCAGCCCTCCCTGCGCTGGCGCATGGCCGCGGCCGAGGAGCACGCGTGGGGCAACATGGTCCGCGTCCAGCGGGAGCGACCCGGTTACGTCGCCGAGGTCCTCGACCGGGTGCGGGAGAACGGTCCGCTCAAGGCCAGCGACCTCGCCGAGCCCCGGCCCGACCGCCCGGGGGCCATGTGGAACTGGCACGACGGCAAGATCGCCCTCGAGTGGCTGTTCTTCACCGGTGAGATCACCGCGACGCACCGCACGACGGCCTTCGAGAAGGTCTACGACCTGACCGAGCGGGTGCTGCCGCCCGACGTCCTCCAGTCGCCCACCCCCGATCCCGCCGACGCCGTCCGGGAGCTCGTCCGCACCGCCGCCCGCGCGCTCGGGGTGGCCACCGAGCGCGACCTGCGCGACTACTTCCGGCTGCGTCCCGCGGCGGGCCGGCAGGCCGTGATCGAGCTCGCCGAGGCCGGGGAGCTGCACCCCGTCGAGGTCGTCGGGTGGGGGACGCCGGCCTGGCTCGACCCGGCTGCCCGCCGTCCCCGCTGGGTGCGGGCCCGGGCCCTGCTGAGCCCCTTCGACTCCCTGGTGTGGGAACGGCCGCGGGTCGAGCGGATCTTCGGCTTCCGGTACCGGCTGGAGATCTACACGCCCGCCGCCAAGCGCGTGCACGGCTACTACGTGCTGCCGTTCCTGCTCGGTGACCGGCTCGTCGCCCGGGTGGATCTCAAGGCCGACCGGCAGGCCGGGGTGCTGCGGGTGCAGGCGGCGCACGGGGAGGAGGGCATCGACCGGCCGCTGGTCGCCGCGGCGCTGGCCGACGAGTTGCGCCTGTTGGCCGACTGGCTGGAACTCGACGACGTCGGGGTCGCCGGGCGGGGCGACCTCGCCCCCGACCTGGCGCGCGCGGGCGTCAGCCTGCGCTGACCCCCGCCAGCCGGCTCACGACGGCCAGCCCGGCCGGCTGTCCTGGCCAGTGCCGTTCCAGCGCCTCGTACCCGGCCCGCCGCACCACCGACCGGAGTGCCCAGGCGACGACGACGACGTCGTCCGCGTAGCCGATGACCGGCAGGAAGTCGGGCACGAGGTCGAGAGGGGAGAGCAGGTAGGCCAGCAGGGCCCAGAGCCGCACCCGCACGCCGGCCG
>NZ_SPQM01000252.1 GCF_004570345.1 Blastococcus sp. CT_GayMR20 | reverse complement strand
GCGGGCTGCGGATCGCCGAGACCAACCAGGTCGACCCGGCCGACATCGTGGTCCACGACGCGCACCGGGAGAACCCCGCCTACGCGTTCGCGCTGTCCCGGCTGTCGTCCCAGGACCTGCGGTACACCCCGATGGGCGTCTTCCGGTCCGTCCAGAAGCCCACCTACGACGCGATGATGGCCGACCAGCTCGACCAGGCCCGCACCGAGAGCGAGCCGGACCTGGACGCCTTGCTCACCGGGGCGGACACCTGGACGGTCGAGGCCTGAACCCGGCATCCCAGCTGGCTTCCGACGCTGCGTTCGGGGTGACCGGTCAGACGACCTCGTACGTGCGGGCGAGCACGCGGCCGACGGTCAGGCCGAGGCCGGCCATCCGCACGTCGTTGGCCACGCCCTGCTCTTCGTCGGTGAGCCACGCCAGCGCCTGCTCAGGGCTGTCGAACGCGCGGATGTCCACCGCATCGGCGACGTCGGCCTGACGTCCGGCCCGGGCAACCCCCACCGACACGTACTGCTCGTGCCCGCCGGACCACGCGCTCCACGGCCCGTCGAGCGCGGTCGAGAACTCCGCGGACGTCAGCGCGGGATGGCGCCTGAGCAGCGTCACCAGGACGACGGTCCCGCCCGGGATCACCGAGGCGATCCGGGCAGCTCCGAGGAACAGGGAGAAGCGAGTCTTGTCCACGAGCACCGCCTCGTCGGTCATCACCTCGTCGCGGTACACGGACGAGGAGAAGCCGGCGTCCATGCTGTCCAGTGAGTCGAACTGCAGCAGCGAACACGCATCGAAGCCCGGGTAGGGGAGCGGGAGCCGACCGTCGACCAGGACGGGATGGAACTGCGTGTACCGCCGGAGCCCTGGGATCTTCCCGGCCGCCACCGAGTGCGTCGTCCGCCAGTGCTCGACGAAGTCCGTGGTCGACAGCCCTGCGGTCCGCGGTGCCATCCCCAGGCGTGTGATCACGACGCTCCTCGCTCCCGCCCCGGGTCGGCTGGCTACTTCGCCGTGACGCCGCCGTCGACCGGGATGGTCACGCCGGTGACGTAGGACGACAGGCTGCTGGCCAGGAAGAGGACGACGTTCGCGATCTCCTCCGGCTGGGAGGGCCGGGCCATCGGGATCGTGGCGGCGAAGGCCTCCTTGCGCCGCTGGATCTCCTCGGGGTCGTCGATGCGGAAGAAGCCTTTGAGCCCCGGCGTGTCCACCATGCCCGGGGCGACGGCGTTGACGCGGACCCCGTCGGTCGCCAGGGCCAGGGCCATCGACCGGACGAGCGCGATGATCCCGCCCTTCGTGAACGAGTACAGCGGGCTGAACGGCGACCCGATCAGGCCGGAGGTGGAGCTGGTGAAGATCACCGAGGCGCCGCCGTCGGCACCGCCGGCCTTGAGGGCCTCGGTGAGGTAGCCGCTGAGGAAGAAGCTGGCCCGGGCGTTGATCTCGATGCTGGTGTCCCACTCCTCCTGCGTGAGGTTCTGCCCGGCCGCGCCGGGGATGCCGACGTTGTTGTAGAGCACGTGCAGCTTGCCGTGCTGCTGCTGCACGCGGTCGGCCAGCGCCTCGAGCGCACCGAGGTCGCGCACGTTCACGATCTCGGCGACGGCCGAGCCGCCCGCGGACTCGATGCCGGCGACGGTGTCCTTGGCGTTCTCCTCGTTGACGTCCACGACGATCACGTGGGCGCCCTCGCGCGCGAAGACCTCGGCGGCCGCGCGGCCCATGCCGGAGGCTCCGGCGGTGACGAGCGCGATCTTGTCCTTGAGCAGCATCGGTTCTCCTGGTTGTCGGATGGACGGGGTCAGCGGGCGGCGGTGGTGACGAGCTGCTCGGCGAGCGCGTAGGCCTGCCGGGTCGCGAAGACGAGCCGGCGGGGCGCGTAGGCGTCGCCCAGGATGTGGAGGTCGGGCTGCCGGGTGCGCAGCTCGTCGTAGAGGCAGGACTCGGAGACGCTGCCGCAGGCGAGCACCACCGAGTCGAACTCGCCGGTCGTCCGGGTGCGCATCGAGTAGACGTTGCGGACGTCGACGGTGTGCTCGCCGATGCCCACGACCTCCTCCATGAACGTGAACCGGACGTCCTTGGCGTCGAGCCGGCCGAGGATGGCGCCGATCATGTACCGGCCGATCAGCGGCGCCGGCTGCTGGGTGGCGTAGACGACGGAGACGTCGTGACCCTGCTCGGCCAGGAAGTCGGCCACCGACAGGGGGGCGACGTGGTCGTCCTGCGCGACCACCAGGACGCGGTGCCCGGGGGTGGCCCTGCCGACCAGGACGTCGCGGATGTCGAGCACGTGCGGGGCGTCGACGCCGGGGATGTCCGGGCGCCGCGGACCGGCCCCGGTGGCGATCGCGACGGTGTCCGCGCCGTCGGCGAGGACGTCGTCCGCGGTGGCGCGCCGGCCGCGGTGGACGCGCACGCCGAGGTCGGTCAGCCGCCGCTCCTGCCACCGCAGGTAGGCCGCGTAGCCCTCGTGCCGCGGCGCCCTGACGGCGTAGCGCAGCTGCCCGCCGAGCTCGGCGTCGGCCTCCCAGAGGTCCACGTCCAGCCCGCTCTCCCGGGCGAGGGCGGCCAGCTCCATGCCGGCGGGACCGCCGCCCACGACGAGCAGCCGGCGGCCGCTCGACACCGTCGGCCACGGGACGTCGACCTCGTGGCTGGTCGTGGGGTTGACCGCGCAGCCGAAGGGGAGGCCCTCCACGTAGCGGCGGCTGATGCACTCGTTGCCGCCGACGCAGGGGCGGATGTCCGCGGTGCGGCCGGCCCTGGCCTTGGCCAGCAGGTCGCCGTCCGCGATGTGCGCCCGGGCCATCCCGACGATGTCGGCCTCGCCGGCGGCGAGGACGCGCTCGGCGACGTCCGGATCGGTGATCCGGCCGGTGTGGACGACCGGCAGGCTGATCGCGCGCGTGAGCTCGCCGGCCAGCGGGCCGAACTGACCCGGCTCGAAGTAGGTGGGCTGGATGTAGCTGGGGTTGCCCCACGGGCTGCCGACGACGCCGTGGACGTAGTCGATGAGGCCGGTGGACTCGAAGTACTGGGCCAGCTCGATGCCGCCGTCGACGCCGTACCCCTCGGGCATCTCCTCGCGGATGTTCAGCCGGATACCCAGGGTCAGCGACGTGCCGATGACGTCGCGGATGGCCTGCATGCACTCGACGGCGAAGCGGGCGCGGTTCTCCAGCGAGCCGCCGTAGGCGTCCTCCCGCCGGTTCGTGTAGGCGGAGAGGAACCACTCGTGCAGGTCGTCGTGGTTGAGGTGCAGCTCGACGCCGTCCGCGCGGCCCTCCATCGAGAGCCTGGCCGACTCGGCGTACTCGCGGACGAAGGAGTCGATGTCGTCGGAGTCCATCACGTGCGGCATCAGGTTGATGGTCGGGGCGCTCATCACCGGCGAGGCGCCGTGGGGCATGCCGCCCTGGTGCACCATCTGCACCGTCACGCTCGTGTCGAGCGCGTGGAGCGCGTCACTGAACGCCTGCACCCGCTCGACGAAGTGCGGCAGCCGGAAGAAGCCGGTGGTCGCGGCACCGACGCCGGTCGGCTCGAAGCCGGGGATCAGGGTGTTGCGGATGTGCGTGGACAGGCTGGCCACCCAGGCCGGGCCGTCGTTCGCGCAGCGGCTCTCGAAGTAGGCGATGTTCCGGCGGGCGTCGTCCTCGGAGCCGTAGATGTTGCCGATCGCCGAGGCGTGCGGCGGGAGCATCGCGCGGTTCCGCAGCTCCATCGTCCCGACGCGGATCGGCGAGAACAGGTGGGAGTAGGCCACGGTGTCCACCTCGGCGGAGGCGGTCATGCCGCACTTGCCATCCGGCTGACATCCATGCTCATGATATATACGGACCTAGAGGGCTGACGTCAATCCATGAGGTGGTTCGCGCGATGAACATCGTCGTTCTTGTCAAGCAGGTCCCGGACTCCGGTACCGAGCGCAAGCTGGACCCGGCGGACAACACCGTCGCCCGTGCCGGCGCCGACAACGTCATCAACGAGATGGACGAGTA
>NZ_SPQM01000251.1 GCF_004570345.1 Blastococcus sp. CT_GayMR20 | reverse complement strand
TGGCGTCCTCCGTGTCGCTCACGGACGCCCCCGGCGTCGCGCGCAGGGCCGTCGCCAGGATCGTCCCGTCCGGGGCGACCACCCCGCCGGCGACCTTGGTGCCGCCGATGTCGATGCCCAGCGCGGCCAGTGCGTCGGCCCGCTCCTCGACCCGGTGGGTCACGCGATGTCGATCCGCTGCACCACCGGGGACCCGTCGCCGTGATCGGCGGTCGTGGGGCCGTCGTCCGCTGCCGAGGGAGACGACGGAGCAGCCGCGTCGGACGTGGCGGGGCGGCCCTCCTCGGCGAACTGCCGCAGCGCCGTCGCCGTCGCGGTCAGCAGGTCCGCGAGCGCCGCGCTCACCTCGGGCCGCTCGCCGCGGGCGACGGCCGCCGCCTGGCAGAGCGGGCACCAGCGGCAGTCGCTGCCGTGCCGGTCGTCCTGCGGACCGCCGGGCGGCGTCGCCATCCCCTGCTTGAGCAGGTCGAGCAGCCCACGCGCCTGGTCGATCCAGTCGGTGGCAGGGTTCATGGGGTTCTCTCCTCAGCGGCCAGCAGGTCGGCCGGCCACAGCCGTGGATCGGGTCGGAAGCTCACCTCGAGCGCGGCTCCCGCTGTACCCGGATCGTGCAGCCGGCCACCGGTCACCTCGCAACGGCGCAGCAGGGCATCCAGCCGGACCGACCGGCGCACACCCGCCGCCGTGACGACCAGGTCGTCCTCCCAGCGGATCAGGTCGACGGCGCCGCGCTCGCCGAAGGGCAGCGGCAGCGTGAGCGACCAGCCGCTCTCGCGCCGCTCGGCGCCCGGCACGGGCACGCCGCCGGTCGTCGGCAGCTCCCAGCCCTCGAGAAGTGCTGCGGCGGCGTCGGCGTCGGCCGGTGCGGTGGCACGCTCCGGGATCCGGCGCACCGGGGCGACGGCCTCGAACGCCGTCAGCGCCTCGGTCTGCTCGGCGGCCCGCTTCACCCACCACTGCCCCGGACCGCCACCCGGCAGCACTCGCGAGAGCACGGCGCCCACGCGCAGGCCGTGCAGGCCCAGCGCCGTCGCGGCCGACCGCAGGGCGACCGCGGCCCCGGGGCGCGACGGTGCGACGAGGTGGACGGCGGTGTCCACGGGATCGGCCAGGCGATCGGCGGCCAGGAGTCCCTCGAGCACCGGCACCAGGGCCAGCGCACCGTCGATCGGCCCCTTCGTGGCGGCGCCGTAGGTCACCGCGGCGGTGCGGACCGCGCCGAGCGCACGCAACCCGGGCGGGAGCAGCTGGTCCAACCACCAGCGCAGCGTCGACGGCAGGCCGATCAGCGCCAGGGCGGCGTCCGTCGGGCCGGCGTCGAGCACCACCAGATCGGCCTCGGCGCGCGCCAGCGCGGCCAGCGCGGCGACCTCGGCGGTGCCCGGCACGGGAACGACGGAGCCCGCCGGCGGCAGGGTCAGCTGCGGCAGCACCTCGGCGACGGAGTCAGCGGAGCCGCTCCAGAGCTGCTCGAACGCGGCTCGCGGATCCACGACGGCGACCTCGAGCCCCGGCTCGGCGTCCAGCCCGACGACCGGCGCCTGCCGGGAGAGCAGCAGCGTGCGGCGTCCCGAGCGTGCGGCGCGGACGGCGGCCGCGGCGGCCAGCGTCGACGTACCGGCACCCCCGGGACCGGTGACGAGAAGCGTGCGCACCGGCCGATCAGCCCTCGACGCGCTTCTTGAGCTCCTTGAGAGCCGTGTCGAGGATGACCTTCTCGGCCTTGCGCTTGATCATCCCGAGCATCGGTATGGAGAGGTCGATCGTGATGGCGTAGGTGACCTCGGTGCCGCCGTCGATCTCGGTGAGGGTGTACGAGCCCTCCTGGCGCTTCTGCATCTGGCCCTTGACCAGGTTCCACGAGACCTTGCGGTCGCCGTCCCACGTGTAGTCGAGGACGTAGTCGTCCTTGACCGCCCCGGCATCGAGCACGAAGTGCACGCGGCGGGCGCGACCGTCGGTCCCCGGCTCGACGACCTCGACCTTCTTCGCGGCGGCCACCCACTGCGGATAGGACGGGAAGTCTGCGATGACCGCCATGACCTCAGCCGCAGGCGCATCGATGGTGATCGACTGGGTGGACTGGTCGGCCATGGGCAGCAGGCTAGCCGTTTCACTCCGTTCAGCGAGCCGTCACCCCGGCTCTCTGCTACTCACGGGTAGCCATTACGGCTAGATTTGTCGAAACGTCCCTGGCCGGGGCCGTGGGCGACGGTGCCCCCGGACGGCAGGGAGGAGAGGACCAGGCGTGCGCGAGTTCAGCGTTCCCGCTACCACCGAGGTCGGCCCCGATGAGGCGCTCCCCGACCTGCTGGCCAAGAACGTCGCCGAGGTAGGCGACCAGACCGGGTTCCGCGTCCAGCGGAACGGCCAGTGGCAGGACGTCACCTGGAAGGAGTTCGGCGACCAGGTCGCCGGGGTCGCCAAGGGACTGATCGCCTCCGGCGTCGCCGCCGGCGACCGCGTGGCCCTGCAGGCGAAGACCCGCTACGAGTGGGCGGTCATCGACTTCGCGATCTGGACCGCCGGCGCGGCCACGGTCCCGATCTACGAGACCTCCAGCGCCGACCAGGTCGCCTGGATCCTCTCGGACTCGGGCGCCACGGCGATCATCGTCGAGCGCGACGAGCACGCCGCGGCCGTCGAGTCGGTCCGCGACCAGGCTCCCGACCTGACGTCGGTCCACGTGATCGACGACGGCGCCGTGGACCAGCTCGCCCAGGCCGGCAAGGACGTACCCGACAGCGAGCTGGAGGCGCGCCGCGCGACGCTGCACGCCGACAGCCTCGCCACGCTGATCTACACCAGCGGCACGACCGGCCGGCCCAAGGGCTGCGAGCTGACGCACCGCAACTTCCTGTTCGAGATCGGCAACGGGATGAGCCTGCTCGGCAGGTTCCTCAACGTCGAGGGCTCGATCCTGCTGTTCATCCCGCTGGCGCACGTGCTGGCCCGGGTCATCCACGTCGGCGCGGTCAAGACCCGCACGGTCGTCGGCCACACCCCGGACGTGAAGGACCTCGTGGCCGACCTCGGCGAGTTCAAGCCGACGTTCGTCCTCGCCGTCCCCCGCGTGTTCGAGAAGGTCTTCAACTCGGCGAAGGCCAAGGCCGAGGGCGACGGCAAGGGCAAGATCTTCGACAAGGCCGCCCAGGTCGCCATCGACTGGTCGCGCGCCCAGGACACGGGGGGTCCCGGCCTGGCGCTGCGGGCCCAGCACGCCCTGTTCGACAAGCTGGTCTACGGCAAGCTCCGCGCGGCCCTCGGCGGCCGGTGCCTGGGTGCCATCTCCGGCGGCGCACCCCTGGGTGACCGGCTCGGCCACTTCTTCCGCGGCATCGGCGTCACCGTCTACGAGGGCTACGGCCTGACCGAGACGACGGCGGCCGCCTCGGTGAACCACGACGAGGCGCTGCGCATCGGCACCGTCGGCCGGCCCCTGCCGGGCGTGGACTTCCGCATCGCCGACGACGGCGAGGTGCTCATCCGCGGCGGCATCGTCATGCGCGGCTACTGGAAGAACGAGGACGCCACGAAGGAGGCCATCGACTCCGAGGGCTTCTTCCACACCGGCGACCTCGGCGAGCTCGACAGCGACGGCTTCCTGAAGATCACCGGCCGCAAGAAGGAGATCATCGTGACCGCGGGGGGCAAGAACGTCGCCCCCGCGGTGCTCGAGGACCGGCTGCGGGCACACCGCCTGGTCAGCCAGTGCATCGTCGTCGGCGACCAGCGGCCGTTCATCGCCGCGTTGATCACCCTCGACGAGGAGGCCCTCCCGGGCTGGCTGGAGTCGAGGGGCAAGCCCGCCGACCAGTCCGCCCAGCAGGTCCGCGAGGACCCCGAACTGGTGGCCGAGATCGACGCCGCGGTCAAGGAGGCCAACAAGGCGGTCTCCAACGCCGAGGCCATCAAGAAGTTCACGATCCTCGGCACGGACTTCACCGAGGACAACGGGATGCTGACGCCGAGCCTCAAGCTCAAGCGCTCCGTCGTCATGAAGGAGTTCGACGCCGACGTCGAGGG
>NZ_SPQM01000250.1 GCF_004570345.1 Blastococcus sp. CT_GayMR20 | reverse complement strand
CAGGGCGAGGTCCTGATGAGCCCGGCCCAGATGGCGCTGGTCGCCGCCGGGGTCGCCAGCGGCACGCCGGCCGCGCCCGTCCAGGTCGTGGGTGCCGAGCCGGCCGGTCCGGCACCCACCGGCCCAGGCCAGCCGGTGCTCGACGCGCTGCGGCCGCTGATGCGCCAGGTCGTCCTCTCCGGGACGGCGACTGCGCTGGGTGACCGCGGCGACGTCTACGGCAAGACCGGCACGGCGGAGTACGGCAGCAACGTCCCGCCGGACTCGCACGGCTGGTTCGTGGGCTACCAGCTCGGCGGTCCGCAGGGCGACATCGCCTTCGCCGTGCTCGTCGAGGGCGGTCAGTCCAGCAGCGTGGCGGTCGTGGTCACCGACGCGTTCCTCGGCGCGCTGGGCTGACGCCCTTCCTGCAGGGTCCCGCTCCGGGGGTGCGAGGAGCGGGGGCGCTGCTCAGGCGTCCGGCAGGCCGGGGAACGCGCTGGTCACCGGCGTCCGTCCGGCGCTCGCCCGCCAGCCGACCGCGCGCACCTCGGCGCCGCTCAGCGCCCCGACGGCGAACTCGCGGGTGCTGCTCTCGACGGCCTGGTCGAGCACCCGCACCCATGCGGCGGACACGCCGTCCTCGAGAGTCACCGCCAGCGCGGCCGCGTCGACCTCCGAGAGCACGGGGAAGGGGAGCGCGTAACCACCCTCGGCGTCCACGATCTCGGCGTCCCGGCCCGCGAGCAGGAGGACGACCTGGTCGCGGAGGTCCCGGTGCGCCGTCTCGGAGGCCGCCGCCGCGGGTTGCGCGTCGGGGCCGAGCGCCGCGCCGACGACGCCGTAGCCCCAGACGGCTGCGTGCTCGGCCGCCAGCGCCTCGCCCAGTGCCGCGTTCTCCGTGCCCTCGTCCAGGTCGGCGGCGTCGTCGTCAGCCATGCGTGGATCCCGTCATGCCAGTCGTGCCCCGGAGCCGCGGAGCCCCGCGGCGATGGAGCCGAGGAGGGCCGCCCGCGCGCCCGACTGGTCCACGCAGGCGGTCGCGTGCGAGGTCGCGGCCGCGGCGATCTGCGCCCGCAGCCAGTCCCGAGTGCCCGGCGCCGGGGGAGGACTCTCGGAGGAGGCAGCCGCCGAGGCGGTGCTCCCCGGGGCCGCCGCCTGCAAGCGGTCCAGCTGGTCGGCCGCCTGGGCGGCCAGGTCGGTCACCTCGGCGGCCAGGCCGGGGTCCGCCGCCCCGGCGGCGGTGAACGCGGCCACCAGTGCCTCCTGGACGGCGACCTGCGCGGCGAGCTCGTCGGCCTGCTCGCTCGTCACCTTCTCCCGCTCGTCGGCGGGAGGGGACGAGCACCCCGTGGCGAGCACCGCCAGACCCGCCGCGGACGCCGCGAGCAGGGTGCGACGGGAGAAGCCCCGCGGGCGCGGTGCGGACATCGGAGACATCGGCCCCATCCTCTCAGCCGGGACGGCGCCGGGCCGGGTGCGGGCCCCAGGCGCGTCCCGCGTCGGCTGCGTCCTCCCCGCCGGGCACGTGCGTCACTCCGGCCCCACGCTGCGCGGTCCGGTGCGGCGTCACGGCCTCTCCACCGGGCGGTAGCCTGACCACTTCCCCTCGAACCGGGCCCGACCAGCGCCGGAGCGCCGAGCGGCCGGCGCCGCAGGCGTGGCGCCGCCGGATCCGAGGGGCATCGCGCTCCGCACCGTGCGGCCGCGTCGAGCCAGAGGAGGAATCCTTGTCCGCCTCTCGCGGCACCCAGCGGAGCGACCCGGCGACGTCCCGGCTGACCGGATGGATCGAGCCCGTGGTCGCCGGGGCCGGGTACGACCTCGAGGACCTCGTCGTCACCCCGGCCGGCCGGCGCAGCGTGGTCCGGGTCGTGGTCGACCGCGACCGGGGCGTGACCCTCGACGACATCGCCGAGGTGAGCCGCGCCGTCTCCGAGGTGCTCGACGCCAACGACGACGGGATGGGCCGGACCCCCTACGTGCTCGAGGTGACCAGTCCCGGCGTGGACCGGCCCCTGACCGAGCCCCGGCACTGGCGGCGCAACACCGGGCGGCTGGTCACGGTCACCGTGGGTCCGACGGGCCGGACCGAGGAGATCACCGGGCGGGTCACCGCCGTCGGCGATGCGGGCGTCGACCTCGCCGTCGAGGCCAAGGGCAAGCCCGGTGCGAAGAAGCGGCCCCCGACGGCCCGCCACGTCCCCTGGGGCGAGCTGGGGTCCGGCCGGGTGCAGGTCGAGTTCGGCCGTGCGGAGGCCGGGGACGACGGGCCCGACGACGACGCCGGGGAGCTCGCGGACGACATCGACGACGACGTCTCGCAGTCGCGAGGAGGAGGACAGTGAACATCGACGTCACCGCCCTGAAGGCGGTGGAGCGGGAGAAGGGCATTCCCTCGGACACCGTGATCGAGGCGATCGAGTCGGCCCTCGTCACCGCCTACCGGCACGCCGACGGCGCAGCCAAGCACGTGCGCGTCCACGTCGACCGCAAGAGCGGCGAGGTCGCCGTCCTCGCCCAGGAGATCGGTCCCGACGGCGAGGTCGTGCGCGAGTGGGACGACACCCCGACGGACTTCGGCCGGATCGCCGCCAGCACCGCCAAGCAGGTCATCGTCCAGCGGCTGCGCGACGCCGAGCACGAGCAGACGTTCGGCGAGTACGCGGGCAAGGAGGGCGACATCGTCAGCGGCATCGTGCAGGCACACGACCGCCGCAACCTCCAGGGCACCGTGCTCATCGACATCGGCAAGGTGGAGGCCGTCCTGCCGCCGGCCGAGCAGGTGCCCGGTGAGGAGTACACGCACGGGAGCCGGATCAAGGCCTACGTCGTGTCGGTGGCCCGCACCTTCCGTGGCCCGCAGGTGACCGTCTCGCGCACCCATCCGCACCTCGTGCGCAAGCTGTTCGCCCTCGAGGTCCCCGAGATCGCCGACGGCAGCGTCGAGATCGTCGCGGTCGCCCGCGAGGCGGGGCACCGCTCGAAGATCGCCGTCCGCACCAAGGTGCCCGGCCTCAACGCCAAGGGCTCCTGCATCGGCCCGATGGGCCAACGGGTGCGCAACGTCATGAGCGAGCTGCACGGCGAGAAGATCGACATCGTGGAATGGTCCGACGACCCGGCCACCTTCGTCGCCTCCGCCCTGAGTCCGGCGCGCGTGTCCAGCGCGCGCGTCGTCGATCCGCAGGCGAAGGCCGTGCGCGTCATCGTCCCCGACTACCAGCTGTCGCTGGCCATCGGGAAGGAAGGGCAGAACGCCCGCCTGGCCGCCCGGCTGACGGGCTGCCGGATCGACATCCGCAGCGACGCGCAGCCGGACGACGAGGCCGCCACCCCGTCGCCGGGGGTGGGCCGTGCACCGCTGCGCTCGGGCGCACCGGCGGCTCCGGCCGGCGGGCGCCCCCCCGGTCACCGGCCGCCTCCCCGACGCGCGGAACATCCGGGACCCACCACGCGCTAGAGTGCAGGGTGGCCGAAACGTCGAATCCGGTACGCACCTGTGTGGGATGCCGGAAGCGCGCTCCGGTCAGCGAACTGTTGCGCGTCGTCGTCCGGTCGGGGGCCCTGGTCCCGGACCCTCGGCGACGGCTCCCCGGTCGGGGGGCATCGGTGCACCCCACCCCGGAGTGCCTGTACGCAGCGGAGCGACGCCGGGCCTTTCCCCGGGCACTGCGCCTCCCCGGAGGCGGTGGTGCTCCGTTGGAGGCCGGTCCGCTCCGGGACCACGTCCTGGGTGCCTCCTCGGAGGCGCCTGCGACCGCGGCCCGGGACGGGCAGCAGTAGTTGAGATCAGGTCGGACCGGCACCAGGCCGGTCCGCATGTCGACAGGACACCGTCGGATGAGTCAGCCGTGAAGTTCCCACGATGACCATGCACCACTAACGACGAGGTCGAGCGGGCAAGCCGCCGGCCTCACAAAGAGGAGACCCGTGCCAGGCAAAGCCCGCGTACACGAACTCGCCAAGGAGTTCGGTGTCGACAGCAAGACCGTGCTCGCCAAGCTCAAGGAGCAGGGCGAGTTCGTGAAGTCCGCTTCCTCGACCGTCGAGGCCCCCGTGGCCCGTCGGCTCCGGGAGGCACTCGGCAGCGCGACCGGGAACGGGACGGCGGCCCCCAAGCCAGCTGCCCGACCGAGCGCACCTGCCCCCGCCCCCGTTGCTCCGGCGGCGCCCGCACCCGTGGCTCCGG
>NZ_SPQM01000024.1 GCF_004570345.1 Blastococcus sp. CT_GayMR20 | reverse complement strand
ACATCCGAAACCGCACGCCGAGCGGCTCTGTCAGGCTGGCTCCACCACTACAACAACCACCGGCCCCACACCGCCCTGGGCAACCTCCCGCCCATCAACCGTTGCACCAACGTCTCCGGGCAGTACACCTAGCCCTTCCGGAACAGGCGGCCGAGCATGCCGCCGGCACCGCCGACCGTCCGCGCGGCCAGCTGCAGGATCGGGCCCCCCGGGATGCCGGGCACGGCCTGCACGATGGGGGCCAGCTGCAGCAGCCCGCCGACGTCGTGGACCTTCAGCCTGCGGCGGGCCACCGCGG
The DNA here is from genome assembly GCF_004570345.1 of Blastococcus sp. CT_GayMR20. The sequence goes on along the minus strand of NZ_SPQM01000024.1, from coordinate 42,539 downwards.
GTACCGGGTTGATCCGGCCCGACGCCGCCTCGAGCAGCAGGTCCGCGGGCGCCTCCACGGCCGGCCCGGTGAAGGCGTCGGGGGCCACCCGGCGGACGGTCCAGCCGTCGGCCGCGGACGCGAATGCCCACCCACCCTCCGGCGTGGCCAGCGTGACGCCGCCGGAGATGGCCATCGACGCGGCCAGGGCGCCGGTCACGTCGGCGAGCGCGGCCAGGCCCGACTGCAGCACGTCCGGAGGCGGGGGAGCGGCCCCGCACGAGACCAGGTCCAGGCCGTGGACGGCGAGCTCGTACGCCTGACCCAGGACGACGCTCAGCAGCGGGATGCTCCCGACGACCGACACGGTGGGCGCGGTGTCGAGCTCGACGGGCTCCTTGGCCAGGTAGTCGGCGGTCGCGTCCCGGTTCCGCTGCAGCGCCGCCACGACCTCCTCGCGAGGGGCGTCCCGGTGGGCAGCGGTCACGCGGGCGTTGACGGCGTCCACGTCCGGGGGAGTGCCGGCCCCGCCGTCGCGCGCCGACGCGATCAGATCGGCGAGCGCGGTGTGGTCGTCCCAGCAGCCCAGGTGGACGCAGATCTCCTGCGCCCGCCAGCCGCGCAGCCGCGACGGCCGGCTCAGCTCGACCTGCTCCGCCTGCGCGAGGAACGCGTCCCACGCCCCCAGCACCATGCCGGCGATCTCGTCGCGACCGGCGTCGGCCATGCCCTGGTGTCGGTCCATCGGCGACCACTACCCGGCTCCGGCGACGGCAGGCGTGGAGACGGACGTGGCACGCGCCACGTCGTCCGGCAACCGATCTCCCTCCGAGGGGTGAGGCGCGGATCAAGCAGGGGTCCCGAACCGCCGATCGCAGGACCGTGACCGAAGCAGCGGCAGCCGAACGCCGCGCCACCCGTGCGCCCCTCGGCGCACCCACCCGGCCAGGACTCCTGCGCCGGGTGCTCTCCGCGGTGCGCGACGGTCTCTACCGCCCGCTGGCCGGGGACGACGACCGGGTGGCCTACTGGCTCGGCCACGTGCGCATCGGCGTGATCGTCAGCGAGGTCGCGTGCTGGTCGGTCGTCGGGTACGTGCTCCTCACCGGCAGCCCCGGGCGGCACTCCTTTGCCATCTTGGCCGCACTCGCGCTCGTCATCGTCGCCTGCCCGTGCATCCTCCTGCTCCCGTTGAGCGCGATGATGCGCGACTCCCGCGGTCCCACCTTGTTCTACGTCTGGAGCTTGGCCGAGACGGCCGTCGTGGTCCTCGTGACACGACTCGACGGGGGGTCGTCCAGTCCGCTGGACGCGCTGCTCTTCCTCGCGCTCACCTACGCCGCGGTGGCCTACTCCCCGTACGGCGTCGTGGCCATGGGCAGCGTCATGACCCTCAGCTACCTGTTCGTCGTCGAGCTTCCTGGCGTCACCACGGCCGGCCTGTTCTTCATGGTGATCATGGGTTCCTTCACCCTGATCTGTGCCATGGCCTCGGCAAATTCATGGGCCATCTACGACCGCCAGGTCCTGCTGATCCGCACGCAGGAGACGCTTGCCTCGACCGACCCGCTGACCGGCATCCCGAACCGACGGGCGTACATGGAGCGCGTCGCTGCGGCCGTGAACGCCGCCGCGTGGGGTCACCAGACGGTCGTCTGCCTGGTCGACCTGGACGGCTTCAAGGCCGTCAACGACGTCGGTGGCCACGCGGCCGGCGACTACATGCTGAAGTCGGTGGCCACGGCCCTGGGCGGCGCGGTGCGGGAGACCGACACCGTCGCCCGCCTCGGCGGTGACGAGTTCGCCGTCCTGGCCGACGTCTCGGTGACCTTCTCCGGCGAGATGCTCGCCGAGCGGGTCCGCCAGGCCGTCGCGGCGGTCGGCGCCGCCTCCGGTGTGACCGCCAGCGTCGGCGTCGCCGAGGTCCAGCCCGGGGACGACGTCGAGGACCTCATGCACCGTGCGGACGCCGCCATGTACCGCTCGAAGAGCGCCGGCGGCAACCGGGTCACCGCGCTCGCCTGCTGACCCGCCCGGCTCTTGCTGCGCCGGCGCCGGGGGCGCAACCTGGCGGCATGGCGCGCAGCGGCACCACCCTCGGCACGGTCATCCGCTGGGACGAGGACCGGCACGGCGCGGTCATCGAGGCCTCCGAGCTCCCCGGCGACTGCTGGGCGGACGCGTCGGTGGTCGAGCACAGCACCACGGGCGCCGGAACGCTGCGCGCCGGCCAGGTCGTCGAGGTCGACTGGACCGAGCCAGGGGACAACGGACGGCCGTTCCGGGCGGTGCGCGTGGTTCCGCGGGAGGACCTGCAGGCCACCGTCGGCGGATGACTCTTCGGCCCCGGGCCACCCCTCATATCCGCGTCCGTCACTCTGAGTGACGAGAACCGGGTGATGGTCACTCAACTGGAACGAGGCGCTGACCAGCGGTCACACCCCGGACGGCCGGTCTCGCGATGCCGCGCCGAGCCCGGTGGACTCATCGGCGTACCCCGTGGTATTGCGCCTGACCAGCAGTAAGACGCATCACAGGTCACCTTCAGTCACATTCGAACCAACTGTCCCAACCGGGCTGGCGCGATGGGGCACCTATCGTGCAGACTGTTCGCAGGAGCCCTGCTCCGTCACTGCCGAATACAGCGCGTCACCGAGTCGCTTGGTCCGTAGGGGAAGACGAGACCAGTCGAGTCGATGGAGGTGCCCCGTGCAGCGACGGTCAACCCAGGGTGTCGTCTTCGTGCACGCGTGCCCGAAGGCGCTCTGCCAGCATGTCGAGTGGGCGCTTGAACGCGTCGTCGGCGCGCCGGTCTCCCTGTCGTGGGACGAACAGCCCGCGGCGCACGGTTCCTACCGTGCCGAGGTGGCATGGACAGGTTCGCCGGGAACAGGCGCCAGGCTGGTCGCTGCCCTGCGCGCGTGGCCGATGCTGCGCTTCGAGGTCACCGAGGAAGCCAGCCACGGCAACGACGGCGAGCGCATGTCGTACGTGCCGGGTCACGGCGTCTTCCGCGCTCCCACCAGCGCCAATGGCGACATCATGATCAGCGAGCAGCAGCTGCGGCACCTGGCCGCGACCGCCGGCTCCGCCGAGGCCTTCCGCCACGGCGTGGACGAGCTCCTCGGTGCGGCCTGGGACGCCGACCTCGAGGTCTACCGCCACGCCGGCGACGGCAGCCCGGTCACCTGGCTCCACCAGGTGGTCTGAGCTCATCACGATCTGAACACGACACTCCGCGGCGACTCGCGGAGTCGTCGTAGCCTGGGACCGGTCGTTCGGGCGCCGTCGGGGAAGCGGCGCCCGGACGACCATTTCTCGTAGCGACGCACTGGAGCGGCCCCGCGCACGGCCCCGCCGCGAGCGTGCGAGCGGTGGGGGGCACGGGGCCCTTGCTCAGAGCGGGATGTTGCCGTGCGCTCCGCGGCCCGGCGGGGCGTCGGACAGCGCGTCCACCAGCCGGCGCCGGGTGTGCGACGGCTGCACGACATCATCGACGACGCCGATCTCCAGCGCGCGGTGCACGCCTCCGGCGATCCGCTCGTGCTCCTCGGCCAGGCGGGCGTGCAGCGCCTCGCGCTCCCCGGGCGGCACCGCGGCCAGCTTCCTGCGGTGCAGGATGCCGACGGCGGCCTTGGCACCCATGACCGCGACCTCGGCGCCGGGCCACGCGAAGACCTTCGTCGCCCCGAGCGACCGGGCGTTCATCGCGATGTACGCACCGCCGTAGGACTTGCGGGTCACCAGCGTCACGCGGGGGACCACCGCCTCGGCGAACGCGTGCAGCAGCTTGGCGCCCCGCCGCACGACGCCGTCCCACTCCTGGCCGACGCCGGGCAGGTAGCCGGGCACGTCGACCAGGACGACCAGCGGGATGCCGAAGGCGTCGCACATCCGCACGAAGCGGGCCGCCTTCTCGGCCGAGGCGGAGTCCAGGCAGCCGCCGAGCCGCAGCGGGTTGTTGGCGATGACGCCGACCGTCCGCCCCGACATCCGGCCGAGGGTCGTCACGACGTTGGGCGCGAACCGCGGATGCAGCTCCAGCCCCGGCCCGTCGAGCACCCCGACCACCAGCGGCTTGACGTCGTAGGCGCGGTTCCGCTGTTCGGGCAGCAGGGCGGCGAGGTCGACGTCCGGCTCGTCGCCGAGCGGCCGGAACGTCCCCTGGGCGGCGAGCAGGTCGACCGCCGTCCGGGCCGTCGCGAGGGCCGCCTCCTCGGAGTCGGTCACCACGTGGACGACGCCGCTGCGCCGGCCGTGGGTGTCCGGCCCGCCGAGGCTCTCCATGTCCACGTCCTCGCCGGTCACCGAGCGGACGACGTCCGGACCGGTGACGAAGACGCGCCCGGCCGGACCCATGATCACGAGGTCGGTGAGCGCCGGCCCGTAGGCGGCGCCGCCGGCGGCCGGTCCCAGGACGACGGAGATCTGCGGGATGCGCCCCGACGCGCGCACCATCGCGGCGAACACCTCGCCGACGGCGTGCAGGGCGGTGACCCCCTCGGCCAGGCGGGCGCCGCCGGAGTGCCAGATGCCGACGGCCGGCATCCGCTCGCGCAGCGCCGTGTCGATGGCGTCGACGATGTGCAGGCAGCCGTCGACCCCCATGGCGCCGCCCATGACTGTGGCGTCGGTGCAGTAGGCGATGGCCGGGGTGCCCTGCACGGTGCCCCGCGCCGCGAGGACGCCCGAGGTGTCGCGGCCGGTCAGCGGCTGCATCGTCCCGTCGTCGAAGAACCGGGCGAGACGGTCCTCAGGGTTCCGCGGGTCGAGGGCAGGCGGGGGCGGCGCGGCCGAGACCGTCGTCAACAAGGGCCTCCAAGGTCCTGATCGTCAGGCCGTGGTGAAGACCAGGGCGATGTTGTGGCCGCCGAAGCCGAAGGAGTCGTTGACGGCGGCGCTGATGCTGGCGCGACGCGGTTCGGTGCGGACGATGTCGAGCGCCTGCACGGCGGCGTCGTCGTCCGGGTCGTCGAGGTTCGCCGTGGCGGGGACGATCTGCTCGCGCAGCGCCAGGATCGTGAACACCGACTCCAGCGCCCCGGCGGCACCCAGCAGGTGGCCCGTCTGGCTCTTGGTGGCGCTCACCAGCACGTGCTCCCCGAGCGAGGAGCGGATGGCCGCGGCCTCCGCCGTGTCGCCGACCGGCGTCGACGTGGCGTGGGCGTTGACGTGGCCGATGTCGGCGGGGCTGAGGCCGGCGTCGCGCAGCGCCGCGGTGATGGCGCGCGCCGCGCCCTCGCCCTCGGGGTGCGGGGCCACCAGGTCGTAGCCGTCGGCGGTGCCGGCGGCACCGGCCAGCCGGGCGTGGATGCGGGCGCCGCGCGCTCGGGCGGCGTCGCCGCGCTCGAGCACGATGCATGCCGCGCCCTCGCCCAGCACGAAGCCGTCCCGGCCCTTGTCGAACGGGCGGGAGGCCCGCTCCGGCTCGTCGTTGCGGGTGGACATGGCGCGCATCGCTGCGAAGCCGGCCATGGGCAGCGGGTGGACGCAGGCCTCGGTGCCGCCGACGAGGACGACGTCCGCGCGGTCGAACCGCAGCAGGTCCAGGCCCCAGCGGATCGCCTCGGCGCCGGACGCGCACGCGCTCACCGGGGCGTGGACGCCGCCCTTCGCGCCGACCGCCAGCCCCACGGCCGCGGCCGGGCCGTTGGGCATGAGCATGGGGATGGTGAAGGGGGAGACCCGCTTGGGGCCCTTCTCCTCCAGCACGTCGTCCTGACCGAGGAGCGTGAGCGCGCCACCGATGCCGGTGCCGATGACGACCGCGATGCGCAGGGGGTCGATGCCCGCCTCGCCGGCGCCGGAGTCCCGCCAGGCCTCCTCGGCGGCGATCACCGCGACCTGCTGGCTGCGGTCGAGCCGGCGGGCGCGGACGCGGTCGATCTGGTTGACAGGGTCCGAGGCGAGCCGCGCGACGAGCTGGGCCGGGTACTCCTTGATCCAGTCGTCGGTGATCCGGCTGACCCCCGACGTGCCGGCGAGCAGGGCGTCCCAGGTCGTGGCGACGTCCCCGCCGAGAGGCGTGGTGGCGCCGAGACCGGTGACGACGACGTCGGTGTCGGACGGGCTCATGACGTTTCCTCCTGCAGTGGTGGCCGGGTGACCGGGGTAAGGCCCCCCTGCAGGGGCCCGCCGCGAGCGTGCGAGCGGTGGGGGGCAGGGGGGTCCTTCGTCAGCCCTGGTTCTTCTCGATGAAGCTGATCGCGTCGCCGACCGTCTTGATGTTGCCGAGCTCGTCGTCGGGGATGGCAACGCCGAACTTGTCCTCGACGGCGGTGGCGATCTCGACCATCGACAGGGAGTCGACGTCGAGGTCGTCGGTGAACGACTTCTCGGGGGTGGCGTCGGCAGGCGTGACGCCGGCGACCTCCTCCAGGATCTCGGCCAGACCGGACTGGATCTCCTGGGTGCTGCTCACGCGGGTCCTCTCTCTCGGATGGGGCGGGCGGGGCCCGCCGACGTCCGGGACCGGGTGTCCCGGAGGGTTGTGGGTATCACGGAAGGACCAGTACCTGCCCGGCGAAGGTCAGGCCGGCGCCGTAGCCGAGGACGAGCGCCAGGTCGCCGGACTTGGCCTCGCCGGACTCCATGAGCGCGGTGAGCGCCAGCGGGATCGAGGCCGCCGAGGTGTTGCCCGACTGCACGATGTCGCGGGCGACGACGGTGGTCTCCGGGAAGCCGAGCCGCTTGGTCATCGACTCGACGATGCGCAGATTGGCCTGGTGGGGGGCGAACACGTCGATGTCGGCCGGTCCGACGCCGGCCCTCTCCATCGCCTCGACCAGGGTCTCGGTGAGCTTCGTCGTCGCCCAGCGGTAGACCGCCTGACCCGCCATGGTCATCGTCGAGCTGCCGGCGGCGATCTCGATGGCGTTGTACTGGTCGCCGTCGCTGCCCCAGGCGACCGGGCCGATGCCGGGCTCGTCGGAGGCGCCGACCACGGCCGCGCCGGCGCCGTCGGCGAAGATCACCGCCGTCGTCCGGTCCTCCAGGTTGGTGACGTCGGTGAGCCGTTCGACCCCGACGACCAGCGCGTTGCGCGAGGAGCCGGCGCGGATGTTGTCACTCGCGACGCCGAGCGCGTAGCAGAAGCCGGCGCAGCCCGCGTTGAGGTCGAAGGAGCCGGGGCGCGGCACGCCCAGCCGGTGGGCGACCTGCGGGCCGATGCCCGGGATCGGCGCGCGGAGGCTGGCGCTGGCGACGATGACGAGGTCGATCTCGTCGGGCGCGAGGCCGCTGGCCGCGAGCGCCTTGCCGCCGGCGGCGACGGCCATCTCGACGAGCGTCTCGTCCTCGGACGCCCAGCGGCGTTCGGCGATGCCGACGCGGCTCTGGATCCACTCGTCGTTGGTGTCCATCATCTGGGCGAGGTCGTCGTTGGTGACCCGACGGCGGGGCCGGTAGGAGCCGAGGCCGAGAATGCGTGCCCCCGGGGCACCGGTCGGCAGCTGAATGGTCATGCGCTGACCTCCGGGTAGAGACGGGCGATCGGATCTCCGGCGTCGACGAGGTCGCCGTCGTGGACGAGCCACTCCGCCAGTACCCCGCCGTAGGCCGCCGAGACGTGGACATCCTCGCGACGGCTGCGGATCGAGCCGAGCCGGCTGCCCGCGGGCAGCGAGCTGCCTTCCGGGACGTCGACCGGGCTGACCGTGCCTCGCACGGGGGCGACGACGAGCCGCCAGCCGAAGCCGAGCTCGCTCACGCTGCGCCCCCGAGCAGCTCACGGGCGCGGTCGAGGTCGGCCGGGGTGCTCAGCGCGAGGATCTCGACACCGGCGCCCTTCCACTCGCGCTTGGCGAGCCCGGCCAGCGCCCCGGCCGGCGGCAGCTCGATCACGGCGGTGACGCCGAGGTCGCGCATCGTGGCGAGACAGGAGTCGAAGCGCACGGGGCTGGTGACCTGGCTGACCAGGCGGCGCACGACCTCGGCCCCGGAGTCGATCGCTGTGCCGTCGGCGTTGGAGAGCAGCCGCCGGCTGGGATCGGCCGGTGTCAGACCGTCCACCCGGCCCGCCAGTTCCTCGCGCGCCGAGGCCATGTAGTCGGTGTGGAAGGCACCGGCCACCGAGAGCGGCATGATCCGCGCCTTCGCCGGGGGGTCGGCCTTCAGCGCCTCCAGGCCCTCGAGCGCGCCGGCGGCCACGACCTGGCCGGCGCCGTTCATGTTGGCCGGGCTGAGGCCGAGCTTGTCGATCGCGGCCAGCACCTCCTCGGGGTCGCCCCCGAGGACGGCCGACATCCCGGTCGGCGTCTGCGCGCACGCGGCGGCCATCGCCCGGCCGCGGGCGGCGGTCAGCGCGATCGCCTCCTCGGCGGTCAGCACGCCGGCGAGGGCGGCGGCCGTGAGCTCTCCGACGCTGTGCCCGGTGATCACGACGTCGTCGCGCGGCGGTGCGCCGGGCTCCGGGAGGACGCCGAGCTCCCCGGCCACGAACAGGCTCATCGCGACGACGAGGGGCTGGGTGACCGCGGTGTCCTTGATCGCCTCGGCGTCGCCCGTGGTGCCCAGGGTCAGCAGGTCGGCGTCGGCGATGTCGCCGGCCCGGCGGAAGAAGGACTCCGCGCCCGGGAGATCGAGCCAGTCGGTGAGCATTCCGGGTTTCTGCGCACCCTGTCCGGGGGCGAGTACGGCCAGCACCCCTTCACCGTGCCAGTGATCATCGGTCGGCGGGCGGTCGAGCGGCACGAAAGCACACGGCTGATCTTTGTGAGAACCCTCCAAAGGCGGGCCCCCGTCACGGCTCGTTCACGCATTCCAGTGGTGGACTCCACACCGCACGACGGGCCGGAGCTGCTATGGCGCTCAGTGCCAGAGGGAGCGGTCGCGGTCGAGCTGGGCGAGGGCGAGCGCCACCTGCAGCGTCCAGCTGCCCCGGGGATCGGTGGCCGACAGCCCGGTCAGGTCGGCGGCCCGTTTCAGGCGGTACCGGACCGTGTTCGGGTGCACGAAGATGGCCCGCGCGCTGGCCTCCAGGTTGCCTCCGCTGTTGAGCACGGCGCGCACCGTCTCGAGCACCTCGCCCCCTGCCGCCGCCAGCGGTGCGGCGACCCGGTCGTGCAGCGCGGCGCGGGCCAGCGGGTCGCCGTTCAGCGCGCGCTCGGCCAGCAGTGCGTCCGCCGCCACCGGGCGGGGGGCTTCCGGCCAGGCACGGGCGGCACGCAGCCCGGCCAGCGCGACGGCCGCCGACTCGCCCGCCCGGCCCAGCCCGTCGACGACCGGCCCGGTCACCACCGGGCCGTCGCCGAACTCGTCGCTGACCCGCTCGGCCACGCCCTCGAGGTCGTCGTGCCGCCCGAGCACGACGACCAGCTGCTCGGCGTGCACGCCGACGAGCACCTCGGTGGACAGCGAGCGCGCCGTCCGCCGGACCGCCGCGTGCGGGTCGTCCACCCCGGACGGCGTCGCACCCACCACGACCACCACCGGGGTGTTCGTGGCCCAGCCGAGGGCGGCGGCCCGCCCGGACAGCTCCTCGGACCGCTCGCCGCGGACGAGGGCGTCGACGACCAGCGCCTCCAGGCGCGCGTCCCAGGCGCCGCGGTTCTCCGCGAAGCTCGCGTAGATGTGCGCGGTGGCGAAGGCGACCTCGCGGCTGAACTGGAGGACGGCGAGGTGCAGCGCGTCCTCGTCGCCGGGCTCCGCCACCGTGCGCACGTGGTCCTCCAGCACGTCGACGGTGACCCGGATCAGGTCGACGGTCTGCTTCAGGGCGACCACCCGGACAAGCTCTCGAGGCGCGGCACCGAACACGTCCCCGGTCAGGGTCGGCGGGCGCCCGGGGTTGCGGCACCAGTCGACCAGCGAGGCGATGCCGGCCTGCGCGACGAGGGTGACCCAGGAGCGCCGGTCGGCCGGCATGGCGCGGAACCAGGACAGCTCGTCGTCCATCCGGGCCACGGCCTGGGTGGCCAGCGACCCCGACGAGCGCTCCAGCCGCCGCAGCGTGGCCTCGGTCGGCGGGCGGTGACTCACCCGGCTCCTCACGCCGTCAGCGTGTCACGCGAACCGGCGTCGGGGAGAGTGGTGCGGTGAACGTTCCCCCGGACGGCGACGCCACCCTCATCCGGAGGCGGGCGGCGGGTGCGGTCCCGGCGGCGGTGATCAGCGCTGCGTCCTGCCTGGTGCTCCTGGCCCTGCTCGGCGCCGGGGTGCGGGCCGGCTTCGGTCCGCAGCTTCGCCTGGACGCCACCGTCAGCGAGGCGCTCTACGTCGGCGACGACCGTGCCGGCGGGTTCGGCGCGCTGCTGGAGGTGCTCACCGCCCCGGGCTCGTGGTGGTTCCGCGCCCTGGTCTTCCTCCCCGTGCTCGTGCTGCTGCTGCGCCGGCGGCTCTGGTGGACGGCGGGGTGGATGGCGGCCGCGGTGGTGCTCGTCGGCCCGCTGACGACGCTGCTCAAGGAGTACTTCGGCCGCGTGCGCCCCGAGTTCGCCGAGGGCGGCGCGCGCCTGGACTCGTTGAGCTACCCGAGCGGGCATGCGTCCGGGATCGCGACGCTGGTGTCCGTCGGGCTCATCCTCGCCTGGCCGCTCCTGGCCGCCCGCGCGCGGCACTGGGCCCTGGCCGGCGGGGTGCTGCTCGTCCTGCTCGTCGGACTCACCCGGATGTGGCTCGGCGTCCACTTCCTGTCCGACGTCATCGGCGGCTGGTCGCTCGGGGTCGCCTGGTCGCTGGTCACCGCCCTGGTGTTCGGTGCCTTCGCCGAGGGCCGGGCAGCGCTGCGGCCGACGTCGTGACGGGGCTGGAGCAACGCGTCGTCCTGGCGCCGGACGACGGATCCCTCGGCCCGCTGCTGCGGATCGCCGACGACCGGCTCGATCCGGGGGCCGGTTACGGGCGGCACGAGCACCGGGCCGTGGACGTCGTCGCCGTCGTCCTCGGCGGGTCGCTGCACCACCGGTGGGACGGCGACGTGCCCCTGGCCGCCGGTGACGTCGCCGTGCTGCGCGCGGGCACGGGGCTGGACCACGACGAGGTGGCCGGGGACGACGGAGCGCGGGTGCTGCAGTGCTACCTGCGCAGTGCCGAGCCGGCCGCCGCGCCCCGGCACGAGGTGCACCGCGCGGCCTCGGGCTGGCTCGACCTCGGCCGCCCGGACGCGCGGCTGTGGCTGGGTCGCATCGGGCCGGGGGACGCCGTCCCGGCCGGCCTGCTGGTGCTGCGCGGCGCCGACCGCGTGCTGGTCGAGCAGCAGCCCGGCCGCGAGGTCCAGGACCCGGGGCTGGCCCTGGTCTGGCAGCTGGAGACCGCCCGGCCGGCCTGGGCGGACTGACCGGCACGATCGGTCAGGAATCGAGAAGCGCCGGGTCGAGGCTCGTCCCTAGCCTTGTCGCGACAGGTCGGCGACCGCGCCGGACCTCCGATCGCCGAAGGGAGCGGGACATGCCCACGAAGAACACGACCCGGGAGTCCGCCGGCTTCACCGCCGAGGAGCGAGCCGCGATGAAGGAGCGCGCCGCCGAGCTCCGCGCCGAGGGGAAGAAGGGCGCCAAGAAGGCCGATGGCCTGACGGCCGTCCTGGACGCGATCGCGGCGATGGCACCGGAGGACCGTGCGCTCGCCGAGCGGGTGCACGTGGCGGTGACCGCGACCGCCCCCGAGCTGTCGCCGAAGACCTGGTACGGCATGCCTGCGTACGCCGACGCCGACGGCAAGGTCGTCGTCTTCTTCCAGGATGCGGGCAAGTTCAAGGCCAGGTACTCGACTCTCGGTTTCAACGACGCGGCGACGCTCGACGACGGCGACTTCTGGCCGACGTCCTTCGCGCTCAGGGGTTGGAGCCCCGAGGTGGAGAAGAAGGTCGTCGGGCTGGTGGCAGCCGCCATCTCCTGACCCGTGCCGACCCGGCGGCGAGCGGGCCCGGTCGGTCGTGCGTCAGAGTGGGGGGATGCCGACCAGCGCCGCCGATCTGCTCTCCGCCGCCTACAACGACGCCGACCGGACGATCGACCTGCGCCGCCGCCTGCACCGGCACCCCGAGGTAGGGCTGCACCTGCCGCGCACCCAGGAGCTGGTGCTGGAGGCCCTCGCCGACCTGCCGGTCGACGTGACGACGGGGAAGTCGACCACCTCGGTGGTCGGCGTCCTGCGCGGCGCCCGGCCCGGCCCCACCTACCTGCTGCGCGCCGACATGGACGCGCTGCAGGTGCACGAGGACACCGGGCTGCCCTTCGCGTCCGAGGTGCCCGGCGCCATGCACGCCTGCGGGCACGACACCCACGTGGCGATGCTGCTCGGCGCGGCCCGGCTGCTGGCCGAGCGCCGCGACGACCTCACCGGCCAGGTCGTGTTCATGCTCCAGCCGGGCGAGGAGGGGCTGCACGGCGCCCGCTACATGCTCGAGGAAGGCCTGCTCGAGGTCGTGCCGGAGGCCCCGGTCAGCGGCGCGTTCGCCATGCACACGATCTCGAACATGGTCAGCGGCAGCGTCAACGTGCGGCCCGGGCCGATGATGGCGGCGGCCGACCAGTGGCGGATGACGGTCCGCGGTCGCGGCGGCCATGCGTCCATGCCGCACAGCGCCGCCGACCCTGTTCCCGTGGCGGCCGAGATCGTCCTCGCCCTGCAGTCGATGGTCACCCGCCGCGTCGACGTCTTCGACCCGGCCGTGGTGACCGTGGCCCACATCGAGGCCGGCTCGCGCGACAACGTCATCCCCGACTCGGTGTTCCTCGAGGGGACGATCCGCACGCTGTCGCCCGAACGACGGCGCGACGTCGTGGACGCCGTCCAGCGGGTGGCCACCCACGTCGCAGCGGCGCACGAGATGACGCTGGAGTGGGAGCACATCGCGGGCTATCCCGTGACCGTGAACGACGCAGGGGTGGCCGCGCAGGTGCTCGAGACGGCGGCCGAGCTGCTGGGGGAGCGGGCCACCGCGCTGATGCCGGCGCCGGTCATGGGGGCCGAGGACTTCTCCTACGTACTGCAGCGGGTGCCAGGTGCGATGGCGTTCCTGGGCGCGTGCCCACCCGGCCTCGAGCCGGGGAGCGCGCCGGCGAACCACTCCAACCTCGTGGTCTTCGACGAGGAGCCGCTGCCGGCGGGGGTCGCGTTGTACGCCCAGATGGCGCTGCGGGCGCTCGCCTGAGCAGGACGGCGTCCTCCCGCTAGGCGCAGGCCCGTCGGACCAGGAGCGTGTCGCAGACGCGGGACTCGACGTCGTCGTCGCCGTCCTCGATCCGGCGCAGCAGCAGGTCGACCATGAGCGCGGTCATGTCGCCCAGCGGCTGGGCCACCGTGGTGAGCGGGGGGTCGCAGGTCTGCGCCGGCACCGCGAGGCGCGCTGAGCCGGACGACGCGGATCAGACCAGCGCGACGACGTCGTCCGCGCAGCCCCAGGACAGGGTGACGCCCGATCCGCCGTGCCCGTAGCAGGCGATCACCGGGCGGCCGTCGACCAGCGTCCGGTCCAACCGCACGGTGGGGCGGGCCGGCCGCAGGCCGACGGCCCGGGACAGCACCGGCGCCCCGCGCAGCTCGGGCACCAGCGAGCAGGCGCGCTCGAGGATCGCCCGCTCCACCTCGGGGTCGGGCTCGCGGCCGGTCGCCCCCGCGACGGCGGTGCCGCCGACCACGACGTCGTCCCCGCGCGGCACGACGTAGGTGAGGCCGGCGGGGTTGTCCTCGTCCAGGAGCCAGCCGGGAAGCCCGGGATCGGCCAGCCGCACGACCTGGCCCTGCACCGGCACGCCGGTGTCGTCGTCCAGGAGCGGACCGGACCGGAGCCCCGCGGCGACGACCAGCACGTCACCGGGGACGGCGGAGAGCCGGTCGACCTGCGTGGTCACCACCTCCACCCCGGCGGACCGGCAGGCGGCGAGCAGCCAGGTCAGGTAGCGCCGCATGTCGACGACCGGCAGCGTGCACCGGGTGCCGGCCGGAGCTCCGGCGGGGAGCTCGTCGGGCGTCGCGGGGCGGTGCCCGACCACGGCCTCGCCCCACCACAGATCCGGTTCGGGCGTGCGGTGCACGACGGTGCCGGGCAGGAGGCGGACGCCGGTCGCCTCGTCGTCCGCCAGGTCCGTGAGGACGGTGAGCGTCCGGGCGCCCCAGCGCAGGACGGACTCGGCCGGGAACGCGCGGTACGGGAACCAGAGCGCGGCCGCGACCGCCGACGTCGTGTCGGCGACCGCGTCCGCGGCGCGCACCTCGACGGTGTGCCCGGCCCGCGCCAGTTGCAGCGCGCAGGTCAGGCCGACGACCCCGCCGCCGACGACGGTGACCCGGGCGGACCGGCCACCGTCGTCAGCCACGGCTAGGTCGCGGGGCTGTCGTCGGACCGCTCCTCCGCCGGCGCGGCCCGCACGTCACGGACCTGGTACTTCTCGACCGCCTGGCTGACGACCGAGCGGTCGACGTGACCCCAGTCGGCGAGCGACGCCAGCGTGCGGACGACGATCGACTCGGCGTCCACGTGGAAGTACCGGCGCAGGGCCGGACGGGTGTCGGAGAGCCCGAACCCGTCGGTGCCGAGGGACTGCATCCCGTGCGGGGCGTACGGCGCGATCAGGTCGGGGACGGCGCGCATCCAGTCCGACACGGCGATGACCGGCCCCTGCGCCTCCTGCAACCGGGAGGTGACGAAGGGCACCTGCGGCTCCTCCTCCGGGTGCAGGAGGTTGTGCTCGGCGACCTCGTCGGCCTGCCGGCGCAGCTGGCCCCAGGACGTCACCGACCACACGTCGGCCGAGACGTTCCAGTCGTTCGCCAGCAGCTCCTGGGCGCGCATCGCCCACGGCACCGCGACCCCGGACCCCAGGATCTGCGCCTTCGGGCCATCGAGCTCCGGCCCCTCGGCGTAGCGGTACATGCCCGCGAGCAGGCCCTTCACGTCGAGGTCCTCCGGCTCGGCCGGCTGGCTGATCGGCTCGTTGTAGACGGTCAGGTAGTACATGACGTCGGGGGAGCGGTGCCCGCCCAGCGGGCCGCCGTGGTCCTCGCCGTACATGCGGACCAGCGCGTCCTTGGTGATGTGGGCGACCTCGTAGGAGAACGCGGGGTCGTAGGACACGACCGCGGGGTTGGTGTGCGCCAGTAGCAGCGAGTGCCCGTCCTCGTGCTGGAGGCCCTCCCCGTTCAGCGTCGTCCGCCCGGCGGTGGCGCCGAGGACGAAGCCCCGGGTCATCTGGTCCGCCGCTGCCCAGAACCCGTCGCCGGTCCGCTGGAACCCGAACATCGAGTAGAAGATGTAGATCGGGATCATCGGCTCGCCGTGGGTGGCGTAGGAGCTGCCGACGGCGGTGAACGAGGCCGTGGAGCCGGCCTCGTTGATGCCCTCGTGCAGGATCACGCCCGACGTGGACTCCTTGTAGGCCAGCATCAGCTCCCGGTCGACGGAGGTGTAGCGCTGTCCCGCCGGGTTGTAGATCTTGTGCGACGAGAAGAGGGCGTCCAGGCCGAAGGTGCGGGCCTCGTCGGGGATGATCGGCACGAAGCGCGGGCCGAGCTCCTTGTCCTTGAGCAGCTCCTTGAGCAGGCGGACGAACGCCATCGTCGTCGCCACCTCCTGCTTGCCGGAGCCCTTCTTGAGGATGTCCAGCGCCTTGTCGTCCGGTGCCTTGAGCTGCTTGAACTCCGACCGCCGGCGTGGGACGGCGCCCCCGAGCTGCCGGCGCCGCTCGAGCATGTACTCGAGCTCGTCGGAACCGGGCTCCGGCTTGTAGTAGGGCGGCAGGGTCTTGTCCAGCGCCTCGTCCGGGATGTCCAGGTAGAGCCGGTCGCGGAAGAGCTTGAGATCCTCGGCGGTCAGCTTCTTCATCTGGTGCGTGGAGTTGCGGCCCTCGAAGTGGCTGCCCAGCGTCCAGCCCTTGATGGTCTTGGCGAGGATGACCGTCGGCTGGCCCTTGTGCTCCTGGGCCGCCTTGAACGCCGCGTAGACCTTGCGGTAGTCGTGGCCGCCGCGGGACAGCCCCCAGATCTCCTTGTCGCTCATGCCCTCGACGAGCTTGCGCGTGCGCGGGTCGCGGCCGAAGAAGTGCTCGCGGACGAAGGCGCCGTCCTCGGCCTTGTAGGTCTGGTAGTCGCCGTCCGGCGTCTGGTTCATGAGGTTGACCAGGGCGCCGTCGCGGTCGGCGGCCAGCAGGGCGTCCCACTCGCGGCCCCAGATCACCTTGATCACGTTCCAGCCGGCGCCGCGGAAGAACGACTCCAGCTCCTGGATGACCTTGCCGTTGCCGCGCACCGGGCCGTCGAGGCGCTGCAGGTTGCAGTTGACGACGAAGGTGAGGTTGTCCAGCTCCTCGCGCGCGGCCAGACCGATCGCGCCGAGCGACTCGGGCTCGTCCATCTCGCCGTCGCCGAGGAAGGCCCAGACGTGCTGGTCGGAGGTGTCCTTGATGCCGCGGCCGTGCAGGTAGCGGTTGAACCGCGCCTGGTAGATGGCGTTGAGCGGGCCCAGGCCCATCGAGACGGTGGGGAACTCCCAGAAATCGGGCATGAGGCGCGGGTGCGGGTAGGAGGACAGGCCCCCGCCGGGGTGGCTGACCTCCTGGCGGAACCCGTCGAGCTGCTGCTCGGTCAGCCGGCCCTCGAGGAACGCGCGCGCGTAGATGCCGGGGGAGGCGTGCCCCTGGAACCAGATCTGATCGCCGCCGCCGGGGTGGTCCTTGCCCCGGAAGAAGTGGTTGAACCCGACCTCGTACAGCGAGGCGGAGCTCGCGTAGGAGGAGATGTGCCCACCGACGGCGATCCCGGGCCGCTGCGCCCGGTGCACCATGATCGCGGCGTTCCACCGGATGTAGGCGCGGATGCGTCGCTCGACGTCCTCGTTGCCGGGGAACCACGGCTCTCGCTGCGGCGGGATCGTGTTGATGTAGTCGGTGCTGCGCAGCGACGGCACGCCGACCTGCTGCTCCCGGCTGCGCTCGAGCAGCCGCAGCATCAGGTAGCGGGCGCGCTCGCGGCCCGCGTGCCCGACGACGGCATCGAGGGAGTCCAGCCACTCCTGCGTCTCGTCGGGGTCGATGTCCGGAAGCTGGCTCGGCAACCCGTCGGTGATGACCGCGCGGGGGGCGGCTGGTTCGCGGGCGGGGTCGCCGTCCGTCTGCTGCGGTGCGCTCATGTCTCCATCGTCTCCCGTCGGGGTCACCGGCGTCACGCCTACCGGCCGGTTGTGTGCCGAGTCGTGCGTGCTCGCCCGATCGTCCTCCCACCAGGCGTTGTCCGCCGCACGCGGCTTGCGTCCGGCCCGCCATGCCCTACGCTTCCGCCAGCGGTCGCTCGCTGGAACGGGCTCCGCACCGCACGCCCTGCCGCCACGGCCTGGCGGCGGCTGCCGGCAAGGACGAGAGGGGTGACATGACCAGGCTGCGGGGAGCGCTCCCGCCGGTCGTGTCCGTCCTGAGCCACGTGATCCCGGCAGACGACGCGGATCCGGCACTGTGACGCGTCCGCGCGCATTCGGCGCCCCGACAGGGCACCATCCAACCGACGGCCGGTCAGCAGCAGGCCAACCCACGGAGGAGCAGCAGGGATGAGCGTCGACAGCGCCGGCATGGCGGCCCGGCTGGGCATCAAGCCGGGCATGGTCGTGCAGGAGCTCGGCTGGGACGAGGACGCCGACGAGGACCTGCGCGACGCGATCATCGAGGTGTCCGGCGGCGAGATGGTCGACGAGGACACCGACGAGGTGGCCGACGTCGTGATCCTCTGGTGGCGGGAGGACGACGGCGACCTGTTCGACGCCCTCACCGACGCGATCACCTCCCTCGCCGACGACGGCGTGGTGTGGCTGCTGGTCCCGAAGTCCGGTCGCCCCGGGCACGTGGAGCCCGGTGACGTCACCGAGGTGGCCCCGACCGCGGGCCTCTCGCAGACGAGCAGCATCTCCGCGGCCAAGGACTGGTCCGGCATCCGCCTGGTGACCCCCAAGGCGGCCCGCTCCCGCCGCTGAGGCACGATCGGGGCATGACGATCTCCGTCGGCGACAGCGCCCCCGAGTTCAGCCTCCCCGACCAGGACAAGCAGGTCGTGTCCCTCGCGGAGCTGCGCGGTACCCCTGTTCTGCTGGTCTTCTACCCCTTCGCCTTCTCCGGTCTGTGCACCGGCGAGCTGTGCCAGCTGCGCGACGAGCTGGCCGAGTACACCGACGCCGGGGTGAGGGTGCTGGCGATCAGCACCGACCCTGTGTTCAGCCTCAAGGCCTTCCGCGAGAAGGAGGGCTTCGAGTTCCCGCTGCTGAGCGACTTCTGGCCGCACGGGGCGACCGCCCAGGCCTACGGCGCCTTCAACGAGAAGGCGGGCATGGCCCTGCGTGCGACGTTCCTGGTCGACGCGGAGGGGAAGGTCGCCTTCGCCGAGGTCAACTCGCCCGGTGACGTGCGCGAGCAGTCCGGTTGGAAGCAGGCGGTGTCCGAACTGGACGACGAGGCCGCCGCCTGAGCCTGGTCGGGACCGGGCTCGGGGCACATACCCTGAGCCCGCCGGGCGCGTAGCTCAGCGGTAGAGCTCTCGCCTTACAAGCGAGCGGTCGCAGGTTCGAACCCTGCCGCGCCCACCTGTGCCCCCGCTGACCGCCGCGATGCGCATCGCGGCGGTCATGGACGCCCGCGAAACCGCCACCATCCGCATCGCGGTGGGAATCAACGACCTCGACGCTCGGCGCGAGTGCTCGGTGGCAACGCTGTCGCCATCAGGCGGGGATGGCGGCGCCGGAGCCTTCGCGGCTCCAAGTGGCGGTTCCTGCACGAGCCGGCGGTGGTCTCCGGCGTCCGCGTGGTGGCTCCCGATCGCCCCGATACGGGGGAGTGACCCGATGCCGGGCGGTGCCACGTTCACCGGGTACGCCGACGACCTCCGTCAACTCCAGCCGGTTGATCGAGATTCCCGGGGCCGCCCACCTGTTCACGCTCGAGCGCGCGAACTGATCCTCGAGTCCGTCGTCAGCTGAGCGCAGCCAGGCGCTCCACCGCCGCGATCCTCAGGCGGCGGAGGTGGTCGCCACCGGGTCGCAGGGCGTGGGGACGGCGGGCTTCGGGAACGCCGGGCGCAGGAACCGCGGCGCCTTGAACGGCTTCCAGGTGCCCTCGGGCTGCGCCAGCCGGTCGGCGATGGCCCAGATCGCTGCGGGGTGGTGGCCGAGGCCGAGGTGGCTGGCCATGACGGCGATGTTCTCGCAGCGCTCGCCGGGGGTGTCCAGACAGGTCTGCCAGTGGACGATGCCGTCGTAGTGCGAGTAGATCGAGCTCGCCGGCACCGGCAGCGGCGTCGTCTCCGACTCCAGCGGCAGCGTGCGGTGCTCCACGTGCAGGTGCGAGTAGCGGTCGAACACCTTCGTCGCCCGGCTCTGGCTGTGGCGGGCCAGGCGGAACGGGCTGCCGAGGGTGACGACCTGGCGTACCGACTCCGGCGTCCGGCGGGCCAGGTCGCGGGCGAAGATGCCGCCGAGGCTCCAGCCGATGAGGGTGACCGGCTTGCCGTGCTTGTCCGACAGGTGGCTCACCAGGTCGCGCATCCCGGTGACGCAGGCAGCGGTCGGGCCGATGTTGCGGCCCAGGCCCCAGCCGTGGACGTCGTAGCCGAGCCGGCGCAGCACCGCGCGCAGTGCCCGGGTGGAGACGTCGTCGGCGAGGAGGCCGGGGAGCACGAGGACGGGGTGGCCGTCGCCGCGGGGGAGGCTGGGCATCAGGGGGCGGGCGGCGAGGTAGAGGCCGTAGTCCGCGACGGCCCTGCCCGGCTCACTGAGGTAGAGCGGGAGTGCGGGCCCGTCGTCCTGCCGTCGTGCCACTTCTGCCTCCCGCTGCCGAACCTTTGGTACCGACGTGTACCAAGATGGGGCCTGGCTCACACGTCGGTGGTTGAACTCGCAGGCACATGTTGCCGAATTGTGTCCTGCGTCATATGAGCCGTTCACGTTCCGCCTGCAGAGGCGGCTCGGCGTGACGGCCCTGCGGCGGTTCGATCACCGGCGTGTAACCGTGGACAGCAGCACACAGGACGACGAGAGGGACGACGAGGCATGACCGAGACGCAGCGGGACACCTTCGGTGAGAGCCGGACGGTCGATCTCGGTGGCCCTGTCCACTACGTCGACTTCGGCGGACCCGAGCAGGCGCCGACGGTGGTGCTCGTGCACGGCCTGGGCGGCTCGCACCTGAACTGGGACCTCTTCGCGCCGCTGATGCGCCCGCACGCCCGCGTCCTGGCGCTCGACCTGCCCGGCTTCGGCCGCAGCGAGCCCGGCGACCGCAGGACGACGGTGCACGACAACGTCAAGGTCCTCGACCGCTTCCTGCGCGAGGTGGCCGGCACGCCGGTGGTCCTCGTGGGCAACTCGATGGGCGGGATGATCTCCATCCTGCAGACCGCCGGGTCCCCGGAGACGGTCAACGGCCTGGTGCTCCTCGACGCCGCCGTCCCCGGGCCACGCCGGGCGCTCGACCCGCTGGTGGCCGTCACCTTCGCCGTCTACGCGGTACCGGTGCTGGGGGAGCGGTTCCTCAGGCTCCGGCGGAGGCGCACGACCCCACTGCGCCACGTCCGCGACATGCTCCGGCTGTGCGGCGTCGACCCGGACGCGCTGCCCCCGTCGACTATCGACCGCTCCATCTCGCTCATCGAACAACGCGAGGACGTCGCGGGAATGGACCGGGCGTTCCTGTCGGCCACCCGGTCGCTGCTGCGCCTGCTCGTCGACCCGCGCAGCTACCGGCGGTCGATGGCGTCGATCGACGTCCCCGTGCTGCTGGTGCAGGGCGACAAGGACCGGCTCGTGCCGGTGGCCGCCGCGCGCGACATCGCCGAGCGCCATCCCGAGTGGGAGTACCTCGAGCTGCCCGGCGTCGGGCACGTGCCGCAGCTGCAGGTGCCCGACCGGCTGGCGACGAAGGTCATCGCCTGGCTCGAGGCGACCGCGTCGGCCCGCGCGTCGGCCTGACGAGGAGTCAGAGGCTGGCCCGCAGCTCGGTCTTCAGGACCTTGCCGCTGCCGCCCTTCGGCAACTCGTCGAGGACGACGACCTCGCGCGGGTACTTGTAGGCGGCCAGCCGCTCCTTGCAGAACGCGACGACCTCGTCCGGCGTCGCGCTCGTCCCGTTCTTCAGCGCGATGAAGGCGACCACCTCCTCACCGAGGCGGTCGTCGGGTCGGCCGATCACCGCGGCCTCCAGGACGGCGGGGTGCTCGTGCAGCACCTCCTCGATCTCGCGCGGGTAGACGTTGAACCCGCCGCGGATCACCAGGTCCTTCTTGCGGTCGACGATGTAGAAGAAGCCGTCGTCGTCCCGTTCTTCATCGCGCTGAAGAACGGGACGAGCGCGACGCCGGACGAGGTCGTCGCGTTCTGCAAGGAGCGGCTGGCCGCCTACAAGTACCCGCGCGAGGTCGTCGTCCTCGACGAGTTGCCGAAGGGCGGCAGCGGCAAGGTCCTGAAGACCGAGCTGCGGGCCAGCCTCTGACTCCTCGTCAGGCCGACGCGCGGGCCGACGCGGTCGCCTCGAGCCAGGCGATGACCTTCGTCGCCAGCCGGTCGGGCACCTGCAGCTGCGGCACGTGCCCGACGCCGGGCAGCTCGAGGTACTCCCACTCGGGATGGCGCTCGGCGATGTCGCGCGCGGCGGCCACCGGCACGAGCCGGTCCTTGTCGCCCTGCACCAGCAGCACGGGGACGTCGATCGACGCCATCGACCGCCGGTAGCTGCGCGGGTCGACGAGCAGGCGCAGCAGCGACCGGGTGGCCGACAGGAACGCCCGGTCCATTCCCGCGACGTCCTCGCGTTGTTCGATGAGCGAGATGGAGCGGTCGATAGTCGACGGGGGCAGCGCGTCCGGGTCGACGCCGCACAGCCGGAGCATGTCGCGGACGTGGCGCAGTGGGGTCGTGCGCCTCCGCCGGAGCCTGAGGAACCGCTCCCCCAGCACCGGTACCGCGTAGACGGCGAAGGTGACGGCCACCAGCGGGTCGAGCGCCCGGCGTGGCCCGGGGACGGCGGCGTCGAGGAGCACCAGGCCGTTGACCGTCTCCGGGGACCCGGCGGTCTGCAGGATGGAGATCATCCCGCCCATCGAGTTGCCCACGAGGACCACCGGCGTGCCGGCCACCTCGCGCAGGAAGCGGTCGAGGACCTTGACGTTGTCGTGCACCGTCGTCCTGCGGTCGCCGGGCTCGCTGCGGCCGAAGCCGGGCAGGTCGAGCGCCAGGACGCGGGCGTGCGGGCGCATCAGCGGCGCGAAGAGGTCCCAGTTCAGGTGCGAGCCGCCCAGGCCGTGCACGAGCACCACCGTCGGCGCCTGCTCGGGTCCGCCGAAGTCGACGTAGTGGACAGGGCCACCGAGATCGACCGTCCGGCTCTCACCGAAGGTGTCCCGCTGCGTCTCGGTCATGCCTCGTCGTCCCTCTCGTCGTCCTGTGTGCTGCTGTCCACGGTTACACGCCGGTGATCGAACCGCCGCAGGGCCGTCACGCCGAGCCGCCTCTGCAGGCGGAACGTGAACGGCTCATATGACGCAGGACACAATTCGGCAACATGTGCCTGCGAGTTCAACCACCGACGTGTGAGCCAGGCCCCATCTTGGTACACGTCGGTACCAAAGGTTCGGCAGCGGGAGGCAGAAGTGGCACGACGGCAGGACGACGGGCCCGCACTCCCGCTCTACCTCAGTGAGCCGGGCAGGGCCGTCGCGGACTACGGCCTCTACCTCGCCGCCCGCCCCCTGATGCCCAGCCTCCCCCGCGGCGACGGCCACCCCGTCCTCGTGCTCCCCGGCCTCCTCGCCGACGACGTCTCCACCCGGGCACTGCGCGCGGTGCTGCGCCGGCTCGGCTACGACGTCCACGGCTGGGGCCTGGGCCGCAACATCGGCCCGACCGCTGCCTGCGTCACCGGGATGCGCGACCTGGTGAGCCACCTGTCGGACAAGCACGGCAAGCCGGTCACCCTCATCGGCTGGAGCCTCGGCGGCATCTTCGCCCGCGACCTGGCCCGCCGGACGCCGGAGTCGGTACGCCAGGTCGTCACCCTCGGCAGCCCGTTCCGCCTGGCCCGCCACAGCCAGAGCCGGGCGACGAAGGTGTTCGACCGCTACTCGCACCTGCACGTGGAGCACCGCACGCTGCCGCTGGAGTCGGAGACGACGCCGCTGCCGGTGCCGGCGAGCTCGATCTACTCGCACTACGACGGCATCGTCCACTGGCAGACCTGTCTGGACACCCCCGGCGAGCGCTGCGAGAACATCGCCGTCATGGCCAGCCACCTCGGCCTCGGCCACCACCCCGCAGCGATCTGGGCCATCGCCGACCGGCTGGCGCAGCCCGAGGGCACCTGGAAGCCGTTCAAGGCGCCGCGGTTCCTGCGCCCGGCGTTCCCGAAGCCCGCCGTCCCCACGCCCTGCGACCCGGTGGCGACCACCTCCGCCGCCTGAGGATCGCGGCGGTGGAGCGCCTGGCTGCGCTCAGCTGACGACGGACTCGAGGATCAGTTCGCGCGCTCGAGCGTGAACAGGTGGGCGGCCCCGGGAATCTCGATCAACCGGCTGGAGTTGACGGAGGTCGTCGGCGTACCCGGTGAACGTGGCACCGCCCGGCATCGGGTCACTCCCCCGTATCGGGGCGATCGGGAGCCACCACGCGGACGCCGGAGACCACCGCCGGCTCGTGCAGGAACCGCCACTTGGAGCCGCGAAGGCTCCGGCGCCGCCATCCCCGCCTGATGGCGACAGCGTTGCCACCGAGCACTCGCGCCGAGCGTCGAGGTCGTTGATTCCCACCGCGATGCGGATGGTGGCGGTTTCGCGGGCGTCCATGACCGCCGCGATGCGCATCGCGGCGGTCAGCGGGGGCACAGGTGGGCGCGGCAGGGTTCGAACCTGCGACCGCTCGCTTGTAAGGCGAGAGCTCTACCGCTGAGCTACGCGCCCGGCGGGCTCAGGGTATGTGCCCCGAGCCCGGTCCCGACCAGGCTCAGGCGGCGGCCTCGTCGTCCAGTTCGGACACCGCCTGCTTCCAACCGGACTGCTCGCGCACGTCACCGGGCGAGTTGACCTCGGCGAAGGCGACCTTCCCCTCCGCGTCGACCAGGAACGTCGCACGCAGGGCCATGCCCGCCTTCTCGTTGAAGGCGCCGTAGGCCTGGGCGGTCGCCCCGTGCGGCCAGAAGTCGCTCAGCAGCGGGAACTCGAAGCCCTCCTTCTCGCGGAAGGCCTTGAGGCTGAACACAGGGTCGGTGCTGATCGCCAGCACCCTCACCCCGGCGTCGGTGTACTCGGCCAGCTCGTCGCGCAGCTGGCACAGCTCGCCGGTGCACAGACCGGAGAAGGCGAAGGGGTAGAAGACCAGCAGAACAGGGGTACCGCGCAGCTCCGCGAGGGACACGACCTGCTTGTCCTGGTCGGGGAGGCTGAACTCGGGGGCGCTGTCGCCGACGGAGATCGTCATGCCCCGATCGTGCCTCAGCGGCGGGAGCGGGCCGCCTTGGGGGTCACCAGGCGGATGCCGGACCAGTCCTTGGCCGCGGAGATGCTGCTCGTCTGCGAGAGGCCCGCGGTCGGGGCCACCTCGGTGACGTCACCGGGCTCCACGTGCCCGGGGCGACCGGACTTCGGGACCAGCAGCCACACCACGCCGTCGTCGGCGAGGGAGGTGATCGCGTCGGTGAGGGCGTCGAACAGGTCGCCGTCGTCCTCCCGCCACCAGAGGATCACGACGTCGGCCACCTCGTCGGTGTCCTCGTCGACCATCTCGCCGCCGGACACCTCGATGATCGCGTCGCGCAGGTCCTCGTCGGCGTCCTCGTCCCAGCCGAGCTCCTGCACGACCATGCCCGGCTTGATGCCCAGCCGGGCCGCCATGCCGGCGCTGTCGACGCTCATCCCTGCTGCTCCTCCGTGGGTTGGCCTGCTGCTGACCGGCCGTCGGTTGGATGGTGCCCTGTCGGGGCGCCGAATGCGCGCGGACGCGTCACAGTGCCGGATCCGCGTCGTCTGCCGGGATCACGTGGCTCAGGACGGACACGACCGGCGGGAGCGCTCCCCGCAGCCTGGTCATGTCACCCCTCTCGTCCTTGCCGGCAGCCGCCGCCAGGCCGTGGCGGCAGGGCGTGCGGTGCGGAGCCCGTTCCAGCGAGCGACCGCTGGCGGAAGCGTAGGGCATGGCGGGCCGGACGCAAGCCGCGTGCGGCGGACAACGCCTGGTGGGAGGACGATCGGGCGAGCACGCACGACTCGGCACACAACCGGCCGGTAGGCGTGACGCCGGTGACCCCGACGGGAGACGATGGAGACATGAGCGCACCGCAGCAGACGGACGGCGACCCCGCCCGCGAACCAGCCGCCCCCCGCGCGGTCATCACCGACGGGTTGCCGAGCCAGCTTCCGGACATCGACCCCGACGAGACGCAGGAGTGGCTGGACTCCCTCGATGCCGTCGTCGGGCACGCGGGCCGCGAGCGCGCCCGCTACCTGATGCTGCGGCTGCTCGAGCGCAGCCGGGAGCAGCAGGTCGGCGTGCCGTCGCTGCGCAGCACCGACTACATCAACACGATCCCGCCGCAGCGAGAGCCGTGGTTCCCCGGCAACGAGGACGTCGAGCGACGCATCCGCGCCTACATCCGGTGGAACGCCGCGATCATGGTGCACCGGGCGCAGCGGCCCGGGATCGCCGTCGGTGGGCACATCTCCTCCTACGCGAGCTCCGCCTCGCTGTACGAGGTCGGGTTCAACCACTTCTTCCGGGGCAAGGACCACCCCGGCGGCGGCGATCAGATCTGGTTCCAGGGGCACGCCTCCCCCGGCATCTACGCGCGCGCGTTCCTCGAGGGCCGGCTGACCGAGCAGCAGCTCGACGGGTTCCGCCAGGAGGTCAGCCACCCCGGCGGGGGCCTGTCCTCCTACCCGCACCCGCGCCTCATGCCCGATTTCTGGGAGTTCCCCACCGTCTCGATGGGCCTGGGCCCGCTCAACGCCATCTACCAGGCGCGGTTCAACCGCTACCTGCACGGCCGCGGCATCAAGGACACCTCCGACCAGCACGTCTGGGCCTTCCTCGGCGACGGCGAGATGGACGAGCCCGAGTCGCTCGGCGCGATCGGTCTGGCCGCGCGCGAGGAGCTGGACAACCTCACCTTCGTCGTCAACTGCAACCTGCAGCGCCTCGACGGCCCGGTGCGCGGCAACGGCAAGGTCATCCAGGAGCTGGAGTCGTTCTTCCGCGGCGCCGGCTGGAACGTGATCAAGGTGATCTGGGGCCGCGAGTGGGACGCCCTGCTGGCCGCCGACCGCGACGGCGCCCTGGTCAACCTCATGAACCAGACGCCGGACGGCGACTACCAGACCTACAAGGCCGAGGACGGCGCCTTCGTCCGCGAGCACTTCTTCGGCCGCGACCCGCGCACGCGCAAGCTCGTCGAGGGCATGAGCGACAAGGAGATCTGGGGGCTGTCCCGCGGCGGCCACGACTACCGCAAGGTCTACGCGGCGTTCAAGGCGGCCCAGGAGCACAAGGGCCAGCCGACGGTCATCCTCGCCAAGACCATCAAGGGCTGGACGCTGGGCAGCCACTTCGAGGGCCGCAACTCCACGCACCAGATGAAGAAGCTGACCGCCGAGGATCTCAAGCTCTTCCGCGACCGGCTCTACCTGGACATCCCGGACGAGGCGCTGGACAAGACCCTGCCGCCCTACTACAAGCCGGAGCCCGGTTCCGACGAGCTCGAGTACATGCTCGAGCGGCGCCGGCAGCTCGGGGGCGCCGTCCCACGCCGGCGGTCGGAGTTCAAGCAGCTCAAGGCACCGGACGACAAGGCGCTGGACATCCTCAAGAAGGGCTCCGGCAAGCAGGAGGTGGCGACGACGATGGCGTTCGTCCGCCTGCTCAAGGAGCTGCTCAAGGACAAGGAGCTCGGCCCGCGCTTCGTGCCGATCATCCCCGACGAGGCCCGCACCTTCGGCCTGGACGCCCTCTTCTCGTCGCACAAGATCTACAACCCGGCGGGACAGCGCTACACCTCCGTCGACCGGGAGCTGATGCTGGCCTACAAGGAGTCCACGTCGGGCGTGATCCTGCACGAGGGCATCAACGAGGCCGGCTCCACGGCCTCGTTCACCGCCGTCGGCAGCTCCTACGCCACCCACGGCGAGCCGATGATCCCGATCTACATCTTCTACTCGATGTTCGGGTTCCAGCGGACCGGCGACGGGTTCTGGGCAGCGGCGGACCAGATGACCCGGGGCTTCGTCCTCGGCGCCACCGCCGGGCGGACGACGCTGAACGGGGAGGGCCTCCAGCACGAGGACGGGCACTCGCTGCTACTGGCGCACACCAACCCCGCGGTCGTGTCCTACGACCCCGCGTTCTCCTACGAGGTCGCCCACATCACCAAGGACGCGCTGGTCCGCATGTACGGCGAGGACCACGGCGGCCCGCTGGGCGGGCACCGCTCCCCCGACGTCATGTACTACCTGACCGTCTACAACGAGCCGATCAGCCAGCCGGCCGAGCCGGAGGACCTCGACGTGAAGGGCCTGCTCGCGGGCATGTACCGCTACGCCGAGGGGCCGGAGCTCGATGGCCCGAAGGCGCAGATCCTGGGGTCCGGGGTCGCGGTGCCGTGGGCGATGCGCGCCCAGGAGCTGCTGGCGAACGACTGGAACGTCTCGGCCGACGTGTGGTCGGTGACGTCCTGGGGCCAGCTGCGCCGGCAGGCCGACGAGGTCGCCGAGCACAACCTCCTGCACCCGGAGGAGGAGCCGCAGGTGCCCTTCGTCACCTCCCGGTTGCAGGAGGCGCAGGGGCCGGTCATCGCCGTGTCGGACTGGATGCGCGCCGTCCCCGACCTGATCGCGCCGTACGCCCCGCACGGGATGCAGTCCCTCGGCACCGACGGGTTCGGGCTCTCCGACACCCGTCCGGCCCTGCGCCGGTACTTCCACGTGGACGCCGAGTCGATCGTCGTCCGCACGCTGGCGTCGCTCGCCGACTGGGGTCACGTCGACCGCTCGGTCGTCAGCCAGGCGGTCGAGAAGTACCAGGTCCGTGACGTGCGGGCCGCGCCGGCGGAGGAGCGGTCCGACGACAGCCCCGCGACCTAGCCGTGGCTGACGACGGTGGCCGGTCCGCCCGGGTCACCGTCGTCGGCGGCGGGGTCGTCGGCCTGACCTGCGCGCTGCAACTGGCGCGGGCCGGGCACACCGTCGAGGTGCGCGCCGCGGACGCGGTCGCCGACACGACGTCGGCGGTCGCGGCCGCGCTCTGGTTCCCGTACCGCGCGTTCCCGGCCGAGTCCGTCCTGCGCTGGGGCGCCCGGACGCTCACCGTCCTCACGGACCTGGCGGACGACGAGGCGACCGGCGTCCGCCTCCTGCCCGGCACCGTCGTGCACCGCACGCCCGAACCGGATCTGTGGTGGGGCGAGGCCGTGGTCGGGCACCGCCCCGCGACGCCCGACGAGCTCCCCGCCGGAGCTCCGGCCGGCACCCGGTGCACGCTGCCGGTCGTCGACATGCGGCGCTACCTGACCTGGCTGCTCGCCGCCTGCCGGTCCGCCGGGGTGGAGGTGGTGACCACGCAGGTCGACCGGCTCTCCGCCGTCCCCGGTGACGTGCTGGTCGTCGCCGCGGGGCTCCGGTCCGGTCCGCTCCTGGACGACGACACCGGCGTGCCGGTGCAGGGCCAGGTCGTGCGGCTGGCCGATCCCGGGCTTCCCGGCTGGCTCCTGGACGAGGACAACCCCGCCGGCCTCACCTACGTCGTGCCGCGCGGGGACGACGTCGTGGTCGGCGGCACCGCCGTCGCGGGGGCGACCGGCCGCGAGCCCGACCCCGAGGTGGAGCGGGCGATCCTCGAGCGCGCCTGCTCGCTGGTGCCCGAGCTGCGCGGGGCGCCGGTGCTGTCCCGGGCCGTCGGCCTGCGGCCGGCCCGCCCCACCGTGCGGTTGGACCGGACGCTGGTCGACGGCCGCCCGGTGATCGCCTGCTACGGGCACGGCGGATCGGGCGTCACCCTGTCCTGGGGCTGCGCGGACGACGTCGTCGCGCTGGTCTGATC
This sequence comes from Blastococcus sp. CT_GayMR20, assembly GCF_004570345.1. The sequence goes on along the minus strand of NZ_SPQM01000024.1, from coordinate 13,582 downwards.
CGCGTCGTCCGGCTCAGCGCGCCTCGCGGTGCCGGCGCAGACCTGCGACCCCCCGCTCACCACGGTGGCCCAGCCGCTGGGCGACATGACCGCGCTCATGGTCGACCTGCTGCTGCGCCGGATCGAGGACGGCGACGACGACGTCGAGTCCCGCGTCTGCGACACGCTCCTGGTCCGACGGGCCTGCGCCTAGCGGGAGGACGCCGTCCTGCTCAGGCGAGCGCCCGCAGCGCCATCTGGGCGTACAACGCGACCCCCGCCGGCAGCGGCTCCTCGTCGAAGACCACGAGGTTGGAGTGGTTCGCCGGCGCGCTCCCCGGCTCGAGGCCGGGTGGGCACGCGCCCAGGAACGCCATCGCACCTGGCACCCGCTGCAGTACGTAGGAGAAGTCCTCGGCCCCCATGACCGGCGCCGGCATCAGCGCGGTGGCCCGCTCCCCCAGCAGCTCGGCCGCCGTCTCGAGCACCTGCGCGGCCACCCCTGCGTCGTTCACGGTCACGGGATAGCCCGCGATGTGCTCCCACTCCAGCGTCATCTCGTGCGCCGCTGCGACGTGGGTGGCCACCCGCTGGACGGCGTCCACGACGTCGCGCCGTCGTTCGGGCGACAGCGTGCGGATCGTCCCCTCGAGGAACACCGAGTCGGGGATGACGTTGTCGCGCGAGCCGGCCTCGATGTGGGCCACGGTCACCACGGCCGGGTCGAAGACGTCGACGCGGCGGGTGACCATCGACTGCAGGGCGAGGACGATCTCGGCCGCCACGGGAACAGGGTCGGCGGCGCTGTGCGGCATGGACGCATGGCCGCCGCGACCGCGGACCGTCATCCGCCACTGGTCGGCCGCCGCCATCATCGGCCCGGGCCGCACGTTGACGCTGCCGCTGACCATGTTCGAGATCGTGTGCATGGCGAACGCGCCGCTGACCGGGGCCTCCGGCACGACCTCGAGCAGGCCTTCCTCGAGCATGTAGCGGGCGCCGTGCAGCCCCTCCTCGCCCGGCTGGAGCATGAACACGACCTGGCCGGTGAGGTCGTCGCGGCGCTCGGCCAGCAGCCGGGCCGCGCCGAGCAGCATCGCCACGTGGGTGTCGTGCCCGCAGGCGTGCATGGCGCCGGGCACCTCGGACGCGAAGGGCAGCCCGGTGTCCTCGTGCACCTGCAGCGCGTCCATGTCGGCGCGCAGCAGGTAGGTGGGGCCGGGCCGGGCGCCGCGCAGGACGCCGACCACCGAGGTGGTCGACTTCCCCGTCGTCACGTCGACCGGCAGGTCGGCGAGGGCCTCCAGCACCAGCTCCTGGGTGCGCGGCAGGTGCAGCCCTACCTCGGGGTGCCGGTGCAGGCGGCGGCGCAGGTCGATCGTCCGGTCGGCGTCGTTGTAGGCGGCGGAGAGCAGATCGGCGGCGCTGGTCGGCATCCCCCCACTCTGACGCACGACCGACCGGGCCCGCTCGCCGCCGGGTCGGCACGGGTCAGGAGATGGCGGCTGCCACCAGCCCGACGACCTTCTTCTCCACCTCGGGGCTCCAACCCCTGAGCGCGAAGGACGTCGGCCAGAAGTCGCCGTCGTCGAGCGTCGCCGCGTCGTTGAAACCGAGAGTCGAGTACCTGGCCTTGAACTTGCCCGCATCCTGGAAGAAGACGACGACCTTGCCGTCGGCGTCGGCGTACGCAGGCATGCCGTACCAGGTCTTCGGCGACAGCTCGGGGGCGGTCGCGGTCACCGCCACGTGCACCCGCTCGGCGAGCGCACGGTCCTCCGGTGCCATCGCCGCGATCGCGTCCAGGACGGCCGTCAGGCCATCGGCCTTCTTGGCGCCCTTCTTCCCCTCGGCGCGGAGCTCGGCGGCGCGCTCCTTCATCGCGGCTCGCTCCTCGGCGGTGAAGCCGGCGGACTCCCGGGTCGTGTTCTTCGTGGGCATGTCCCGCTCCCTTCGGCGATCGGAGGTCCGGCGCGGTCGCCGACCTGTCGCGACAAGGCTAGGGACGAGCCTCGACCCGGCGCTTCTCGATTCCTGACCGATCGTGCCGGTCAGTCCGCCCAGGCCGGCCGGGCGGTCTCCAGCTGCCAGACCAGGGCCAGCCCCGGGTCCTGGACCTCGCGGCCGGGCTGCTGCTCGACCAGCACGCGGTCGGCGCCGCGCAGCACCAGCAGGCCGGCCGGGACGGCGTCCCCCGGCCCGATGCGACCCAGCCACAGCCGCGCGTCCGGGCGGCCGAGGTCGAGCCAGCCCGAGGCCGCGCGGTGCACCTCGTGCCGGGGCGCGGCGGCCGGCTCGGCACTGCGCAGGTAGCACTGCAGCACCCGCGCTCCGTCGTCCCCGGCCACCTCGTCGTGGTCCAGCCCCGTGCCCGCGCGCAGCACGGCGACGTCACCGGCGGCCAGGGGCACGTCGCCGTCCCACCGGTGGTGCAGCGACCCGCCGAGGACGACGGCGACGACGTCCACGGCCCGGTGCTCGTGCCGCCCGTAACCGGCCCCCGGATCGAGCCGGTCGTCGGCGATCCGCAGCAGCGGGCCGAGGGATCCGTCGTCCGGCGCCAGGACGACGCGTTGCTCCAGCCCCGTCACGACGTCGGCCGCAGCGCTGCCCGGCCCTCGGCGAAGGCACCGAACACCAGGGCGGTGACCAGCGACCAGGCGACCCCGAGCGACCAGCCGCCGATGACGTCGGACAGGAAGTGGACGCCGAGCCACATCCGGGTGAGTCCGACGAGCAGGACGAGCAGCACCCCGCCGGCCAGGGCCCAGTGCCGCGCGCGGGCGGCCAGGAGCGGCCAGGCGAGGATGAGCCCGACGGACACCAGCGTCGCGATCCCGGACGCATGCCCGCTCGGGTAGCTCAACGAGTCCAGGCGCGCGCCGCCCTCGGCGAACTCGGGGCGCACGCGGCCGAAGTACTCCTTGAGCAGCGTCGTCAGCGGGCCGACGAGCACCACCGCGGCCGCCATCCACCCCGCCGTCCACCAGAGCCGCCGGCGCAGCAGCAGCACGAGCACGGGGAGGAAGACCAGGGCGCGGAACCACCACGAGCCCGGGGCGGTGAGCACCTCCAGCAGCGCGCCGAACCCGCCGGCACGGTCGTCGCCGACGTAGAGCGCCTCGCTGACGGTGGCGTCCAGGCGAAGCTGCGGACCGAAGCCGGCCCGCACCCCGGCGCCGAGCAGGGCCAGGAGCACCAGGCAGGACGCAGCGCTGATCACCGCCGCCGGGACCGCACCCGCCGCCCGCCTCCGGATGAGGGTGGCGTCGCCGTCCGGGGGAACGTTCACCGCACCACTCTCCCCGACGCCGGTTCGCGTGACACGCTGACGGCGTGAGGAGCCGGGTGAGTCACCGCCCGCCGACCGAGGCCACGCTGCGGCGGCTGGAGCGCTCGTCGGGGTCGCTGGCCACCCAGGCCGTGGCCCGGATGGACGACGAGCTGTCCTGGTTCCGCGCCATGCCGGCCGACCGGCGCTCCTGGGTCACCCTCGTCGCGCAGGCCGGCATCGCCTCGCTGGTCGACTGGTGCCGCAACCCCGGGCGCCCGCCGACCCTGACCGGGGACGTGTTCGGTGCCGCGCCTCGAGAGCTTGTCCGGGTGGTCGCCCTGAAGCAGACCGTCGACCTGATCCGGGTCACCGTCGACGTGCTGGAGGACCACGTGCGCACGGTGGCGGAGCCCGGCGACGAGGACGCGCTGCACCTCGCCGTCCTCCAGTTCAGCCGCGAGGTCGCCTTCGCCACCGCGCACATCTACGCGAGCTTCGCGGAGAACCGCGGCGCCTGGGACGCGCGCCTGGAGGCGCTGGTCGTCGACGCCCTCGTCCGCGGCGAGCGGTCCGAGGAGCTGTCCGGGCGGGCCGCCGCCCTCGGCTGGGCCACGAACACCCCGGTGGTGGTCGTGGTGGGTGCGACGCCGTCCGGGGTGGACGACCCGCACGCGGCGGTCCGGCGGACGGCGCGCTCGCTGTCCACCGAGGTGCTCGTCGGCGTGCACGCCGAGCAGCTGGTCGTCGTGCTCGGGCGGCACGACGACCTCGAGGGCGTGGCCGAGCGGGTCAGCGACGAGTTCGGCGACGGCCCGGTGGTGACCGGGCCGGTCGTCGACGGGCTGGGCCGGGCGGGCGAGTCGGCGGCCGTCGCGCTGGCCGGGCTGCGTGCCGCCCGTGCCTGGCCGGAAGCCCCCCGCCCGGTGGCGGCGGACGCACTGCTGGCCGAGCGCGCGCTGAACGGCGACCCGCTGGCCCGCGCCGCGCTGCACGACCGGGTCGCCGCACCGCTGGCGGCGGCAGGGGGCGAGGTGCTCGAGACGGTGCGCGCCGTGCTCAACAGCGGAGGCAACCTGGAGGCCAGCGCGCGGGCCATCTTCGTGCACCCGAACACGGTCCGGTACCGCCTGAAACGGGCCGCCGACCTGACCGGGCTGTCGGCCACCGATCCCCGGGGCAGCTGGACGCTGCAGGTGGCGCTCGCCCTCGCCCAGCTCGACCGCGACCGCTCCCTCTGGCACTGAGCGCCATAGCAGCTCCGGCCCGTCGTGCGGTGTGGAGTCCACCACTGGAATGCGTGAACGAGCCGTGACGGGGGCCCGCCTTTGGAGGGTTCTCACAAAGATCAGCCGTGTGCTTTCGTGCCGCTCGACCGCCCGCCGACCGATGATCACTGGCACGGTGAAGGGGTGCTGGCCGTACTCGCCCCCGGACAGGGTGCGCAGAAACCCGGAATGCTCACCGACTGGCTCGATCTCCCGGGCGCGGAGTCCTTCTTCCGCCGGGCCGGCGACATCGCCGACGCCGACCTGCTGACCCTGGGCACCACGGGCGACGCCGAGGCGATCAAGGACACCGCGGTCACCCAGCCCCTCGTCGTCGCGATGAGCCTGTTCGTGGCCGGGGAGCTCGGCGTCCTCCCGGAGCCCGGCGCACCGCCGCGCGACGACGTCGTGATCACCGGGCACAGCGTCGGAGAGCTCACGGCCGCCGCCCTCGCCGGCGTGCTGACCGCCGAGGAGGCGATCGCGCTGACCGCCGCCCGCGGCCGGGCGATGGCCGCCGCGTGCGCGCAGACGCCGACCGGGATGTCGGCCGTCCTCGGGGGCGACCCCGAGGAGGTGCTGGCCGCGATCGACAAGCTCGGCCTCAGCCCGGCCAACATGAACGGCGCCGGCCAGGTCGTGGCCGCCGGCGCGCTCGAGGGCCTGGAGGCGCTGAAGGCCGACCCCCCGGCGAAGGCGCGGATCATGCCGCTCTCGGTGGCCGGTGCCTTCCACACCGACTACATGGCCTCGGCGCGCGAGGAACTGGCGGGCCGGGTGGACGGTCTGACACCGGCCGATCCCAGCCGGCGGCTGCTCTCCAACGCCGACGGCACAGCGATCGACTCCGGGGCCGAGGTCGTGCGCCGCCTGGTCAGCCAGGTCACCAGCCCCGTGCGCTTCGACTCCTGTCTCGCCACGATGCGCGACCTCGGCGTCACCGCCGTGATCGAGCTGCCGCCGGCCGGGGCGCTGGCCGGGCTCGCCAAGCGCGAGTGGAAGGGCGCCGGTGTCGAGATCCTCGCGCTGAGCACCCCGGCCGACCTCGACCGCGCCCGTGAGCTGCTCGGGGGCGCAGCGTGAGCGAGCTCGGCTTCGGCTGGCGGCTCGTCGTCGCCCCCGTGCGAGGCACGGTCAGCCCGGTCGACGTCCCGGAAGGCAGCTCGCTGCCCGCGGGCAGCCGGCTCGGCTCGATCCGCAGCCGTCGCGAGGATGTCCACGTCTCGGCGGCCTACGGCGGGGTACTGGCGGAGTGGCTCGTCCACGACGGCGACCTCGTCGACGCCGGAGATCCGATCGCCCGTCTCTACCCGGAGGTCAGCGCATGACCATTCAGCTGCCGACCGGTGCCCCGGGGGCACGCATTCTCGGCCTCGGCTCCTACCGGCCCCGCCGTCGGGTCACCAACGACGACCTCGCCCAGATGATGGACACCAACGACGAGTGGATCCAGAGCCGCGTCGGCATCGCCGAACGCCGCTGGGCGTCCGAGGACGAGACGCTCGTCGAGATGGCCGTCGCCGCCGGCGGCAAGGCGCTCGCGGCCAGCGGCCTCGCGCCCGACGAGATCGACCTCGTCATCGTCGCCAGCGCCAGCCTCCGCGCGCCGATCCCGGGCATCGGCCCGCAGGTCGCCCACCGGCTGGGCGTGCCGCGCCCCGGCTCCTTCGACCTCAACGCGGGCTGCGCCGGCTTCTGCTACGCGCTCGGCGTCGCGAGTGACAACATCCGCGCCGGCTCCTCGCGCAACGCGCTGGTCGTCGGGGTCGAACGGCTCACCGACGTCACCAACCTGGAGGACCGGACGACGGCGGTGATCTTCGCCGACGGCGCCGGCGCGGCCGTGGTCGGCGCCTCCGACGAGCCCGGCATCGGCCCGGTCGCCTGGGGCAGCGACGGCGACCAGTACAACGCCATCGAGATCGCCGCCGGCAGCTCGACGATGACCATGGCGGGTCAGGCGGTCTACCGCTGGGCGACGACGAAGCTCACCGAGACCCTGGTCGAGGCGATGGAGAGGGCCGGCGTCGGACCGGCCGACATCGACGTGTTCGCCCCCCACCAGGCCAATCTGCGCATCGTCGAGTCGATGACCAAGCGGCTCGGCTTCCCGGAGACCACCGTCGTCGCCCGCGACATCGTGCAGTCGGGCAACACCTCGGCGGCCTCGATCCCGCTGGCGCTCACCGCGCTCATGGAGTCCGGCGAGGCCAAGTCCGGCGACCTGGCGCTCGTCCTCGGCTACGGCGCCGGCCTGACCTTCGCCGGGCAGGTACTGGTCCTTCCGTGATACCCACAACCCTCCGGGACACCCGGTCCCGGACGTCGGCGGGCCCCGCCCGCCCCATCCGAGAGAGAGGACCCGCGTGAGCAGCACCCAGGAGATCCAGTCCGGTCTGGCCGAGATCCTGGAGGAGGTCGCCGGCGTCACGCCTGCCGACGCCACCCCCGAGAAGTCGTTCACCGACGACCTCGACGTCGACTCCCTGTCGATGGTCGAGATCGCCACCGCCGTCGAGGACAAGTTCGGCGTTGCCATCCCCGACGACGAGCTCGGCAACATCAAGACGGTCGGCGACGCGATCAGCTTCATCGAGAAGAACCAGGGCTGACGAAGGACCCCCCTGCCCCCCACCGCTCGCACGCTCGCGGCGGGCCCCTGCAGGGGGGCCTTACCCCGGTCACCCGGCCACCACTGCAGGAGGAAACGTCATGAGCCCGTCCGACACCGACGTCGTCGTCACCGGTCTCGGCGCCACCACGCCTCTCGGCGGGGACGTCGCCACGACCTGGGACGCCCTGCTCGCCGGCACGTCGGGGGTCAGCCGGATCACCGACGACTGGATCAAGGAGTACCCGGCCCAGCTCGTCGCGCGGCTCGCCTCGGACCCTGTCAACCAGATCGACCGCGTCCGCGCCCGCCGGCTCGACCGCAGCCAGCAGGTCGCGGTGATCGCCGCCGAGGAGGCCTGGCGGGACTCCGGCGCCGGCGAGGCGGGCATCGACCCCCTGCGCATCGCGGTCGTCATCGGCACCGGCATCGGTGGCGCGCTCACGCTCCTCGGTCAGGACGACGTGCTGGAGGAGAAGGGCCCCAAGCGGGTCTCCCCCTTCACCATCCCCATGCTCATGCCCAACGGCCCGGCCGCGGCCGTGGGGCTGGCGGTCGGCGCGAAGGGCGGCGTCCACGCCCCGGTGAGCGCGTGCGCGTCCGGCGCCGAGGCGATCCGCTGGGGCCTGGACCTGCTGCGGTTCGACCGCGCGGACGTCGTCCTCGTCGGCGGCACCGAGGCCTGCGTCCACCCGCTGCCCATGGCCGGCTTCGCAGCGATGCGCGCCATGTCCACCCGCAACGACGAGCCGGAGCGGGCCTCCCGCCCGTTCGACAAGGGCCGGGACGGCTTCGTGCTGGGCGAGGGCGCGGCATGCATCGTGCTCGAGCGCGGCGACGCCGCCCGAGCGCGCGGCGCCCGCATCCACGCCCGGCTGGCCGGTGCCGCCGGCACCGCCGACGGCTACGACCTGGTGGCCCCGCACCCCGAGGGCGAGGGCGCGGCGCGCGCCATCACCGCGGCGCTGCGCGACGCCGGCCTCAGCCCCGCCGACATCGGCCACGTCAACGCCCACGCCACGTCGACGCCGGTCGGCGACACGGCGGAGGCCGCGGCCATCCGCTCCTCGCTCGGGGAGCACGTGCTGGTGAGCGCCACCAAGAGCCAGACGGGCCACCTGCTGGGTGCCGCCGGGGCGCTGGAGTCGGTGTTCACGATCCTGGCGCTGCGCGAGCAGATCGTCCCCGCCACGGCGAACCTCGACGACCCGGACGACGACGCCGCCGTGCAGGCGCTCGACATCGTCCGCACCGAACCGCGTCGCGCCAGCATCAGCGCCGCCGTCAACGACTCCTTCGGCTTCGGCGGCCACAACATCGCCCTGGTCTTCACCACGGCCTGACGATCAGGACCTTGGAGGCCCTTGTTGACGACGGTCTCGGCCGCGCCGCCCCCGCCTGCCCTCGACCCGCGGAACCCTGAGGACCGTCTCGCCCGGTTCTTCGACGACGGGACGATGCAGCCGCTGACCGGCCGCGACACCTCGGGCGTCCTCGCGGCGCGGGGCACCGTGCAGGGCACCCCGGCCATCGCCTACTGCACCGACGCCACAGTCATGGGCGGCGCCATGGGGGTCGACGGCTGCCTGCACATCGTCGACGCCATCGACACGGCGCTGCGCGAGCGGATGCCGGCCGTCGGCATCTGGCACTCCGGCGGCGCCCGCCTGGCCGAGGGGGTCACCGCCCTGCACGCCGTCGGCGAGGTGTTCGCCGCGATGGTGCGCGCGTCGGGGCGCATCCCGCAGATCTCCGTCGTCCTGGGACCGGCCGCCGGCGGCGCCGCCTACGGGCCGGCGCTCACCGACCTCGTGATCATGGGTCCGGCCGGGCGCGTCTTCGTCACCGGTCCGGACGTCGTCCGCTCGGTGACCGGCGAGGACGTGGACATGGAGAGCCTCGGCGGGCCGGACACCCACGGCCGGCGCAGCGGCGTCGTCCACGTGGTGACCGACTCCGAGGAGGCGGCCCTCGCGACGGCCCGGACGGCGGTCGACCTGCTCGCCGCCCAGGGGACGTTCCGGCCGCTCGGCGACGAGCCGGACGTCGACCTCGCCGCCCTGCTGCCCGAACAGCGGAACCGCGCCTACGACGTCAAGCCGCTGGTGGTCGGGGTGCTCGACGGGCCGGGGCTGGAGCTGCATCCGCGGTTCGCGCCCAACGTCGTGACGACCCTCGGCCGGATGTCGGGGCGGACGGTCGGCGTCATCGCCAACAACCCGCTGCGGCTCGGCGGCTGCCTGGACTCCGCCTCGGCCGAGAAGGCGGCCCGCTTCGTGCGGATGTGCGACGCCTTCGGCATCCCGCTGGTCGTCCTGGTCGACGTGCCCGGCTACCTGCCCGGCGTCGGCCAGGAGTGGGACGGCGTCGTGCGGCGGGGCGCCAAGCTGCTGCACGCGTTCGCCGAGGCGGTGGTCCCCCGCGTGACGCTGGTGACCCGCAAGTCCTACGGCGGTGCGTACATCGCGATGAACGCCCGGTCGCTCGGGGCGACGAAGGTCTTCGCGTGGCCCGGCGCCGAGGTCGCGGTCATGGGTGCCAAGGCCGCCGTCGGCATCCTGCACCGCAGGAAGCTGGCCGCGGTGCCGCCCGGGGAGCGCGAGGCGCTGCACGCCCGCCTGGCCGAGGAGCACGAGCGGATCGCCGGAGGCGTGCACCGCGCGCTGGAGATCGGCGTCGTCGATGATGTCGTGCAGCCGTCGCACACCCGGCGCCGGCTGGTGGACGCGCTGTCCGACGCCCCGCCGGGCCGCGGAGCGCACGGCAACATCCCGCTCTGAGCAAGGGCCCCGTGCCCCCCACCGCTCGCACGCTCGCGGCGGGGCCGTGCGCGGGGCCGCTCCAGTGCGTCGCTACGAGAAATGGTCGTCCGGGCGCCGCTTCCCCGACGGCGCCCGAACGACCGGTCCCAGGCTACGACGACTCCGCGAGTCGCCGCGGAGTGTCGTGTTCAGATCGTGATGAGCTCAGACCACCTGGTGGAGCCAGGTGACCGGGCTGCCGTCGCCGGCGTGGCGGTAGACCTCGAGGTCGGCGTCCCAGGCCGCACCGAGGAGCTCGTCCACGCCGTGGCGGAAGGCCTCGGCGGAGCCGGCGGTCGCGGCCAGGTGCCGCAGCTGCTGCTCGCTGATCATGATGTCGCCATTGGCGCTGGTGGGAGCGCGGAAGACGCCGTGACCCGGCACGTACGACATGCGCTCGCCGTCGTTGCCGTGGCTGGCTTCCTCGGTGACCTCGAAGCGCAGCATCGGCCACGCGCGCAGGGCAGCGACCAGCCTGGCGCCTGTTCCCGGCGAACCTGTCCATGCCACCTCGGCACGGTAGGAACCGTGCGCCGCGGGCTGTTCGTCCCACGACAGGGAGACCGGCGCGCCGACGACGCGTTCAAGCGCCCACTCGACATGCTGGCAGAGCGCCTTCGGGCACGCGTGCACGAAGACGACACCCTGGGTTGACCGTCGCTGCACGGGGCACCTCCATCGACTCGACTGGTCTCGTCTTCCCCTACGGACCAAGCGACTCGGTGACGCGCTGTATTCGGCAGTGACGGAGCAGGGCTCCTGCGAACAGTCTGCACGATAGGTGCCCCATCGCGCCAGCCCGGTTGGGACAGTTGGTTCGAATGTGACTGAAGGTGACCTGTGATGCGTCTTACTGCTGGTCAGGCGCAATACCACGGGGTACGCCGATGAGTCCACCGGGCTCGGCGCGGCATCGCGAGACCGGCCGTCCGGGGTGTGACCGCTGGTCAGCGCCTCGTTCCAGTTGAGTGACCATCACCCGGTTCTCGTCACTCAGAGTGACGGACGCGGATATGAGGGGTGGCCCGGGGCCGAAGAGTCATCCGCCGACGGTGGCCTGCAGGTCCTCCCGCGGAACCACGCGCACCGCCCGGAACGGCCGTCCGTTGTCCCCTGGCTCGGTCCAGTCGACCTCGACGACCTGGCCGGCGCGCAGCGTTCCGGCGCCCGTGGTGCTGTGCTCGACCACCGACGCGTCCGCCCAGCAGTCGCCGGGGAGCTCGGAGGCCTCGATGACCGCGCCGTGCCGGTCCTCGTCCCAGCGGATGACCGTGCCGAGGGTGGTGCCGCTGCGCGCCATGCCGCCAGGTTGCGCCCCCGGCGCCGGCGCAGCAAGAGCCGGGCGGGTCAGCAGGCGAGCGCGGTGACCCGGTTGCCGCCGGCGCTCTTCGAGCGGTACATGGCGGCGTCCGCACGGTGCATGAGGTCCTCGACGTCGTCCCCGGGCTGGACCTCGGCGACGCCGACGCTGGCGGTCACACCGGAGGCGGCGCCGACCGCCGCGACGGCCTGGCGGACCCGCTCGGCGAGCATCTCGCCGGAGAAGGTCACCGAGACGTCGGCCAGGACGGCGAACTCGTCACCGCCGAGGCGGGCGACGGTGTCGGTCTCCCGCACCGCGCCGCCCAGGGCCGTGGCCACCGACTTCAGCATGTAGTCGCCGGCCGCGTGGCCACCGACGTCGTTGACGGCCTTGAAGCCGTCCAGGTCGACCAGGCAGACGACCGTCTGGTGACCCCACGCGGCGGCGTTCACGGCCGCAGCGACGCGCTCCATGTACGCCCGTCGGTTCGGGATGCCGGTCAGCGGGTCGGTCGAGGCAAGCGTCTCCTGCGTGCGGATCAGCAGGACCTGGCGGTCGTAGATGGCCCATGAATTTGCCGAGGCCATGGCACAGATCAGGGTGAAGGAACCCATGATCACCATGAAGAACAGGCCGGCCGTGGTGACGCCAGGAAGCTCGACGACGAACAGGTAGCTGAGGGTCATGACGCTGCCCATGGCCACGACGCCGTACGGGGAGTAGGCCACCGCGGCGTAGGTGAGCGCGAGGAAGAGCAGCGCGTCCAGCGGACTGGACGACCCCCCGTCGAGTCGTGTCACGAGGACCACGACGGCCGTCTCGGCCAAGCTCCAGACGTAGAACAAGGTGGGACCGCGGGAGTCGCGCATCATCGCGCTCAACGGGAGCAGGAGGATGCACGGGCAGGCGACGATGACGAGCGCGAGTGCGGCCAAGATGGCAAAGGAGTGCCGCCCGGGGCTGCCGGTGAGGAGCACGTACCCGACGACCGACCAGCACGCGACCTCGCTGACGATCACGCCGATGCGCACGTGGCCGAGCCAGTAGGCCACCCGGTCGTCGTCCCCGGCCAGCGGGCGGTAGAGACCGTCGCGCACCGCGGAGAGCACCCGGCGCAGGAGTCCTGGCCGGGTGGGTGCGCCGAGGGGCGCACGGGTGGCGCGGCGTTCGGCTGCCGCTGCTTCGGTCACGGTCCTGCGATCGGCGGTTCGGGACCCCTGCTTGATCCGCGCCTCACCCCTCGGAGGGAGATCGGTTGCCGGACGACGTGGCGCGTGCCACGTCCGTCTCCACGCCTGCCGTCGCCGGAGCCGGGTAGTGGTCGCCGATGGACCGACACCAGGGCATGGCCGACGCCGGTCGCGACGAGATCGCCGGCATGGTGCTGGGGGCGTGGGACGCGTTCCTCGCGCAGGCGGAGCAGGTCGAGCTGAGCCGGCCGTCGCGGCTGCGCGGCTGGCGGGCGCAGGAGATCTGCGTCCACCTGGGCTGCTGGGACGACCACACCGCGCTCGCCGATCTGATCGCGTCGGCGCGCGACGGCGGGGCCGGCACTCCCCCGGACGTGGACGCCGTCAACGCCCGCGTGACCGCTGCCCACCGGGACGCCCCTCGCGAGGAGGTCGTGGCGGCGCTGCAGCGGAACCGGGACGCGACCGCCGACTACCTGGCCAAGGAGCCCGTCGAGCTCGACACCGCGCCCACCGTGTCGGTCGTCGGGAGCATCCCGCTGCTGAGCGTCGTCCTGGGTCAGGCGTACGAGCTCGCCGTCCACGGCCTGGACCTGGTCTCGTGCGGGGCCGCTCCCCCGCCTCCGGACGTGCTGCAGTCGGGCCTGGCCGCGCTCGCCGACGTGACCGGCGCCCTGGCCGCGTCGATGGCCATCTCCGGCGGCGTCACGCTGGCCACGCCGGAGGGTGGGTGGGCATTCGCGTCCGCGGCCGACGGCTGGACCGTCCGCCGGGTGGCCCCCGACGCCTTCACCGGGCCGGCCGTGGAGGCGCCCGCGGACCTGCTGCTCGAGGCGGCGTCGGGCCGGATCAACCCGGTACCCGCGGTGGCCCGCCGCAGGCTGAAGGTCCACGACGTCGGCGGGCTGCTGCAGCTGGCCCCCATCGTGCAGGCCGTGCCCGGCATCCCGGGGGGCCCGATCCTGCAGCTGGCCGCGCGGACGGTCGGCGGTGCCGGCGGCATGCTCGGCCGCCTGTTCCGGAAGGGCTAGGTGTACTGCCCGGAGACGTTGGTGCAACGGTTGATGGGCGGGAGGTTGCCCAGGGCGGTGTGGGGCCGGTGGTTGTTGTAGTGGTGGAGCCAGCCTGACAGAGCCGCTCGGCGTGCGGTTTCGGATGT
>NZ_SPQM01000249.1 GCF_004570345.1 Blastococcus sp. CT_GayMR20 | reverse complement strand
CACCGAGATCAAGAACGGCAAGCGCGCGCAGGTCAACCGCAAGGTCCTGCCGGGCTACCTGCTCGTGCGCATGGAGCTCAACGACGAGTCGTGGGGCGCCGTCCGGAACACCCCGGGCGTCACCGGCTTCGTCGGCGCGACGTCCAAGCCCTCGCCGTTGACCCTCGACGAGGTCGTGAAGATCCTCGTCCCCGCGACCACGCCGCAGGCCGCCCGGGCCACAGGTGGCGAGGCCGCCTCGGGCGGCGCCGCGGCCGCGCCGACCGCCGTCGTCGACTTCGAGGTCGGGGAGTCGGTCACCGTCATGGACGGGCCGTTCGCGACGCTCCCCGCCACGATCAACGAGATCAACGCCGAGCAGCAGAAGCTGCAGGTGCTGGTCTCCATCTTCGGCCGCGAGACGCCCGTCGAGCTGTCGTTCAACCAGGTGTCAAAGATCTGAGCGGTCCACCCGGACCGGATCAGCAGAGATAGAAGGAAGTCATGCCCCCCAGGAAGCGGTTGACCGCGGTCATCAAGCTCCAGATCAACGCCGGTGCGGCCACCCCCGCCCCGCCCGTGGGTCCGGCGCTCGGCCAGCACGGCGTCAACATCATGGAGTTCTGCAAGGCCTACAACGCCGCGACCGAGTCGCAGCGCGGCAACGTCATCCCGGTCGAGATCTCGGTCTTCGAGGACCGGTCGTTCACGTTCGTCACCAAGACCCCGCCGGCCGCACGCATGCTGCTCAAGGCCGCCGGCGTCGACAAGGGATCGGGCGAGCCGCACAAGACGAAGGTCGCCACGGTCACCCGTGACCAGGTCCGCGAGATCGCCACCACCAAGATGGCCGACCTCAACGCCAACGACCTCGACCAGGCCGAGAAGATCATCGCCGGCACCGCCCGGTCGATGGGCATCACGGTCACCGGCTGAGCCCCAGCTCCACCACGTATCAGTGGGAGGGCCTCGCCAGGCCCGTTCACCACACGACCGGGGCTCTGCTCATCACGACGGAGCCCCCCGGAGAGGAAACACCATGGCGAAGCACGGCAAGAAGTTCCGCGCAGTGGCCGAGAAGGTCGACCGCGACAACCTGTACAGCCCGCTCCAGGCCGCCAAGCTGGCCAAGGAGACGTCGACGACGTCCTACGACGCAACCGTCGAGGTCGCGATGCGGCTGGGCGTCGACCCGCGCAAGGCCGACCAGATGGTCCGCGGCACGGTCAACCTGCCCCACGGCACCGGCAAGACCGCTCGCGTCATCGTCTTCGCGACCGGTGACAAGGCCGCCGAGGCCGAGGCCGCCGGCGCCGACGTCGTCGGTTCCGACGACCTGATCGAGAGGATCCAGGGCGGCTTCCTGGACTTCGACGCGGCGATCGCGACCCCGGACCAGATGGCCAAGGTGGGCCGCATCGCCCGCATCCTCGGCCCCCGCGGCCTGATGCCGAACCCGAAGACCGGCACGGTGACCCCGGACGTCACCAAGGCCGTCAACGACATCAAGGGCGGGAAGATCAACTTCCGCGTCGACAAGCAGGCGAACCTGCACCTCGTCATCGGCAAGACGTCCTTCGACGAGGCCAAGCTGGTGGAGAACTACGCGGCCGCCCTCGACGAGGTCCTGCGCGCCAAGCCGTCGTCGGCGAAGGGCCGGTACCTGAAGAAGGTGACCGTCTCGACGACGATGGGCCCGGGCATCCCGGTCGACCCGAACCGCACCCGCAACATGCTGGTGGACGAGCCCACCGCCTGATGATCAGGTGACCTGATCACCAGGGTTCCTGGCTCACCGTCGACGGTGAGCCAGGAACCCACGAGGTGAGCCAGGACGGCCCCGCCGCGTACCCACGCGGCGGGGCCGTCCTGGTATCGCGTACTCTTGTCGACGTTCCCCCCAAGACCGCTGGTCGTCGCACGTCCGCGTGCGATCGAAGGTCCCGGAGCTCCGGGCGACCCGCGCAGGAGGACGGTTCGATCGACGCGCGCTCGCGCGTCCCTCGCCCCGTGCGCCCTGCGCCGGGGCGTTCCTCGTCTCCGGGGCCACCGAACGCCGTTGTACGCCGGCCGGTGGTCGCCCGACTGACGAGAGGAGGCCCATGCCCACGCAGGCGAAGGCCGCGGTGATCGACGAGATCACCGAGCGGTTCCAGAACTCCAGTGCGGCCGTGCTCACCGAGTACCGCGGGCTGACCGTGGCGCAGCTGACCCAGCTGCGTCGTTCCCTCGGTGCGGGCAGCAGCTACGCCGTCGTCAAGAACACCCTGACGAAGCGGGCGGCGGACTCGGTCGGTTTCTCCGACCTCGCCCCGCTGCTCAACGGACCGACCGCGATCGCCTTCATCGAGGGTGACCCGGTCGAGGCCGCGAAGGCCATCCGTGACTTCGCCCGGGCCAACCCGATGCTCGTCGTCAAGGGCGGCGTCGTCGAGGGCCGCACGGTCGACGCCCGCGAGGTCACCCGCCTCGCCGACGTCGAGAGCCGTGAGGTGCTCCTGGCCAAGCTGGCCGGCGCGATGAAGGGCAACCTGACCAAGGCTGCCGGGCTGTTCCAGGCCCCGCTGTCCCAGATGGCCCGACTCGCCGCCGCGCTGCAGGAGAAGAAGCCCGCCGAGGCTGCCGCTCCCGCCGCCGACGACGCCCCGGCTGCCGAGGCTCCCGCCGCGGACGCCGACAGCGCTGCTGCTGACACCACCCCCGAGACGGCCCCCCCGGCCACCGAATCCGCAGCCGCCGACGCGGCCAGCGACGACTGACCCAGAAGGAGACAGACATGGCCAAGATTTCCAGCTCGGACCTGCTCGACGCGTTCAAGGAGATGACCCTCCTCGAGCTGTCCGACTTCGTGAAGCAGTTCGAGGAGACGTTCGACGTCACCGCTGCTGCCCCCGTGGCCGTCGCGGCCGCTCCCGCCGCCGGTGGCGGCGGCGGTGGCGACGAGGCCGCTGCCGAGCAGGACGAGTTCGACGTCATCCTCGAGGCGGCCGGCGACAAGAAGATCCAGGTCATCAAGGAGGTGCGCGGCCTGACCTCGCTCGGCCTCAAGGAGGCCAAGGACCTGGTCGACAACGCGCCGAAGCCGGTCCTGGAGAAGGTCGCCAAGGACGCTGCTGACAAGGCCAAGGCCGCCCTCGAGGGCGCCGGCGCCACCGTCACCGTCAAGTGACACCGTCCCCGGCGTAGTCGGGGAACGCACCACAGCACGTAGCAGGGGCCGTCCTCCTTCGGGAGGGCGGCCCCTGCTGCATCCCCCCGAACAGGGGAATCCGTGCCCGGCAGGAGGATGTGTGGAGATCCAGGTCACGGGAAACCCGTGACACACGTAACCTTGTCCCCGCATTGTCGTTACTCGTCAGTAGAAGCGGCTCACCGGCGTCCGGATGCGGACACAACCGGGACGTCGCACACTGCCGGGGCTCGTCGATGCGACGGGGCGGGGAACCGGCAACGCAGCCGGAGCGGAGGGGCAGGCAGTCGTGGGCGTCGCAGTAGAGGTCGAGGGGCTGACCAAGTCGTTCGGCAGCCAGAACATCTGGAGCGACGTCACCCTGACCTTGCCGCCGGGGGAGATCTCGGTCCTGCTCGGCCCGTCGGGCACCGGCAAGTCGGTGTTCCTGAAGTCGCTGGTCGGTCTGCTCAAGCCCGAGAAGGGCTCGATCGTCATCAAGGACACCGACATCGTCCGGACCAGCGAGCACAATCTCTACGAGATCCGGAAGCTGTTCGGCGTCCTGTTCCAGGACGGCGCGCTCTTCGGGTCGATGAACCTCTTCGACAACATCGCCTTCCCGCTGCGCGAGCACACCAAGAAGAGCGAGTCGGAGATCAAGAGCATCGTCCTCGAGAAGATGGACATGGTCGGTCTGCAGGGTGCCGAGGGAAAGCTCCCCGGTGAGATCTCCGGAGGTATGCGCAAGCGCGCCGGCCTCGCCCGCGCCCTGGTGCTCGACCCCGAGATCATCCTGTTCGACGAGCCGGACTCCGGTCTCGACCCGGTCCGCGTCGCCTACCTCAACCAGCTGATCGTCGACCTCAACGCCCAGATCGACGCGACGTTCCTCATCGTCACCCATGACATCGGGACGGCGCGGACGGTCCCGGACAACCTGGGTCTGCTGTTCCGCCGCAACCTGGTGATGTTCGGCCCGCGCGAGCAGCTGCTCACCTCGCAGGAGCCGGTGGTCCGCCAGTTCCTCAACGGCCGCCGCGAGGGCCCCATCGGGATGAGCGAGGAGAAGGACGTCGCCCAGGTGGAGGCCGA
>NZ_SPQM01000248.1 GCF_004570345.1 Blastococcus sp. CT_GayMR20 | reverse complement strand
CGGCTCATCCCGCGCCGCCCGGCTCCCGCAGGGCCACCGCCGCCGCGGACACGGTGACGGCCAGCGGCACCGGCCCCAGCGGCTGCACGCGGACGCTGACCGTGACACGGACCGCCTCGTCGTCCGTCGCCACGGAGGTGGTCGCTCCCTCGGGCGCCGCGCGTTCGACGACCGCGGTCACCGCGGCGGGGTCGTCCCCGCGGGCGGCGGCGCGGGCGCCCTCCCGCGCGGCGTCCAGGCAGCGCAGGTGCGCGCCCACGACCGTGACGGCCGCGACGGCACCGGCGAGGACGAGGAGCAGCACCGGCAGGACGACGGCCGTCTCCGCGGTGACCATGCCGTCGTCGCGCCGGACGAGCGACCGCCGCATCGGCGTCAGGACAGCGTCGCGAGGGCGGACTCGACCAGGTCGGTGAGTCCGGTGACGATCGAGCTGCCGGTGACCACGCGGTAGAGGACGGCGGCGAAGGCGCAGGCGGCGACGGTGCCCACCGCGTACTCCGCGGTGCTCATCCCGGCCTCGTCGGTGGCCCGGACGGCAGCCCAGCGCCGCACGAGGGCACCCCTGCGCAGCGGGACCGCGGTGGGGGCCTGCTCGTCGTCCTCGGGGTGGATGTCGGGGGTGTTCGGCACGGCGGCCTCCTCGCTCGGGGCCCGACGTCCGGGCCTGCCCCGACCCTCGCGCCGGCGCGGCCGCCGGCCCAGGCGTCCGCGGGATCTGTGGAGAGGCCCGCTCGATGTGGACGCCCGGCTCACCCGAAGACGTCGCCTGCGATACCGAGGACCAGCGGGACCACGCCGAGGCACAGGAACGCGGGGAGGAAGCAGAGCCCGAGCGGCGCCAGCACCCACACCCCGGCGCGACGGACGGCGGCGTCGGTCCGCGCACGGGACGCCGACCGGCCGTCCGCCGCCAGTGAGCGCAGAGCCGGCACGACCGTCGATCCCGACTCCCCCGCCCGGACCAGCACCCGGCCCAGCACGGCGAGCTCGGGCGGCACCCCCGCCCAGGCGCGCCGTGGCTCGGCGCCCAGCCGGTAGAGGGCGGCCACGTCGCGCAGCTGCGGACCGAGGGGCGCCGCCACGGCCGACGCGACGGCGGCGAGGGCGCCCGCGACCGGGATCCCGGACGAGAGGCAGACGCCGAGCAGGTCGCAGGCGGCCGGAAGCTCGCGGACGAGCGCTCCCGTGGTCTCCGTACCGTCCGGTCGGCCCCGGCGGAGCAACCGCTCCCCCACGACGGCCACGGTCACCGCCGCGGCCAGGCCCATGGCGCCGCCCACCAGCAGCCCCGCCGGGAGTCCGGCCGTCGCGGCGAGGACCCACCGGCGTGCGGCGGGGGGCTCGGCATCGGCAGGCGGGGGCGCGATCGGGCGCATCGACCGCGCGCGCCGGGCCACCGCGGCAGTCGGCGGCGACCAGAGCAGCAGCGCGAGTGCGAGCGCGAGCAGCGGCACCCACGTCGGCGGACCACTCATGGCGAGGCCCGCTGGACGAGCCGCCCGGACCAGGTGAGACCGGCGAGCTCCAGGACCACCCCGGCGACGAGGAGGACCTGCCCGGTCGCGGTCGTGGTGAGCACCGCCCACGGATCGGCACCGACCCCGCTGCCCATCGCGAGGCCGAGCACCGGCAGCCCGGCCAGGACCGTCGCGCTGGCCCGGGGGGCGGCGACCGCCGCGGTCAGCTCCTGCCGGTGCCGGGAACGGGCTCGCAGGTCGTCCTCCACCGCGCCGGCGACAGCGGCCAGCGAGCAGCCAGTGCGCTCGCTCAGCCGCACCGCGGACGCGATCCGCCCGAGCGCCTCCGACACGGCGCCGTCCTGCCCGGGTTCCGGCCCGGCATCCGGCGACCGCAGGGCACGGCCCAGCGCACGTCCGCAGCCGACGTCGCCGCAGGCGGCCACCGCAGCCCTCGTGGCGGCGTCGAGCGATCGACCGCTGCGCAGGTCCGCTGCCAGCGCGGCCAGCCCCTCGGTCAGCGCCAGGAGCTGCCTCGCCGCCTCCCCCTGCCGGCGGCGGGTTCCCCACGCGCGCGCCCCGAGGAACGCGCAGACGCCCGCGAGCACCGCGACGAGCGGCGTGCTGAGGACGCCCGCGACGGCGCCGACGGCGACCCCGGCGGCCGCAGGCACCGGGATCGGGCCCCACTCCGCGACGGGCCGGAGCACCGGCCCAGCCTGCGTCGCCAGTCGCCTGCGCCGCGCGGCCGGGCCGGCCGGCCACAGCAGCAGGGCCAGTGCTCCCGCGACCACCGCACCGGTCACGGCCGGGGACGTTCCACGGCGAGGAGGTCCTCGAGCCGGTCGGCAGCGGGACAGGCGCCCCCGTCCGCCCGCCAGCCGGGCTCGACGGTCACGAACTCCCCCGACCGGCGGACGACGCCCAGCTCGTCGACGCGCCGTCCCGCCGGCCCACGGCGCAGGTGGACGACGACGGCCAGGGCGGCCGCCGCCTGGCTGTGAACGGCCGCCCGGTCCAGACCCGCGGCCACCCCGAGCGCCTCCAGACGCGCGGGCACCTCGGCCGGACGGTTCGCGTGGAGGGTGCCGCACCCGCCGTCGTGGCCGGTGTTCAGCGCGGCCAGCAGGTCGGCCACCTCCGCACCGCGCACCTCGCCGACGACCAGCCGGTCGGGACGCATCCGCAGCGCCTGGCGGACCAGGTCCCGCAGCGTCACCTGCCCGACACCCTCGACGTTCGGGGGACGGGTGAGGAGCCGGACGACGTGCGGATGGGCCGGGGTGAGCTCGGCGGCGTCCTCGCACAGCACCAGCCGGTCGGCGGGGTCGCCCGCTCCCAGCAGCGCGGACAGCAGCGTGGTCTTCCCCGAGCCGGTGCCGCCGGTGACGAGGAAGGCCAGCCGTCCGGCCACGAGCGCCCGCAGCAGCTGCCCGCTCTCGCCCGGCAGCGTGCCCAGCGACCCGAGCTCGTCGAGGGAGAGGGAGCACCGCCGGAGGACGCGGAGGGACAGGCACGTGCCGCTGCCCGACACCGGGGCCAGGACGGCGTGCAGGCGGGTGCCGTCGGGCAGACCGGCGTCCACCCACGGGGCCGCGTCGTCCAGCCGCCGTCCGGCCATGGCTGCCAGCCGGACGGCCAACCGGCGGACGGCGTCGTCGTCGTCGAACCGCACCGGGGTGAGCTCCGGTCCGGCGCCCCTGTCGATCCACACCTGCTCCGGGCCGTTGACCAGCACGTCGGTGACGTCCGGCGTCCGCAGCAGTGCCTCGAGCGGACCTGCGCCGGCCAGCTCGTCGACCGCGTGCCGGACGGCGGACAGCACGTCGTCGCTGCCCAGCAGGCCGGCCTCCTCCCGGACGAGGGCGGCCACCTCCGCGCGGGTCGGCGGCCCGTGCTCCAGGGCCAGCCGGGCGCGGACGCGGTCCAGCAGCGCCGGCGCCGTCATGCCGCCCGCGCTCGGGACGACAGGGCGGCGAGGACGTGCCGCGCGAGGCTGCCGAGCGGGGACCGGGCGGAGATCGTCGGGGGCTCACCCCGCTCGCCGCGGGGGACGGCGCTGCGGTCGTGGGGCAGCTCGGCCAGCACCGGACGCCCCACCAGGTCGCGGAGCTCGGCCCGCGAGAGGCCGCCTGCGACCTGCCGGAGCACGAGCTCGGCGCCCGCCCAGCCCGACCCCGGGTCCTCGACCAGGAGCCGCGCGGCCGTGGCCGACCGCAGCCGGGCCGGGACGACGAGCACGGCCAGATCGGCCTCGGCCAGGACGGTCCGGGAGGCCTCCCCCGACCGCGGCAGGTCCACGACGACCGTCCGGCCCACCGCGCGGGCGGCCTCGACCACCGCGGCCAGCGCCTCGTCCGGCACCGGGACGGGCGTGGAGCGGGAGGCGGCGAGCACGTGGACGCCGTCGATCTCGGGCAGCGCCGCGACGAGCGCGTCCCCACC
The DNA here is from genome assembly GCF_004570345.1 of Blastococcus sp. CT_GayMR20. Next base: position 368 of record NZ_SPQM01000248.1, on the reverse strand, counting down.
CACCCGCCCGCGCAGGCCGGTGAGCTCGGGCCAGCGCAGACCCTCGACCCGCTCGGCGCCGAGGAGGAGGTCCAGCCCCGCGCCCCACGGATCGGCGTCGACCAGGACGGCGCCGGGCGCGGCGGCGAGCGCCAGCGCGGTCGCCACGGTGCTGACCCCTGCGCCCCCGCAGCTGCCACCCACCGCGACGAGCCGCCCACGCTCCACCGGCGACCGCGCCGCTGCCGCCGCGCGGTCCAGCAGCCACGACTCGTCGTCCGGGAGCACCGCGACGCGCTCCGCACCCAGTGCGACGGCGGCGGCCCAGTCGGCGGCGGGCAGCTCCCGGGTCGCCACCACGACGACACCGGCCCGGCGTGGGAGCGCGC
>NZ_SPQM01000247.1 GCF_004570345.1 Blastococcus sp. CT_GayMR20 | reverse complement strand
TCCGGCCCGACGTCCGCGACAAGGTGGTCCGGAACCTCTCCGAGCGTGCCGCCGAGAACCTCAACGAGGAGATCGAACTGCTCGGCCCGGTGCGCACCCGCACCGTCGAGGAGGCCCAGGCCAAGGTCGTGGGCATCATCCGCACGCTCGAGGAGCAGGGCGTCCTGACGCTGACGCGAGGACAGGACGATGAGTTCGTCGCGTGAGGGGGTCCTGCTCCGCGGCACCGGCGCGGAGCGGGCCACCCCGTACCACGAGCGGTCCGCCGTCCAGCACCCCGAGCAGACCACCGAACGGCGCTCGACGATCCGCCGTGCCGCCGACCTCCCGGTCGTCGGCGGCGGGGCGACGTTCCGGCTCGGCGACGTCTACGCCGAGGAGCTGGCGCGGCTGCGGGAGCACGCCCACGCCGAGGGCTTCGCGGCCGGCCACGCCGAGGGCATGTCGGCCGCCGCCGAGGTGATCGCCGAGACCGAGCGGCAGGCGGCGGAGCGGCTGGCCGACGTCCAGGCCCGGTGGGAGCGGCGGGTCGCCTCGGCGACCGCGGCACTCGGTGCGGCGGTCAGCCGCTTCGACGAGGCGTCCCAGCCGGTCGCCGACGAGATCCGCGAGACGATCCTCGGCACGGTCCTGACGCTCGTGGAGGACCTGGTCGGCCGCGAGCTGGCACTGGCCGAGGACCCGGTGCTCGACGCCGTCCGCCGGGCCCTGGCGCTGGTGCCGTCCGACGCCCCCTGCGTCGTGCGCGTGCACCCGGACGACCTCGCCGAGATCCCGGCCGACGCGCTCGCCGCGCTCCCGGGCAGCGTGCGCGTGGTCGCCGACCTGGACGTCGAGCGGGCCGGCGCAGTCGCCGAGACCGGCTCCCGCCGGATCGACGCCCAGCTCGGTGCCGCCCTGGAGCGGGTCCAGGCGGTCCTCAGCTCGTGAGTCTTCCTGTCAACGTGCTCACCAGGGCCCGTGCCGCGGCGCGGCCGCAGGTGACCGGCGTGGTCACCGGCGCCATGGGCCTCACTCTCACCGTCGACGGCATCAGCGCTGCGGTCGGGGACCTGGTGGAGATCAACCCCGGCGTGCGCCCGCTGCTCGCCGAGGTCGTCGCCGTCGGCCGTGACCGGCTCACCTGCATGCCTCTCGGCACCCTGTCGGGCGTCCACGCCGGCGCGCCGGTGCGCGCCACCGGGATGCCCCTGCAGGTGCCGGTCGGGGAAGCCCTGCTCGGTCGCGTCCTCGACGGCCTCGGCCGGCCGGTGGACGGCGGACCGTCGCTGAGCTCCCGGGTGTCCTACGTGGACCTGGCCAGCGAGACCCCGCACGCCCTCAGCCGGGCCCGCGTCGACCAGCCGCTGACCTTCGGCGTCCGCGCGCTGGACACCCTCGTCCCCTGCGGCAAGGGCCAGCGCCTCGGCATCTTCGCCGGTTCCGGCGTCGGCAAGTCCAGCCTCCTGGCCCAGATCACCCGCGGCACCGATGCCGACGTCCGGGTCATCGGGCTGATCGGCGAGCGTGGCCGCGAGGTCCGCGAGTTCCTCGAGGAGAACCTCGGCGCCGAGGGCATGGCCCGCACGGTCGTCGTCGTCGCCACCTCCGACGAGCCCCCGCTGGTGCGCCTGAAGGCCGCGTTCGTGGCGACCCGCATCGCCGAGGCGTTCCGCGACCAGGGTCGCGACGTCCTGCTGCTCATGGACTCGATCACCCGGACGGCGATGGCCCAGCGCGAGGTCGGCCTGTCCGCGGGCGAGCCACCGGCCACCCGCGGTTACCCGCCGAGCGTCTTCGCGATGATGCCGCAGCTCCTGGAGAAGGCCGGCACGGGCGTGACCGGGTCGATCACCGGGCTCTACACCGTCCTCGTCGAGGGCGACGACCACAACGAGCCGATCGCCGACACCGCTCGGTCGATCCTCGACGGCCACATCGTGCTCACCCGGAAGCTCGCGACGACCGGGCACTTCCCGGCCATCGACGTCCTGGAGTCGATCTCCCGCGTGGCGACCGCGGTCGTCCCGCCGCAGCAGATGGCCGACGCCCGCGAGGTCCGCCGTCTGATGGGTGCCCTGCGCGACGTCCGGGAGCTGATCGAGATCGGCGCCTACCAGACCGGCAGCGACCCGCTGGTCGACCGTGCCCGCCAGCTCGCGCCCGCGATCGAGTCCTTCCTCCAGCAGCCCATGGGTGAGTCCACCCCGCCGGAGGAGTCGTGGGGCTGGCTGCAGCGGATCGTGAGGGGCGCATGAAACGCGCGAAGTTCCGGCTCCAGCCGGTCCTCGAGCTGCGCCGCAGCGAGGAGCGCGCCGCGGCCGCCGCCGCGGCCGAGGCGGCCAACGCCGCCGCCGACGCCGACCGGCGGGCGACGGACTACGAGGCGACCCTCGCTGCCGCCGTCCTCCCCCGGTCGCTGCCGGCCGGCTCGTTCGTCGCGGCCATGACCCTGCTGAGGACGGCGGCCACCGACGCCTCCGACGCCCGGGCGCTGGCCACCGCGTCCGCGGAGCAGTCGGAGCTCGTCCGGGCGCAGTGGACCGCCGCCGCCCAGCGCACCAAGGGCCTCGAGCGCCTGCGCGAGCGTCTCATGGCGGCACTGCAGCACGCCGAGGACGTCGCCGAGGAGCGCGCCGTCGACGACCTGGTGACCGGCCGCGCCGGGCGGGTCCCCACCGCCTCCGGCGCCGACGCGGAGGAGGTCCCGTGGACGGCGTGATGCAGGTGCAGTCCCGGATCAGCGAGATCCAGTCCCGCTTCGTGTACCGGACCCCGGCCGCGTCCGGCGGCTGGGCCAGCGCGGCGGCCGCCGCGGGTCTCGACGGAACCGGCGCGACGTCGGCCTACGCCTCCTCCGGTGCGACGGCGTCGGAGGGCGCCGTCGTCGCGGAGGCGCAGAAGTTCCTCGGCGTCCCCTACCTCTGGGGCGGCACCGACCCGACGAAGGGGCTGGACTGCTCCGGCTTCACGCAGCTGGTGTTCGGCAACCTCGGCATCGACCTGCCCCGCACCTCCTCGCAGCAGGCCACCACCGGGAAACCGGTCGCCTCGCTCGCCGAGGCCCGCCCCGGCGACCTCGTCTTCTTCGACCACTCGTCGTCGCGGGCCGGCATCGACCACGTGGGCATCTACGTCGGCGACGGGAAGATGGTCGCCGCTCCCCAGCCCGGCGAGGCGGTCAAGGTCCAGGACGTCGGCACCCCCGCGGTCATCCGCCGGGTGCTGCCGCAGCAGACGCCGACGCCGATGCCGGCCGCGAGCGGCTCGGCGCTCGGCGGTGTGCCGTACGCGAACCTCTTCACCCAGGCCGCCAACCGCCACGGCGTGGACGCGTCGCTGCTGGCGGCGGTCGCCTCGCAGGAGTCGAGCTTCGACTCGCAGGCGGTCTCGCCGGCCGGCGCCCAGGGCCTCATGCAGTTCATGCCCGCGACGGCCAAGGGCCTGGGCGTGAACCCCCTCGACCCGACGTCGGCCATCAACGGCGCCGCGAAGTACCTCAGCAGCCTGACCAAGCAGTTCGGCTCCACCGAGCTGGCGCTGGCGGCCTACAACGCCGGTCCCGGCACGGTGAGCCGCTACGGCGGGATCCCGCCGTACGCCGAGACCCAGAACTACGTGCGCGCCGTGATGACCAAGGCGGAGGCCTACCGATGAATGCACCCGTGAGCCCGACCGTCCCGTCGGGGCGGACGAAGTTCTCCGCCGGCCCGGACACCGCCGGCTCCGTCGGAGGCGCGCCGTTCGCCTCCGCGCTGGACGATGCCCTCTCCGCCGACCGCCCGCGCGCGGGGTCGTCCGCCTCGGACCGGGGCGTCGAGCGCCGCTGCAGCCCGGAGGAGCGGGCCGACCGTGCCACCGACCGCGCCGCGGACACCACCACCCGGGCAGCCGAACGGACGACGGACCGCGACGCCCGCGCCACCGAACGGGCGGAGAAGGCCGCGGACCGGCAGGCACGCGCCACCGAACGCGCGGACCGCGCCGAGGCGCGCGCGGCGGACCGCGCCGAGGTTCCGCAGACGGCCGAGGAGACGACAGCCCCCCAGGACCCGGCCGACGGTGTCGCTCAGGAGCCGGCGGCCACGGGTCTTCCCGGCGGCCTGTGGGCGCTCCTGATGGGGACGACGCAGCCCCCGGCCGGCGAGACCGCCGGGGACCCGGCCGGACCCATCGGCGCCGTTCCCGCCACTGTTCCCGGACCGGCCACCGCGGAAGCGGACGCGCAGCCGGTGGCGCTCCCCGCCGTGCCGCAGCCGAGGGCCGGCGACGCGCCCCCGGTCCCCGCGTCCGCGCAGAGATC
>NZ_SPQM01000246.1 GCF_004570345.1 Blastococcus sp. CT_GayMR20 | reverse complement strand
CCGGCCGCCAGGGCCTCCCGGGCGACCTCGGCCCGCCAGGTGTCGATGGAGATCGGCAGCGTGGGGTGGTGGGCACGGATCGCGGCCACCAGGTCGACCGTCCGGCGGATCTCCTCGGCGGCGTCGACCTCGTCGCCGGGTGCCGCCTTCACGCCGCCGACGTCCACCATGTCCGCGCCCTCGGCGACGACGCGGTCCACCCGTTCCAGCGCGGCACCCATGGCGTAGGTGGCGCCGCGGTCGTAGAACGAGTCGGGTGTCCGGTTCACGATCGCCATCAGCACGAACGCGCCGTCTGGCACGTCCAGGGCACCGATCCGGAGCAACCCGTTCCCTCCTCGCCGACGCCTCTGTGGTGGAGTTCGCCAACCTAGTCAATCCGCAGAGGGGGCTCGTCGTGGCGCAGACCACCGTGGAGGGCGTCGAGGGTGTGCAGGGGCTGGTCGGCCGGCACCTCGGCTACAGCGACTGGGTGGAGGTCACCCAGGAGCAGGTGAACCGGTTCGCCGAGGCGACCGGTGACCACCAGTGGATCCACGTCGATCCGGAGCGCGCGAAGAAGGAGAGCCCGTTCGGCGGCCCCATCGCGCACGGCTACCTGACGCTGTCGCTCATCCCGTCGCTGGTGCCGCAGATCATCGAGATCAGCGGCTTCCGCATGGGCGTCAACTACGGCACGGAGAAGGTGCGCTTCCCCTCGCCGGTGCCGGTGGGCAGCCGCGTGCGGGCCGGCGCGACGCTCGAGGGAGCCACCCCGTTCGACGGCGGGGTCGCGATGAACCTCGGCGTCACGATGGAGGTCGAGGGCGGCACGAAGCCCGCGATGGTCGCCACCGTCGTCTACCGCCGCTACCTGTAGCTCAGTCGACGAGGGCCTGGTTGACCATCGCGCGCAGGTAGTTGCGGATCGGCAGCGTGCTCGAGGGCAGTAGCTGCGTGTAGAAGCTGACGGTCAGGTCCTCGACCGGGTCGACGTAGAACGCCGTCGAGGCCGCGCCGCCCCAGCTGAAGTCGCCGGCGTTGGCGACCACGGCGTAGCGCACCGGGTCGATGACCATGGAGAAGCCGAGGCCGAAGCCGACCCCGCGCAGCGGCGTCTCGGCGAACAGCGGCCGGCCGAAGCCCTCGAGGTCGGAGTTGCCGGGCAGGTGGTTGCGGACCATGTGCGACACGGTCCGCGGGCCGAGCAGGCGGCCGCCGTCGTAGGCCCCCCGGCGGCGCAGCACCTCGACGAACTTCAGGTAGTCACCGGCGGTGGAGACCAGGCCCCCGCCCCCGGAGAGGAACGCCGGCTTCGAGTGCGCGGCGGCGTCGAACCCCTCGCTGAACATCATCCCCGTCGTCCGGCTGCCGGCCGCCGGGGGCGTCGCCAGGTACAGCCGGGCGAGGGACGACGGGTCGTCGCCCGGGCGCAGGCCGAACGACGTCTCCCGCATGCCGAGCGGCGCGAATATCCGCTGCTCGAAGAACTCGTCGAGCGGCTGGCCGGACAGCACCTCCACCAGCCGGCCCAGGACGTCGGTGGAGACGCCGTAGTTCCACTCGGTGCCGGGCTGGAACACCAGCGGCACCGATGCCCACAGGCGGACGACGTCGGCGGAGTCGGCGCCGGCCGGGGTGCCCCACTCGAAGCCCATCGCCCGGTACATCGCGTCGACCGGGTGCGCGTGGTGGAAGCCGTAGGTGAGGCCGGACATGTGCGTGAGCAGGTGCCAGACGCGGATGGGCTCGACCTGCGGCGCGGTCACCGGCTTCTGCGCCGACCCGGCGACGTAGACGCGGGTGTCGGCGAACTCGGGCAGCCACTTCGTGATCGGGTCGTTGAGCTCGAAGGCGCCCTCCTCGTACAGCATCATCGCCGCGACGGAGGTGACCGGCTTGGTCATCGAGTAGATGCGCCAGCGGGTGTCGTCCTCGACCGGCAGGCCGTTCTCGACGTCCCGGTGCCCGTACCTGCCGACGTGCACCAGCTTCCCGTGGCGGGCGACGGTGACCAGGAAGCCGGGCAGCTGCCCGTCGTCCACCCACCGGGCGAGCCGGCGGTCGATCCGCTCCAGCCGGTCAGGATCCATGCCGACCTCGGCCGGGTCGGTGTCCACCTTCAGCTCGCTCGCCACGCGCACCTCCGCAGTCTGGAACGCCATCCGCCGTCGGACGGCGCCCGCACCCGCATCCTGGCCCACGGCGATGTGGGCCGGACCACACGGGTCAGGCAGCCGCCCGACGGCGGAGAGCGGCCCCCTTGCAGGGGCCCGCCGCGAGCGTGCGACGGTGGGGGGCAAGGGGGTCCTTTTTCAGACCGGAACGGAGCTGGCGGCCTTCTTGAGGTTCGAGCCGGCGGTCACCTTGACGGTGTTGGCCGCGGGGATGTCGATCGACTCGCCGGTCTGCGGGTTGCGGCCGGTACGCGCCGAACGCTGCGTGCGCTCGACGGTCAGCAGGCCGGAGACGGCGACCTTCTCGCCGCGGGTGATCGCGTCGACGAGCTCCTCCTGCAGCCCGGCGAGGACCGAGTCCACGGTCGAGGCGGGGACGTCGGCCCGCTTGGCGATGGCGGAGACCAGTTCGGCCTTGTTCATGTGGTTCCTCTCGTGTGTGCGGTGGCAGGTGCCAGGGCTCGGCACGCGGCCGGCTCCATCCCCCGGTGGGGACCTCCCGGCATCCGCGCACGGGGCGCGGACGGCACGGGAACATCCGGTTCTCTGGGAAACCGGACCCCGGGCACCGTGCCATGCCTGCCTGGGGTCTGGCCACCCAGGGGGTCCCGGAGGGCCCGCAGACGACCCGTCGGCCACATCCGTACCAGCCGCGCGGACGGCGGGGCGGCGTGTCCGCGCATAGCGTGGAGGCATGCCCCAGCTGCCCGGCACCGAACTGACGGTGAGCTCCCTCTGCCTGGGCGGGAACGTCTTCGGCTGGACGGCGGACGAGGCGTCCTCCCGCGCGGTCCTGGACCGGTTCCACGACGCCATGGGCGCGACGCCGTCCTTCGTGGACACGGCGGAGTCCTACGGCGACGGGACGTCGGAGCGGATCCTGGGGGGCTGGCTGGCCGACCGCGGGCTCCGCGACCAGGTCGTCGTCGCCACCAAGGCCTCCCGCGGCGAGAAGGCGCACCCGCTGGCGGCCGCGGAGATCCGGTCGGCGTGCGAGCGCTCGCTGCGCAACCTGCGGACCGACCGGATCGACCTCTACTACGCCCACTACGACGACGAGACGACGCCGCTCGAGGAGACGCTGGCCGCCTTCGACGAGCTGGTGCGGGCGGGCAAGGTCCGCTACGTGGCCGCGTCGAACTACTCGGCCGCCCGGCTGACCGAGGCCCTGGAGACGTCGGAGAAGCTGAGCGTGGCCCGGTACGCGGCGCTGCAGACGCACTACAACCTGATGGAGCGCGCTGCCTTCGAGGACGAGCTGCGCGACGTCGCACTGGAGCGCGGCCTGGGCGTGCTGCCCTACTTCGCGCTGGCCCGGGGCTTCCTCACCGGCAAGTACCGCGCGGGCGAGCAGGTCGACTCACCGCGGGCGAAGGGTGCGACGACGTACGTGGGGGAGCGCGGCGACCGGGTGCTGGCCGCGATGGAGGAGGTGGCCGGGGCGCACGGGGTTCCGCTGCCGGCGGTGGCGCTGCGGTGGCTGGCCGACCAGCCGGGCGTCGTCGCGCCGATCGCCAGCGCCCGGGACGTGGAGCAGCTGGCGGCCCTGCTGCCGATGGAGGACCTGGAGCTCGCCGACGACGAGCTCCAGGCCTTGGACGACGCGTCCCTTCCCTAGCTGCTCCGGATGCGGTCCCGGACGGCCTGGACCAGCTCCGGGGGGATGTCGGTGACGCCGTGGTCGGCGGCGGCGTGGCCGGCGACCTGGGCGAAGATGCCGTCCTCCTCGGACGCCGAGAAGTGGGCGCCGCAGCCGGGGATGACGTCTCCGCAGGCGAAGGTCTTCATGAGTGGACTCCTTGTCGTGGTGCAAGTGGAAGGACCGGCCACCGGACGGCGGCCGGAGGTCTGTGGGGGTCAGCGGCCCGTCCGGGCGGCGGACGCGAGGTCCTCGATGCGCAGCAGGCCGAGCACTGCGCCGACGGCGTCCGTGCAGAGGACGGGGTCGAAGCGCTGCGCCGGCGGACGGGTCAGCGCTCGTTGCAGGGTCTCGGTGATGCCGGTCGTCGGGTGCACGCGCAGCGACACGGGTGCGGTGTAGACCTCCGCCGTCCGTGGGTCGCCGAGCAGCAGGGCGACCGGCTCGTCCTGCGGGCCCACCAGGACGACCGGCGGGACGACCGGGA
>NZ_SPQM01000245.1 GCF_004570345.1 Blastococcus sp. CT_GayMR20 | reverse complement strand
GGACGTCGGGCGCCGACCGCAGCGCCTCCTCGACGGTGCGGGTCTTCCCGATCCCGGCCGGACCGGCCACCAGCACGAGCCCGCCCTGGCCGGCCTCGGCAGCGTCGATCCGCCGGCGCAGGGTCGCCAGCTCGACGCCGCGCCCCACGAACGGGCTCGCGTCGGCGTCCGCCGCGGCTGCCGGGTCGGCCACCGCCGGAGTATGTCGTGCCCGCCCCCGCGTGCGTACCGCATTTGCGTACCCGGGATCAGTGGTCCCACGGATGGCCCGGCGTCCCGTCCACCGGATCGTCGTCCCCGTCGCGGACCGGCCCTGGTCCGCCAGGACCGAGGGAGGACTCCCATGTACGCCACCATCCACCGCTTCCGGCGCTGGCCGGACGAGGAGAGCGAGGAGTGGGGCCGCGGTCTGCTCGGCACGCTCCTGGCCGGCGCGTCGCCCGCCGGCGCGTGCGTCCTGGGCCGGCTCGAGGGCATGGACGGCGCGGTGTTCGCGCTCTGGGACGACGAGACGGAAGCCACGGCCGCCGCCACCCGTCCCGGCGAGGGCGCACGGCTGCTGGACGCATCCGTCTACGCCGTCGTCGAGACGGACCCCGGCGTCGCCCGGACCGAGATGCCCCGTTTCGCGCAGCTGGTCTGGATCAACGGGACCGGCGATCCGGACCGGGCCGACGCCGCGATCCGCGCCGGGCGGGAACGCATCGCCCCGGCGACCCGCGACGTCGAGGGCGTCGTGGGCACCTGGGTGCTCCGTTCCCGGGACTCACGGATGGTCGTCGTCACCCTGGTGACCAGCGTGGACACCCCCGAGGCCCTCCGCCGGGCCATCCTCGGCACCGAGCTGCTGGCCTGGGAGGACCCGGCGCAGCTCACCGAGCCGGACCGGATCGACATCGACCGGGTGCTCGTCGCCCAGGTGCCGATCGAGGTGCGGTCGTGACCGCCCAGCTGCGGAGCCTGCACCCGGCCGCCGGCACCTGGTCGGTGTCCGACAGCCGCACCCGGGTGACCTTCACCGTCTCGAACTTCGGGCGCCCGGTGCACGGCTCCGTCACCTGCAGCCGGGGCGAGGTGGAGGTCGACGACGCCGGCAACCCGGTGCGGGTGCGGGCCGAGCTGGACCTGGAGACCCTCGTCACCGGCATCGGGAAGCGGGACTCCGACCTGCGCAAGCCGCACTTCCTCGACATCGACCGGCAGCCGGTGATGACGTGGGCGGCCGACCGGTTCACCCCCGACGAGGAGGGCCGCTGGACGGCCGACGGCGAGCTCTCGGTCCGCGGGGTGTCGGCTCCGCTGGCGGTGACCGGGATGCCGGAGTCGGCGGCGCTGGACGGGAGCTGGGTGCGCGTCCGCGCCACCGGCGCCATCGACCGGACGGCGGTGGGCATCCGGGCACCGCGGTTCCTGATCGGGCGCCTCGTCGGCGTCGAGATCGACGCCTGGCTGACGATGTCCCGTCGCCCGTGACGCGAGTGTGCGCTGATCGTGGTCATCCCGTACGGAGACCACGATCAGCGCACGGTCGCGGTGCGGCTCGCGAGGCGGTTCGGACGCCGGGGGACAATGGGCGCATGAGCGAGGAGCAGACCGAGGACCGCAGCATCGGCAAGCGGGCGAGCGAGCTGAACGCCACCATCCGCTACACGATGTGGTCGGTCTTCAAGCTGACCCGCCCGCTCGGGGACGACGAGCGGTCCGCCGCCGCCGACGAGGCGTCCGCCCTGCTCGACGAGCTGGCGGGCAAGGACGTCGTCGTCCGCGGGGTGTACGACGTCGCCGGGCTGCGGGCCGACGCCGACGTCATGGTCTGGTGGCACTCCGAGACGCCCGAGGCGCTGCAGGAGGCCTACACCCGGCTGCGGCGCACCGCCCTGGGCCGCCACCTCGAGCCGGTGTGGTCGCAGATGGCCCTGCACCGGCCGGCGGAGTTCAACCGCAGCCACATCCCGGCGTTCCTGGCCGACGAGGAGCCGCGGCGCTACGTCTGCGTCTACCCGTTCGTGCGGTCCTACGAGTGGTACCTGCTGCCCGACGAGGAGCGGCGGGACATGCTCAAGGAGCACGGCATGCAGGCCCGCGGTTACCCCGACGTGCGCGCGAACACCGTCGCCTCGTTCGCGCTCGGTGACTACGAGTGGATGCTGGCCTTCGAGGCCGACGAGCTGCACCGCATCGTCGACCTCATGCGGGAGCTGCGCGCCAGCCGGGCGCGGCGGCACGTGCGCGAGGAGGTGCCGTTCTACACCGGCGTCCGGAAGCCCGTCGCCGAACTGGTCCGCGACCTGCCCTGAGGTGCCGAAATGGCGCTTTCGGCACCTCGGGGGGCTCAGCTGTCGGCGGGCTTCAGGCGGATCGACACCGAGTTGATGCAGTAGCGGTCGCCGGTGGGCGTCTGCGGGGCGTCGTCGAAGAGATGCCCCATGTGGCTGTGGCAGCTGCCGCAGAGCACCTCGGTGCGGACCATCCCGTAGCTGCGGTCCTCGCGGAGGATCACGTTGTCCCCGGCGGACGGCGCGTAGAACGACGGCCAGCCGCAGTGGCTGTCGAACTTGGTCTCCGACCGGAACAGCTCGGCGCCGCACGCGCGGCACTCGTAGACACCGACGGTCTTGGTGTCGACGTACTCGCCGGTCCACGCGCGCTCGGTGCCGGCCTGGCGGAGCACGGCGTACTCCTCGGGCGCCAGCTGCGCGCGCCACTCCTCGTCGGTCTTGCTGACCTTGGGCTGCTTCTCCGCGGACGTGGTCATGCCCCCACGGTACGAGGGCGGCGCCACCGGGGCCTGGCGGAGACTGGGGGAGTGAGCATCCCCGATCAGCCCCTGCCCGACACCTGGTTCACCCGTGACCTGCCCGTCCTGCGCGCCATCGCCCGCCTCGTGGACGGCTCCGACCACGGCAGCTCGCCCTACCTGCTGGGGTCGGTCGTGCCCGCCAGCGGCCTGCCGAAGGCCGAGGTCGTCGCCGCGGCGCAGGCACTCGCGGCGGCGGGCTACATCGAGCCGCTCACCAACCACGCCGGGGACATCGTCCGGATCACCGCGATCTCGGCCGAGGCACGGCGGCTGGCCGGGCTCTGGCCCACGCCGCAGGGGGAGTGGGACCGGCTCGTCGAGCAGCTCACCGCCCGGGCCGGGAACGCCCCGACCGAGGTCGAGCGGCAGCGGTGGCGGGCGTTCGCCGACGCCGCCGTGGCGGTCGGGCCGGACGACGGCGCGCTGCTGATGTCGGCGCTCATCGGGGGGTACGTCCCCCGTCGACGCTGACGAGCCGTGCACGAACGACAGCGCCCCCGCCCGGAGAACCGGGCGGGGGCGCTGTGCTGATCAGCAGATCAGAGGGGGGTGACGTTCGCCGCCTGCGGGCCCTTCTGGCCCTGCTCGATGTCGAACGCGATCCGCTGGCCTTCATCGAGCGAGCGGTACCCGCTGGACTGGATGGCCGAGTAGTGGACGAAGACGTCCGGTCCGCCACCGTCGGGGGTGGCGAAGCCGAACCCCTTCTCAGCGTTGAACCACTTCACTGTTCCTTCGGGCATTGCTCGCTCCTTGCTGAGGTCGTGCATCGGGGTCCTGCCATAGCGCAGGGCCTTCCCGACGCGACAACCCTAGCGGCATCCGTCCACTTGGGAACACCTGCCGGCGCTCCTGATCTCTCGGGACCGCCGTGACGGGGGCTCGCGGGCACCGCGATCCCCTCAGAGCGCGTTCTGCCCGATGGCCAGCCGGTCGATCCAGCCGCCCTGGGACAGCCACCCGGACCACGTGCCGTTGGGCGCGACCTGCCACTTGTGCCACAGCGCCTTGTCCGCGCCGCGGGCGAAGACCTCGAGCCGGCCGTCGTTGTTCTGGTCGACGTCGAGCAGGTCGATCCAGCCGCCCTGGGACAGCCAGCCCGACCACGTGCCGTTCGGGGCCACCTGCCACTTGTGCCAGAGCGCGCGGTCGGACCCCCGGGCGAAGACCTCGAGCCGCCCGTCGGCGTTCTTGCCGACGTCCAGCAGGTCGATCCAGCCGCCCTGGGACAGCCAGCCCGACCACGTGCCGTTCGGGGCCACCTGCCACTTGTGCCAGAGCGCGCCGTCGGACCCGCGCACGAACGCCTCGAGCCGGCCGTCGTCGTTGCGGCCGACCGCCAGCCGGTCGATCCAGCCGCCCTGCGACAGCCAGCCCGACCAGGTGCCGTTCGGGGCGACCTGCCATGTGTGCCAGAGCGCCTTGTCGGCGCCACGGACGAAGACCTCCATGCGGCCGTCGGCGTTCTGACCGACGGCCAGGTCGTCGATCCAGCCGCCGAGGGACTGCCA
>NZ_SPQM01000244.1 GCF_004570345.1 Blastococcus sp. CT_GayMR20 | reverse complement strand
TGGACCTGGGAGAGCGCGGTGCCGACCGGGGACCCGGACGTCGTCCGGGTCGAGCTGTCCGTCGGCGACGCCACGCTCGCCGTGCCCGTGGCGGAGATCCGCGGTGCGATCGCGGCACTGGTGGGTGAGAAGTCCACCAGGTGAGACGGAAGTTTCACGTGGGACAACCGTCGTCCTAGGATCGGGACTGGCTCCTGAGAGGCAGCGCGAAGCACCTGGCTGGCTGCCCGGCAACCTCTACTCCGTCTGAGGTGCTCCAGGGGAAGAGCCGGCCGTCGCGGCACCCGCCGCGAGGGCAAGGACGGAGCTCCTGCGCGCCGCGGGTTCTCCGCGACGAGAGGAGACGGCGCATGACCGACCCCGCAGCCTGGAGCTTCGAGACCCGGCAGATCCACGCCGGCACGAGCCCCGACCCCACGACCGGCGCCCGTGCGCTGCCGATCTACGCCACGACCGCGTACCAGTTCCGGGACAGCCAGCACGCCGCCGACCTCTTCGCCCTCGCCGAGATGGGCAACATCTACACGCGGATCATGAACCCGACGCAGGACGCGCTGGAGCAGCGCGTGGCCTCGCTGGAGGGCGGCGTCGCGGCTCTGGCGGTGGCCAGCGGGCAGTCCGCGACGACGCTCGCGCTGCTCAACGTCGCCGAGACCGGCGACCACGTCGTCGCCTCCGCGTCCCTCTACGGCGGCACGTACAACCTGCTCCACCACTCGCTGCCCAAGCTGGGCGTCACGGTGTCCTTCGTCGAGGACCCGGACGACCCCGAGGCCTGGCAGGCACTGGTCCAGGAGAACACCAAGGCGTTCTTCGGCGAGACCATCGGCAACCCGAAGGGCGACATCCTCGACATCGAGGCCGTGGCGGCGGTCGCCCACCGCAACGGCGTCCCGCTGATCGTCGACAACACCATCGCCACGCCGTACCTGATCCGGCCGTTCGAGTTCGGCGCGGACGTCGTCGTCCACTCGGCGACCAAGTACCTCGGCGGCCACGGCACCGCGATCGCCGGCCTCATCGTCGACGGCGGGACGTTCGACTGGGCAGGTGGGAAGCACCCGGGTTTCACCACGCCGGACCCGACCTACAACGGTGTCGTCTACAAGGACCTCGGCGCGCCCGCCTACGCGCTCAAGGCCCGCGTGCAGCTGCTGCGCGACCTGGGCCCGGCGATCTCCCCGTTCAACGCCTTCCTCGTCGTCCAGGGCATCGAGACGCTGTCGCTGCGTCTGGAGCGGCACGTCGCCAACGCCCAGCGGGTGGCGGAGTTCCTCGAGGCGCACGACGAGGTGGACTCGGTGAACTACCCGGGCCTGCCCACGTCGAGGTGGCACGCGGCGCAGCAGAAGTACGCGCCGAAGGGCGCCGGCGCCGTATTGACCTTCGAGCTGCACGGCGGCCGGGAGGCCGGCCAGAAGTTCGTGGAGGCGCTCGAGCTGCACAGCCACGTGGCCAACATCGGCGACGTGCGCAGCCTGGTCATCCACCCGGCGTCGACGACGCACTCGCAGCTGACCGCCGACGAGCAGCTCACCACCGGCGTCACGCCGGGTCTGGTGCGCCTGGCGGTGGGCCTGGAGGGCATCGAGGACATCCTCGCCGACCTCGAGGCCGGCTTCCGCGCCGCCAAGGCCTCCTGACCCGACGGCGCGGCTGACCGTGGGCGGGTGGGTCGAGGGCGACCCGGTCGGGGACCGGGTCTTCCTCGACCTGCCCGCGTTCAGCCTCCAGCGCGGCGGGCTCCTGCCGTCGGTGCGGGTCGCCTACGAGACGTGGGGGACGCTCGCCCCGGGTGGCGCGAACGCCGTGCTGGTCGAGCACGCCCTCACCGGCGACAGCCACGTCGTCGGACCGGCGGGGGACGGCCACGCAACGCCGGGCTGGTGGCAGGGCCTCATCGGACCGGGAGCACCGCTGGACACGAACCGGTTCTTCGTCGTCTGCGCGAACGTGCTCGGCGGCTGCCAGGGGACGACGGGACCCTCCTCCCGCGCGCCGGACGACGGCCCGTGGGGTTCCCGCTTCCCCGAGGTGACCGTCGGTGACCAGGTCCGCGTGGAGGCCGCGCTCGCCGACGCGCTCGGGATCCACCGCTGGGCCTGCGTCATCGGCGGGTCGATGGGCGGCATGCGCGCCCTGGAGTGGGCGGTCGCCATGCCCGACCGGGTGGCCACCCTGTTCTTCCTGGCCTCCGGGGCCGTGGCGACCGCCGACCAGCTCGGCACCCAGACCACCCAGCAGACGGCGATCCGCACCGATCCCCGCTGGGCGGGCGGCGACTACCCGCTCGACGACCCGCCGGTCGACGGCCTCGGCGTCGCCCGCCGGATCGCGCACCTCACCTACCGCAGCGCCTTCGAGCTCGGCGAGCGGTTCGGCACCGCCGTGCAGGACGACGGCCGGTTCGCCGTCGCCTCCTACCTCGACCACCACGCCGACAAGCTGGCCCGCCGGTTCGACGCCGGCAGCTACGTGGTGCTCACCGAGACGATGAACAGCTGGGACGTCGGCCGCGGGCGGGGCGGCGTCGAGGCGGCGCTGGGCCGGGTGACCGCCCGGGCGCTGGTCGCGGGCGTGGACAGCGACCGGCTGTACCCGCTGGAGCTGCAGCAGCAGGTGGCCGACGCGCTCGGGGTGCCGCTGCACGTCATCGCCTCCCCCTACGGCCACGACGGCTTCCTCATCGAGACCGAGGCGGTCGGGGAGCTGCTGAGGGGCCTGCTCGCGGGATGAGCCGCGACCAGATCGGCGATGTGGTCGCGAAAGTCGCCCCATGGCGACCAGATCGCCGATCTCGACGGGACGTGGCCGGTCGGTAGCGTCGGGCGCATGACCTACGACGTCGCTGCGGTGCGGGCGCAGTTCCCGGCCCTGCGGTCGGGCACCGCGCACTTCGACGGACCGGGCGGGACGCAGGTGCCCGTGCCGGTCGCGCGCGCGGTCGCCGACACCCTCACGTCGTCGATCGCCAACCGCGGCCGCACCACCGCCGCCGAGCGGCTGGCCGACGACACGGTGACGGCGGCCCGCGCGGCGGTGGCCGACCTGCTGGCCGCCGACCCCGGCGGGATCGTCTTCGGCCGCAGCGCGACCCAGCTGACCTTCGACCTCGCCCGGACGCTGGCGGCCGGCTGGGGTCCCGCCGACGAGGTCGTCGTCTCCCGGCTCGACCACGACGCCAACGTCCGCCCGTGGGTGATCGCCGCCGAGGCGGTCGGTGCCACGGTGCGCTGGATCGCGTTCGACCCGACCACCGGCGAGCTCACGGCCGACGACGTCGCCGAGGTGCTGACCCCGCGCACGAGGCTGGTCGCGGTCACCGGCGCCTCCAACCTGATCGGCACCCGCCCGCCGATCGCCGCGATCGCGGCACTGGTGCACGACGCCGGCGCCCTGCTGGCGGTCGACGGCGTCCACCTGACCGCGCACGCGCCCGTCGACGTCGCCGCCCTCGGTGCCGACTTCTTCACCTGCTCGCCGTACAAGTTCCTGGGCCCGCACTGCGGCGTCCTGGCCGCGGCACCGGCGCTGCTGGACGCGCTGCGGCCGGCGAAGCTGCTGCCGTCGTCCGACGCCGTCCCGGAGCGGTTCGAGCTCGGCACCCTGCCCTACGAGCTGCTGGCCGGGACCACGGCGGCCGTGGAGTTCCTCGCTGGCCTGTCCCCCGTCGACGGGAACCGGCGCGAACGCCTGGTCGCCGCGATGATCGCGCTGGAGGACCACGAGGACGGGCTGCGCGAGCACCTGGAGGCGGGACTGCGGGAGCTGCCCGGTGTGCGGTCGTGGTCGCGGGCGGCGCACCGCACCCCGACGCTGCTGCTCACGCTCGACGGCCACGACGCGGCCGACGCGTACCGCTTCCTCGCCGACCGCGGCGTGAACGCCCCGGCGGGGTCGTTCTACGCGCTCGAGCCGAGCCGGTGGCTCGGCCTGGGCGACGCCGGTGGGCTCCGCGTCGGGCTTGCGCCCTACAGCGACCGCGACGACGTCGAGCGGCTGCTCGCGGGCCTCCGGGAGTTCCTCGCCGAACGGTGAGCTACGACAGGGCGTCGCCCGGCACGATGCCCGCCGGCGGCAGCGGACGGCGGACCACCGGCCGCACCTTGCGCGCCTCGGGCAGCCGGTCGTAGTAGGCGGCGGCGTTGCCCCGGATGTGGAGCAGGTCGTCGTCGGTGGCCCGGCGGACCACCTTCGCCGGGACGCCGGCGATGACCGAGTTCGGCGGGAACTGCTTGCCCTGGGTGACGACAGCCCCGGCGGCGACGATGGACCCCGTGCCGATGCGGGCACCGTTCATGACGACGCTGCCCATGCCGACCAGGACCTCGTCCTCGACGTGCGCCCCGTGCAGCACGACCCGGTGGCCGACGG
>NZ_SPQM01000243.1 GCF_004570345.1 Blastococcus sp. CT_GayMR20 | reverse complement strand
CGAGCACGGCCTTGATGTCGTCGGGCCACGGGGTCGCCCGGCCGGCGTCGGTCGCCACGTAGGTGTTGCGGACGACGCAGCACACGCGGTCGCCCACGCGGATCGTGTAGCGCACCGTCACGCTGGTACGGCCCAGCTTCTCCGTCTCGCCGTCGACGGTGACCGTGTCGCCCCACCGGGCCGACGACGTCCACTCGAGGGAGCTCGCCTTCACCACGGGGTCGACCCGCGCGGCCACCTCGTCCCAGGGCAGCCCCTGGGCGGCCCACCAGTGGTTGGACGCCTCGTCGGCCCACGTCAGGTAGTGCGCGTTGAAGACGACGCCCTGCTGGTCGCACTCCACGTAGCGGACCGGGGAACTCCACTGTGCCGACACGGGGAGCCAGGCTAGCCGGGACCCGCGCCCGGGATCCGACCCTGCCGGAATGTCGGCGGACTCCCCTACCGTCCGGCCATGGCATTCGACTTCCAGGTCGCGATCGACTCCGCCGAACCGCACGTGCTGGCCGACTGGTGGGCGGAGGCCCTCGGGTGGCAGGTCGAGGCGCAGGACGAGGGGTTCATCCGCCGCATGGTCGAGGCCGGCTACGCGACGGAGGATCAGACCATGCGCCATCACGGCGCGCTCGTGTGGAAGGAGGGGGCGGCGATCACCTCGCCCGACCCCGACCGGCCCCGGGTGCTCTTCCAGCAGGTCCCGGAGCCGAAGACGGTCAAGAACCGCATGCACTTCGACGTCCGCGTCGGCGCGGACCGGCAGGAGGCCGAGGTCGCCAGGCTCAAGGAGCTGGGCGCCACGGAGCTCTGGCGGGCGTCGCAGGGCCCGCACGAGTGGGTCACGATGGCCGACCCCGAAGGCAACGAGTTCTGCGTCGCCTAGCGGGTCAGCCGGCGCGGAGGTCCCGCGCGAGCTTGCGATCGGCAACGGCCCGTTCGGCCATGACACGGGCGCGGTGCCGCCGCGGTCGGCGGTCGCTGCCGAAGTAGTGCGCGTCCTCGACGAGCTGGAAGGCGGCGAGGACGCTCGCCTGCACGTCACGCGCCCTCGGGACCGCCGGCCGTACCGGTTCGGACGTCGTCATGAGAGCCCCCGTTCTCCCGGGGGCGCCCGCCGTCGACCCCGTGGACCCATGGTGCCCCGTAATCGGCCGAACGAACCCCCTCCGTGACCAATTGGTACCGATGTGTCACAAGTGACACGGGAGGCCTGTTCAGCGGCCCGGCTGGACCCACCGGTCCCCCGTACCGTGCCGGCATGGCGCGCGCAGAACGCTTCCTCCGGCTCGCCGGTCAGCTGATCGGGCTGGTCCGCCGGCCGTCGTCACCCGACGTCGAGTACCGGCCCCGCGACGACGACCGGCCCGATCCCGGCGAGGTGGTCTGGGCATGGGTGCCGTACGACGAGGGCGACGGGCGCGGCAAGGACCGACCGGTCCTCGTCATCGGCCGCCGGGGCCCCGACCTGCTCGGGTTGCTGCTCTCCAGTCAGGACCACGACCGCGACGCCGCCGACGAGGCGCGCCACGGCCGGCTCTGGACCGACATCGGCAGCGGGCCGTGGGACAGCAGGCGCCGGCCGAGCGAGGTGCGCCTGGACCGCCTCCTGGTCCTCGACCCGGCCACCGTCCGACGGGAGGGCGCCGCGCTGGACCGCGTGCGCTTCGACCGGGTCGTCGCCGAGGCCCGCCGGGTCCAGGGCTGGTGAGCGGTCAGAACGGCACGTGCTGGCCGAGGGGTGGGCTCGCCGTCCCCCGGCCGGACAGCGCCCGGCAGAACTCCACGGCGTCGAGCTCCAGCACGTCGGCGTGGGCGCCCTCGGCCGACCACTCGCCACCGGCCGGGCCGGTGAGCCGCAGTCGGTACGGCCGGCCGTGCCGCGACGCCCACTCGGCGACGACGTCGGCGACCAGGACACCGTCGTGCTCCGGTGTCAGTTCGAGCTCGCGGCCGACCGCCCGGCTGATGTCGACGCGGTGCATCCAGGGGTCGCGGGTGAGGATGACGTCGAACAGGAAGCCGAAGGTCCAGCGCTCCGTCCGCCCGCCGACGACCTGGTCCTCCGGCACGGTCAGCCGGCCGATCAGCGTCGCCATCCGGTGACGTCCGCGCTCGGCGCGCGGGGCCACGGCCGCGAACCGCTCCACCAGCTCGGTTGCCGACAGGCCCGCCGACCGGCGGACCTGCAGCGCGGTCAGGGCGTCGATGCCCCCACCGGCCCGCGATGCCGCGACGTTCTGCGCGACGGCGGCCCGCAACGTCGCCGCCATCTCGGTCATCCCGAGCACGTGACCGGCCATCGCCCGCACGTCCCAGCCGGCGCAGTCCGTCGGACGGGCCCAGTCCTCCGGTGCGAGTGACCGGAGCAGCGCGGCGACGCGGGCGTACTCGGTCGCGGCCAGCCGCCGTGCGGTGTCCCGGTCCAGGACGGCCCTGCGCGAGGACGGACGGCGGGACGGGGGGTGGACAGTCGTGCCGGCGGCCATGGCGGTACCTCTCGCGGATCAGTCGGACGGTGGGATGGGCGGTCCGCCGTGGTGGGCCAGCCACATGGCCACCACGTCGGGCAGGGTGGAGGTGAAGGTGCCGGTCTCGAAGGGCTCGCCCGGTGCGTTGGCGAGCTGCTGGGTGATGACGCCGCTGATGACGGCGGTCTGGGTGCGGTAGACGAGGTCGAGGTCGGCCCCGGGAGCGAGCATCCCCGCCGCCTGCAGCCGCGCGAGGAAGGCCCGGCTCGAGACCGCGATCTCCACGGCGGGGGCGTAGGCCTCCGCGGACGGCGCGAAGCCGGGCACCGGGCGCCAGAACATGAGCGGCGCGTAGGCCGGGTGCTCCACGGCCCAGCGCACGAAGGCGGACTCGACGGCCACCAGGTCGGCGACCAGGTCGGTGCCGTCCCGCGTCGCCTCGACGGCGCGGATGTTCTCGAGCAGCGTCCGCCAGCCACGCTCGAAGAGCGCGTCGTAGAGCGCGTGCTTGCCGTCGAAGTAGACGTAGAGCGACGGCGGGCGGATACCCATCCGCCGGGCCACCTCGCCGAGGGTGAGGCCGGCGACTCCGTGGTCGGCCATGACCTCGACGGCGACGTCGAGCACCTGCTCGATGGTCTCCTGCCGGCGGCGCTGCCGACGGTCCAGGGGCACCGTCCCGGTCATGCCGGGAACGGTCCTCCTAATAGCGTTAGGAAGTCAAGAGGGTCGTAGGCAGGCGTCTCAGTCGGCTTCGTCCCGCACCGGCCGGCGGACCGGAGGCCGCAGGTTGTAGACGCCGACGCCGTCGGTGAGCGGCTCGAGGTCGTAGCGGTGCACGACCTTCGGGCCGTCGTGCAGGTGGACGTGCGTCACCGTCGGCAACGGCTCCCCGTGCCGGGCCGCGCGGATCTCCACCCGCCCGTCCAGGGGTCCGCCGACGAACAGCAGCACGGCGTCGTCCGTGCCTGCGTCCGTCCCGACCGCTGCGTCCTCGCTCAGCTGGAGGCCCCTTCCGCTCGAATCCCGGTCAGCAAGGGTAGGCGCGTCGGGGTCTCCAGGTCAGCCCGACGCGGACCTCCGCAGCCATCGGGCGACGAGCGGGGCGCTGAGCAGCATGACGAACAGCCGCAGCACCTGGACGGCGAGCACGAACGTCACGTCCGCCCCGATGTCGCTCGCCGTGGCCAGGACGGCGTAGAGCCCACCCGGAGTGGTCGCCAGGTATCCGTCGAGCGCGCTGACGCCGGTCGCGGCCGACAGCACCGCGCCCAGACCGGCCGAGGCCACGATCACCCCCAGGATGACGGCCAGCGCCAGCGGCAGGGCCCGGCCGATGGTTCGCAGTCGCTCCCGCGTGAAGCTGACCCCCACCTGGAGGCCGATCACGAGGAAGGTCGCCGTCTCGACGAGGGCCGGGACCTCCGCGCCGCGGCCCAGCCCCGTGAGGTCGACGGCCGCCGCCGCGATCAGCGGACCCAGGAGCGCCGGCACGGGGAGCCGCACCAGCCGCGCGGCGATCACCCCGGCCAGCGAGCAGCCGACCGTGAGCAGCAGCCCGGCCGGCCAGCCGGGACCGTCCTCGACCGGCGGCGGGCCGCCGTCCCCGGCCGAGGCGCCGTAGGCCACCGTCGCGACCACCGGCATGAGGAGGACGATCAACAGGACCCGCAGGTACTGGAGGACGGCGACCATGCGCGCATCGGCGCCGAGCTCGCGGGCCATGGCGATGATCCCGGAGGCACCGCCGGCGATCATCGAGAACGCCCCGGTGACCGGACTGATCCCCGGCTGCAGCCGCAGCAGGAGCCCCGCACCGAGGCTGAGGCCGAGCGTGGCGACCGTGACGGCGAGGACGGGCAGCCAGTTCGCGGCGACCGCCCGCAGGGTCTCCAGGTCGATGAGCGATCCCATCGAGACGCCGAGCACGGC
>NZ_SPQM01000242.1 GCF_004570345.1 Blastococcus sp. CT_GayMR20 | reverse complement strand
GGAGCCGCGCTGCAGGGCGGCTCCGGCGACTGCACCGCGGCTCTCGCGGGGCGGTTCAGGCGGGTGCGGCGGGAGCCGGGGCGACGTCCGTGGTCAGGACGACGGTCCGCGAGGCCACCGACCGGCGGTGGTGGGCGACCCAGCGGGCGGTCAGGCCCGCGAGGACGACGAGACCGGCGAGCGTCGGGCGGCCGGGGTTCGCGACGGCGACGGTGATCGCCAGCGCGTAGAGGGCCGACAGCACGGCCAGGGGGAGCGGCAGGTGGGGCAGGTGCAGGTGCACGGCGGGACCTCCGGTGTGAGACGTCCGGTCGTGCCGGCGGTCGGGACCGCCGGCACGACGACGGCGCGAGGTGGGCGATCCGGACCTCAGGTGAGCATGTCCTTCGCCTTCTGGAGGAGCGACTGGCCCTCCGTCTGCGGCGTCGGGTACAGCCGCGGGTCACCCGGCGGCAGGATCGGTGCGTCGGCGGTCGCCTCGATCCGCCGCGCCGAGAACTCGGCCCGGCCGTCGATGGACGGACCGGAGGCCCAGCGGCCGCTGGCCGCCTCGGGTCCGTCCGACGCGTCGATGAACGTGTAGCCGAGGTCGCCGACCTCCTCGCTCAGCGGGAACGCCTCCGGCACCGGGATCCCCTCGAGCCCCTCCTCCTTGAGCTGCTCGATCGCGGCCAACCACTGCTGCTGGTGGTAGTGGTCGCGGGTGATGAGGAACCGCAGCAGGTCCTTCACGCCGGGGTCGTCGGTCATGTTGTACAGCCGGGCCACCTGCAGCCGGCCCTGCATCTCGGCCGTGGCGTTGTACATGAAGTCGGCCATCAGGTTGCCGCTGGCGGTGACGTAGGCACCCGTCCACGGGTTGCCCATGCTGTCCATGTAGCTGGCGCCGGCGCCGTTGACGATCGGGTGCTGCGGGTTGTGCTGCCCGTACCCGGCCGCCGCCTCCTTGGTGCGGTCGGCGGCATCCGGCTTGAGCGGGATGTGGTCGAGCAGCCGGTCGATCATCGTCACGATCATCTCGACGTGGGCCAGCTCCTCGGTGCCGATGGCGAGGAGCAGGTCCTTGTACTTGCCGGGGAGCCGGCAGTTCCAGCCCTGCAGCAGGTACTGGGTGGCGACGGTCATCTCGCCCCACTGACCGCCGAGGACCTCCTGCATCTTGCGGGCGAAGTCCGGGTCCGGTGCGTCGGGCTTGGCCTCGTACTGCAGGGCGTGGAAGTGGGTGAACACGGTGGGCTCCTCTGCGTCGTCGGACCCGCGGCAGCGGGCACGCAGGGGATCTGCCCGCGGCCGGTGGCCTGCCGGTGCCGTCCGCTGGCCCGGCCGTGCCAACCTCAGCGGTCGGGGACCTGCACCCGCAGCGTCAGCGCGCCGTCCGCGTCCTCGCAGACCACCCGGCCACCGAGCTCGTGCGCCTGGCGCTGCACCGACCACAGCCCGAGCCCGGTGAGGTCCGCCGGTGGACGGGCCGTGGTGAGGTGCCCGGCGACCACCGCGGCCGCCACCCCCGGCTGCGTCACCGCCAGCTCCACCCAGCCGCCGTGGCAGGTGACGGCGAGCTCGACCGGCTCCCCGCAGCCGTGCCGGTGCGCGTTCTCGAGCAGGTTGACGAGGATCCGCTGCAGCCGGGCGTCGCCGACGAGCACGTCCCCGGCGCAGTCGGCGACGTGCAGGGTGAGCTGCCGGCGTGGCAGCCCGGAGGCCGCCAGGGAGGTGGCGACGACGTCACGCAGCGGCCTGCCGGCCGGCGGATCCTGCCCGGACGCGGTCCGGGCCGCGTCCGCGGTGCGCAGCATCGACGCCAGGTGGGCGGCCTGCGCCCGGGCCATGGAGAGCAGGTCGACCCGGCTGGGGCCGGCGACGTCCAACTGGTGGAGTGCGCTCTCCAGGCAGGTCAGCGAGCCGCGCATGTCGTGGCACATGGCCCGGACCAGGGCGTCGTCCGTGCTCGGCCCGGCGTCGCGGCCGCGGGTGAGCTTCCGGCGCAGGCGGGGAAGGAATCCGCGGGTTAGGGAAGCCTTCATGGAACGGCGGGGGAACGTGTGGACGGCGAGGATCACGGGCACCTCCGGTCCCACGACCAGCTCAGCGCGCGCGGGCGCGCCGGCGGTAGGGGGAATCAGCCACGGACGGCGCTTCTGTTTCACGTCCCGAACGCGTTGACGTGATTGTGGTGGACGACCACCCACTTTTCACCCGGGGACTGTCGCTCCTCCTGCCCGAGGTGAGCGAGGGCCGGGTCCGGGTCGTCGGCACCACGGACGACGCCTCCGCAGCGGCGGCGCTGGTGCAGCGGTTCCGTGCCGACGTCGCCGTCGTCGACGTGCAGATGCCCCCGCCGGGCGGCAGCCGGGCGATCGCCGCCATCCGCCGGGTGGAGCCCGCGGTGCGGGTGGTCGCCATGTCGGGCATGGCCGACGAGGACGCGGCCGTCGAGGCCCTGCGGGCCGGTGCCTCGAGCTTCCTGCCGAAGACCGCCGACCCCGAGGCGCTGGTCGAGCCGCTGCTCGCAGTCCTGGACGGCTGGTCGGTGCTGCCCGAGGCGCTGCTGCGCCACCTGATCGAGCGGGCCGCGCCCACCGACGGCGAGGGGATCCCGGGTCAGCTCACCGCGGACGAGCGTCGGCTCTGGCGGCTGATCGCCGCCGGGGTCGGCACGATGGACATCGCGACGACCCTGCACGTCTCCGAACGGACGGCGAAACGGCTGGTGGCGCACCTGCTGCGGCGGCTGCGGGTCTCCAGCCGGGTCGAGGCGGCCGCGCTGGCCGGGCGCGTGGGCCTCGACCAGCGTGCGGAGGCCTGAGGCTCAGCCGACCGTCAGCTGCACGAGCAGGTGCAGGTTCAACCCGATGATGAGGGCCGCGATCCCCGCGCCGACCGCCGTCGTCGTCCGGCGGTTGACCCAGTTGCCCATCACGTCGCGCCGGCTGGTCAGCCAGAGCAGCGGCACGAGGGCGAACGGGATGCCGAAGCAGAGCACGACCTGCGACCAGACGAGGGCCGTCGTCGGGTCGGCCCCGAGCAGGAGGACGAGCAGCGCCGGGGCGAGCGTGATCAGCCGCCGCAGCAGGACCGGCACGGAGCGGCGCAGGAAACCGGCCATGACGACCTGGCCCGCGTGGGTCCCGACCGAGGACGACGCGAACCCGGACGCGAGCAGCGCGATCCCGAAGACGATCCCGGCGCCGCGCCCGAGCTGGTCGCCCAGACCGGCGTGCACAGCCTCCAGGGAACCGTCGATCCCGGTTCCGGTGAACAGCTGCGCCGCGACGACGAGCATGGCGGCGTTGATCAGCCCGGCGAAGCCCATCGCGAGCAGCACGTCGAGGCGCTGCGCCCGCAGCAGGCCGCGCCGTCCCCCCGCGGTCCTGCCCGCGGTGACCGCGTCGCCGTACCGGCCGGGCGTGAGCGCGGAGTGGACGTAGATGACGTGCGGCATCACCGTCGCGCCGAGGATGCCGGTGGCCAGCACGAGGCTCTCCGGGCCGGCGAACGACGGCACCAGCCCGGCCGCCGCACCGGCCACGTCCACGCCGGACCCGATCAGGGTGTAGCCGAAGCCCAGGCCGATGACGAACAGCAGGCCGGCGATCACACGCTCGAACGGCCGGTGCCCGCGGGACTGGGCGGCCAGCAGCACGAACGCGGCCACCGCCGTGATCACCCCGCCGACCGGCAGCGGGACCCCGAACAGCAGGTAGAGCGCGACCGCCCCGCCGACGATCTCGGCGAGGTCGGTGGCGATCGCGACGGCCTCCGCCTGCAGCCACAGCGCACGGGTCACCGGACGGGGGAGCCGTTCGCGGCAGAGGGTCGCGAGGTCGCGTCCGGTCGCCATCCCCAGCTTGGCCGTGAGCGACTGGATGAGCATCGCCATGAGGTTCGCCGCGACGATCACCCAGAGGAGCGTGTAGCCGAAGGACGCCCCGCCGGAGAAGTTGGTCGCGAAGTTGCCCGGGTCGACGTAGGCAACCGCCGCGACGAACGCCGGGCCCAGCAGCGGCCACAACCGCCGGCCGGGCTGCGCCGGATGAGGAGCGACCGGCCGGCCGCCGAGCTGGGTGGGGAGGAGCGCTGCGTCGGCCTGGGACAGGTACACGGGGACCTCGCAGGGGATCGGGGAGCGGGCACCGGTTCCCTGCCCGCCGCCTCCGGGCCGATCGGGCCGTTCCGTGGCCCCGGAGGGCCATCCGTCGGCCAGGCGGCCGCCGATAGGGTCCGCGCGTGACGGGACTCGCCTGCGTCGACATCGGATCGACGTTCACCAAGGCCGCGCTCGTCGATCCCGCCACCGGCGCGCTGCTGGCCACGGCGCAGTCCCCGACCACCCTCGACGACGTCGTCACCGGCGTGCTGGCCGCGACGGCGGAGTTCCCCGACGCACCGGTTCTCGCCTGTTCCAGCGCCGGCG
>NZ_SPQM01000241.1 GCF_004570345.1 Blastococcus sp. CT_GayMR20 | reverse complement strand
CGCTGGTCGACGCTGGTGACCGCCACCGGCGACCCGTAGGTGCGCGCGTGCACGATCAGGCCGTTGCCGATGTACAGCGCGACGTGGCTGATCGGCGTGTAGTAGAAGACCAGGTCGCCGGGCTGCAGCTCCGACCGGGAGACCTCGGTGCCCATCTGGGACTGCGCCCGGCTGGAGTGCGGCAGGACGATGCCGGCCGCCGCGTAGGCGTAGGACGTGAGGCCGGAGCAGTCGAAGACGTCGGGGCCGGTGCCGCCGTGGCCGTACCGGTCGCCCACCTGCGCCAGCGCCGCCTGGATGGCGTCACCGGCCGCGCCGGGAGGCATCGGCAGGTCGCGGGGCGCCTGGATGCTGCGGCCGGCGACCGCAGCGGTGACGGCCGCCTGCTCGGTCGCGCTGAGCCGGTCGAAGTCGGCCTGGTACTGCGCGACCAACCTCTCGACCTCGGCCTTCTGCGCCGCCAGCTCGTCGAGGCCGGCCTGGGCCGTCGCGGCCGCGGCGTCGGCGTCGGCCTGCGCCTGGAGGGCGGCCGCCTGGGCGGCGGAGGCCTCCGCGACGACGCTGTTCGTGTAGTGGGCGAGCATGTCGAGCGTCGTCATCTGCTGCACCAGTTCCGCGGCGGACTGGCTGGTGAGGAAGGCCGCGATACCGGACTGGGTCTGGCCGGTGTAGCCGCTCTGCGCGATGGCGCGCAGCTGCGGCTCGTAGACGGCCAGCGCGGCCTGGGCGGCCCGTGCCTGCTCGGCCGCCGTGGTCGCGGCCTGCTGCTGCGCGGCGACGATGAGCTCGGCTTCCTTGACCTGCTCGTCGATGACGGTCAGCTGCTGGGCGGTCTCCTGCACCAGTTTGGCGGCCTCGGCGGCGGTGCCGGGCACGGCACCGGCGGGCGTGGGGGCCAGCAGACCGGTGACGGCGGCCACGAGAACGGCACCGATCGCCAGGACGGCGCGCGAACGACGCCGGCCCGTCGTGCGTGTGGACTGCACCGTCCGCCTCCGTCTGCCCTGCGCCGGGCCCGGGGAAGGGGCCGCACTCATGCGCTCGGAAACGGACGGTAGGGATTCGGTGTCGACAGGTGACGGACGACGCGCTGGCCGGCACGGACGGCGCGACCACGTCTGCACCATCCGCCTCACGAGTGCGCATTCATCACTCGCGTCGCCCATTCCGGGCGAGGAGGCGGTAATGGGGATCGGACGGCGGAAGGCATGACTCGGCCGCCGCCGGAATGGTCACGGCGGCGGCCGGTAGTTCGGATCAGTGCATTCCCGGGATGCCCGGAACGGGGTGCGACTCAGCCGGCGAGGGGCTCCTGTGCCTGCAGGCTGGCAACCGTCTGGAGGTCGCGGAGGATGGCCGCGAGCTCGTCGGCGGTCCACGGCTCGCAGCACGTGCAGGTCTCGTCGAAGGTGGCGAGGCCGAGACGGCCGCCGGCCTGGTCCTCGGCGATGGCGAGGTGACCGGCGGAGGGGTGGCGGTGACAGGCACAGCCCGCGGCGCAGAGGCCGAGGCCCCAGCCGGAGATGACGACGGTGCGGCCGTCGTCGCGGACCTTGCCCACCTGGAAGACGGACGGCTTGCGACTCCTGCTCACGGAGCCCTCCCCTCGACAGTTCCGCTGGTGGGCGGAACCCTGTGCACGCAGTGGAAATGCGGACGTGAGAGAGATATCGGCAGCTTTCAGGTGTTCCTGTATCGCTCGACCGAAGAAATCACTCAGTCCCGGGTTCAGCAGCGTCGCTTCCTCCCGAAACCCAGCGTAATCAGCTCAGCACCTGGCGTCGCCGTCAGTTCTGCCCATGCGTTCCGGCGGTCGTTGGCGTTTGTGCACCGCGCCGGCCCCGTTCCTGCAACGGGTGTGACCCGTGGGATCAGCTGGCCGGGGACACGGAGCTCATGTTGAAGTCCGGCACCCGCAGCGGCGGCATGGCGGCGCGGGTGAACCAGTCGTTCCACTCCCGCGGCAGCGTGCGCTCGGTGAGCCCGGCCTGGACCGTGCGGCCCAGCAGGTCGACCGGCGACTCGTTGAACCGGAAGTTGTTCACCGCGCCGGTCACCTCCCCGCCCTCGACGAGGAAGACTCCGTCACGGGTGAGCCCGGTCAGCAGCAGGGTCTGCGGATCGACCTCGCGGATGTACCAGAGGCAGGTCAGCAGCAGGCCGCGGTCGGTGGCGGCCACCATCTCCTCGAGGGAGGCGGTCGCGTTCGGGTCCTCGAGGATCAAGTTGTCGATGGCCGCGGTCGCCGGGGCCGTCGTCCGCAACGCCCAGGCCCGCGGCCGGACGAGGTTGGACAGCGTGCCGTCCTCGATCCAGTTCACCGCGGGGGTCGCCATGCCGTTGTCGAACACCGACGCCGACCCCGACGACGCGCTCACCACCTGGAAGGGCGTCGTCTCCAGGCCGGGCGCCGCGGGGTCGCTGCGCAGGGTGAGCGGCAGCGCCGCGAGCCGCTCGCCGACGCGGTTGCCGCCGCCGGGCCGGGCGAAGACGTTGCGGCCCTCGTCGGCGTCCCGCGCCTCCACCGTCCAGTAGAGGTAGATCATCAGGTCGCTGACCGCCGACGGCGGCAGCACGGTCTCGTAGCGGCCGGCGGGCAGCTCGATGCGCCGCTGCGACCAGCCCAGCTTGCGCTGCACGTCGGCGGCGAGGTCGGCCACGGAGACGTCCCGGAAGTCGCGGGTCCCGACGCCGCTCCAGACCGAGCGCGTGAAGTCCGGGCTCTTGCCGTTGAGCTCCACCCGCCCGGTGGGCTGGTCGTGGCGGAGCCGCAGGCCGGTCGAGCTGCCGAGGTAGACCGTGCGCATCGAGTGCTCGGCGAACCCGAACAGCCGCTCGTCGCGGTCGCGCGCCTCGCCGAACGCCTGGCCCAGCGCCGGGGCGAAGTCGCTGAACACCTCGATCGAGGTCGAGGCGGGCTCGGCGTCCCAGTCGCCGTTCCCGGGCGGCGTGTCGCTGATCAGGGGGACGGCGTCCTCCGCGGGCCCGGCGTCGCGCGCGGCGTGCTCGCTGGCGGCGACCAGCTCCGCGATGTCCGGCGTCCCGGTGCGGCTCACCGTGCCGGCCGCCAGGCCGGCGCCGCCGTCGACGAAGGAGATGACGACGACGGACCGCGAGCGCATCGCGCCGTTGGTGGTGAGGCTGTTGCCCGCCCAGCGGAGGTTGGCCTCGGAGCTCTCGACGACGTAGGTGATCTGGGCGTCGGCGGTGGACGCCGCGAGCGCCTTCTCGACGATCTCCTGCGCGCGGAGGGTTGTCATCGACCGGCCTCCTGCACCGTGTTGAGGATGGTGACGTTCTCGAACAGCGCCGTGGGGCAGCCGTGGCTCACCGGGGCGACCTGGCCGGGCTGGGCCTTGCCGCAGTTGAACGCCCCGCCGAGTACGTACGTCTGCGGGCCGCCGACGACCGACATCGAGCCCCAGAAGTCCGTCGTGGTCGCCTGGTAGGCCACGTCGCGCAGCTGCCCGGCGAGCCGGCCGTTCTCGATCCGGTAGAACCGCTGGCCGGTGAACTGGAAGTTGTAGCGCTGCATGTCGATCGACCAGCTCTTGTCGCCGACGACGTAGATGCCGCGTTCGACGCCGCCGATGATGTCCTCCGTCGAGGGGCCGTCCGGCGCGGGCTGCAGCGACACGTTGGCCATCCGCTGCACCGGCACGTGGCCGGGCGAGTCGGCGAACGAGCAGCCGTTGGAGCGCCCCAGCCCGCGCAGGCGGGCCATGTTCCGATCGATCTGGTAGCCGACCAGGACGCCGTCCTTGACGATGTCCCACTGCTGCCCGGCGACGCCCTCGTCGTCCCACCCGACCGTGGACAGCCCGTGCCGGGCGGTGCGGTCACCGGTGACGTTCATCAGCGGCGAGCCGTACTGGAGGGTGCCGAGCTTGTCGACCGTCGCGAAGGACGTGCCGGCGTAGGCCGCCTCGTAGCCGAGTGCCCGGTCGAGCTCGGTGGCGTGCCCGATCGACTCGTGGATGGTCAGGAAGAGATTGGAGGGGTCGACGACGAGGTCGTAGCGGCCGGCGTCCACCGAGGGCGCCTTCGTCTTCTCGCGCAGCAGCTCGGGGATCTCCGCCAGCTCGGTACGCCAGTCCCAGGAGCCGTCGGTCAGGTACTCCCAC
Source organism: Blastococcus sp. CT_GayMR20 (assembly GCF_004570345.1). The sequence goes on along the minus strand of NZ_SPQM01000241.1, from coordinate 372 downwards.
CCGCGGCCGACCGGCGGGGCGAGGGTGCGCATGCTCTCGAACTGACCGGTCGCCCGGTCGACGGTGAGCGCGGTGAACTCCGGGTGGATGCGGACCCGCTGCTGCCGGGTGCGGGTGCCGGCGGTGTCCGCGTAGTACTTCAGCTCCTTCACGTGCATGCAGCGCGTCTGCACGTGCTCGACGCCGTCGGCGGCCATCAGCTGCTCGGAGAGGTCGATGAGCAGGGCCGACTTCTCGGCGTCGGGCACGTCGAACGGGTCGAGCTCGTAGTCCGAGACCCAGGTGGCGTCCGGGTAGACGGGCTCCGGGGCCAGCTCGACGCGGTCGGTGTTGACGGCGGCGGACACCGTCGCGACCGCCACGGCCTCCTCG
>NZ_SPQM01000240.1 GCF_004570345.1 Blastococcus sp. CT_GayMR20 | reverse complement strand
TACTCGTCCATCTCGTTGATGACGTTGTCGGCGCCGGCACGGGCGACGGTGTTGTCCGCCGGGTCCAGCTTGCGCTCGGTACCGGAGTCCGGGACCTGCTTGACAAGAACGACGATGTTCATCGCGCTGACCTTCCTCAGGACGCGTTCAGGACGCGGGCACGACGGCCCGCCTGGCTCCGATCATGGAGGTTACTGGCTGGTAACGCGGAGGGGCGGCGAGGGGCGGGTGACGACCGTCACGCGGCCGGTCAGCGGGCCGCCGTCCACTGGCCCGTCGCGGCGAATCGCCGCAGCGTGGCGGCGTGCGGAGCGAGATCGAGGCCCTGCTCCGCGACCCACTCGTCGGAGTAGTAGGTGTGCGCGTACCGCTCACCCCCGTCGCACAGCAGGGTGACGACGCTGCCCGTCCGCCCCGCCGCGAGCATCTCGGCGACGAGCTGGAAGGCGCCCCAGAGGTTGGTGCCGGTCGAGCCACCGGCGCGCCGCCCGGTCGCCCGCTCCAGCTCGCGCATCGCGGCCAGCGACGCGGCGTCGGGGACGCCGAGCATCCGGTCGACGATGGTCGGGACGAACGACGGCTCCACGCGGGGCCGGCCGATCCCCTCGATGCGCGACGGCCGTCCCGTCGTCCAGTCCGGCACCCCCGCCGCGTAGGCCGGGAGGAAGGCGGAGTTCTCCGGGTCGACGACGGCCAGCCGGGTCGGGTGCCGGCGGTAGCGCAGGTACCGGCCGATCGTGGCGCTGGTGCCCCCCGTGCCGGCGCCGACGACGACCCACTCCGGGAGCGGGTGCCGCTCGAGCGCGAGCTGCTCGAAGATCGACTCGGCGATGTTGTTGTTGCCGCGCCAGTCGGTGGCCCGCTCGGCGAAGGTGAACTGGTCGAGGTAGTGCCCGCCGCACTCCGCGGCGAGCCGGCGCGCCTGGTCGTACATGTCCGGCGCGCTCTCGACGAAGGAGCACCGGCCGCCGTGGAACTCGATCAGCGCGATCTTCTCCCGGCTGGTCGTCGCTGGCATGACCGCCACGAACGGCAGTCCGAGCATGCGGGCGAAGTAGGCCTCGCTGACCGCCGTCGAGCCGCTCGACGCCTCCACCACCGTGCTGCCCTCACCGATCTGCCCGGAGCAGAGCCCGTACAGGAACAGTGACCGGGCCAGCCGGTGCTTGAGGCTGCCGGTCGGATGGGTCGACTCGTCCTTGAGGTAGAGGTCGACGCCCCACTCCGGCGGCAGCGGGTAGAGCAGCAGGTGCGTGTCGGCACTCCGCCGGGCGTCGGCCTCGACGATCGACACGGCGCGGTCGACCCAGCTCCTGCCGTCGGGGTCGGAACGGTCGACGTCGGTGGCATCGGGGCCCGGTGCGGGGACGGCGTTCATCCCCGCATGATCACGCACCGACCGGCTCTCAGGACGACGGGCAGACGCATCCGCGGGGCGTGGCGTCGTCCGCCCGGCCCGCCGTGGCGCGGCAGAACCGCAGCGAGATGGGGTCGTGCGCGGCCAGCGGGTGCGGGCAGACCGCGCAGGCGGCCGCCGCCTCGTCGAGGGGGAGGCCCTCGTCGACGAGGCGGTCGGCGGTGGGGACGGAGGTGGTGCTCATGGGGAAACCTGACTGAGCCGGACCTGCCGGCACGCAGAAGGCGTGCTCCCGGTCCGGCACCGGCGCGGACAGCCGGTGCACGTGACGAACCAGAACGAGGTCGACGCTACGCCCCGGCGGGTGGCCCGGACGGTTCCACCCGCTCGGCCGGGACGACGAGCACGGGTCGGTCGGCGGGGGTGACGGTGACCGCCGTCCCCGGGGTGAGATCGGCGCTCCCCGCGCTGGCGACGTCCACCCGCACCTCGACGCCGTCGGCCAGTGCCACGAGGACACGCGTGGAGGCCCCGGAGAACGTGCGCGTGACGACGCGGCCGGTGCCGGCGGCGTCGCCGACGACGTGCAGCGCCTCCGGGCGGAGCAGCCCGACGACCGGTCCGGACGCCGGAGCGGCGCCGGCGACCGGACGACGCGTACCGAGCAGTTCGACCCCTCCCCCGGCGAGCACCGCGGGCAGCCGGTTCATCGTGCCGACGAACTCGGCGACGAAGGCCGTGGCCGGGCGCTCGTAGAGCTCGTCGGGCGAGGCCACCTGCTCCAGCCGTCCGGACCGCATGACCCCGACACGGTCGGCGACCGACAGCGCCTCGGCCTGGTCGTGGGTGACGAAGACGGTCGTGATGCCGAGCTCGAGCTGGATGCGCCGGATCTCCTCGCGCAGCTGCACGCGCACCTGGGCGTCGAGCGCGGACAACGGCTCGTCCAGCAGGAGCACCTGCGGAGCGACGGCCAGCGCGCGGGCCAGCGCCACCCGCTGCTGCTGGCCGCCGGAGAGCTGGTGCGGGTACCGGCCGCCTCTGTCGGCCAGACCGACCAGCTCGAGCAGCTCGGCTGCCCGGCCCGCCTGTTCGGCCTTGCCGCGACGGCGCACGCGGAGCCCGAATGCGACGTTCTCCGCGACGGTCAGGTTCGGGAAGAGGCTGTAGGCCTGGAACACCATGCCCATGTCCCGCTTGCTGGCCGGGGTGTCGGTGATGTCGCGGCCGCCGAGCAGCACCCGCCCGGCATCCGGCCGGTCGAAGCCGGCGATCGCCCGCAGCGCCGTCGTCTTCCCGCATCCCGACGGGCCCAGCAGGGCGAGGAACTCCCCCGCGTCGATGTCGAGGTCGAGCCCGTCGAGGGCGACCACCGAGCCGTACCGGCGGGTCAGCCCGTCGAGGCGGATGGGGACGCCCGGCCGCTCGCGCAGGTCGGCCGGGCCGGCGGTCCGGGGGGAGGCGGCGGTGGTCATGCGGTCTCCTTCGTGCCCCGCCGGCGGTCCAGCGCGGAGATGAGCAGCAGCAGCACCCAGGTGATCAGCAGCGACAGCACGGAGACGGCCACCGACAGCTGCGGCTGGGAACCGGAGATGCGGACGATCCAGGTCGGGAAGGTCTCGAAGCCGAGGATCGCGGCGATCGTGTACTCCCCCAGCACCAGGGCGAGGGTCAGGAACGAGGCGTTGAGCACCGACGTGCGCAGCACCGGCAGCACCACGGAGACCAGCACCCGGGGCCAGGACGCCCCGAGGTTGCGGGCGGCCTCGGTGAGCGTGCGCAGGTCGGCACCGCGCACGCCGGCGTCCAGGGCGCGGTAGACGAACGGCAGCGCGAGGACGACGTAGACCAGCACGAGGATCCACGGCAGCGACGGTTCCTGGAGGGCGAAGAATGCCTCCGCGAGCGGGGTGTTCAGGAAGTAGTCGGGCGCCCAGGCGAGCACGCTGCGCACACCCACGACGAGCGCGATCGGCGGCAGGACCAGCGGCATGAGGGTGAGCAGCTCGACCGCCGTCCGCAGCCGGGGCAGCCGCAGGTTCACGAGGACCACGGTCGGCACCATGAGCAGGAGCACGAGCACGACGGTCAGCCCGGCGATCACCAGCGACCGGGTGAACGCCTCGGCGAAGCCCTCGGCGCCCGGGATCGCCGCGTAGTGCCGGGCGGTCACGCCGCCCCGTCCGCGGTCGCGGATCGTGAACCAGACCGACGCGGCGATCGGGACCAGGAAGTACAGGCCGAGGACGGCGAGGACGGCGAACCGCCAGGCACCCGCGCCGCGCCGGCCCGGGCGGACCGGTGTCCCGGGCGCGACGCCGCCGGCCCCGGCGACGCTCTCGGCCAGCGCGGTCACGACAGCCACCGCTGGGTCCGGCGCTGCACCCAGGCGTAGAAGACCATCACCAGGCCGATCAGCACGACCATGCCGAGCGCGAGCGCCTTGCCGAGGTTCTCCGAGCCGACGATGACGTTGCTGGACAGCGCGTCGGCGATCTGCAGGGTGACCAGCGGGATGCTGCTGCCGACGAGCGCCCGGGCGGTCGCGTAGGCGGCGAAGGCGGACGCGAAGAGCAGCATCGTCGCGCCGATCACCGGCGGGGCCAGGACCGGTCCGCCGACGTAGCGCCAGTACTGCCAGCCGGTGGCGCCGAGGTTGTCGGCGGCCTCCCGCCACTGCGGCCGGAGCGCCTCCAGCGCCGGCACGATGGTGAGCACCATGAGCGGGATGAGGAAGTAGAGGTAGACCAGCGCCAGGCCCGTCATCGAGGCCAGCTTGAACCCGCCGACGCCGAGGCCGAGGGTGTCGGTCAGCAGTGCGGTGACGACGCCGGCGGTACCGATCGTGGCGAGGAAGGCGAACGCCAGCGGGATGCCGCCGAAGTTCGCCAGGACGCCGGAGGCGGTGAGCACCAGTCGACGCAGCAACCGCCCCCGCCGCGCGCGGAGCACCGCGACGGCCAGGGCCAGACCGAGGACGGCGCCGAGGACCGCGGTGATCACCGACAACTGCAGGCTGCCGACGTAGGCGCGGCGGTACGGGCCGTCGGTGATCGCCGCGACCGAGGCCGTCGACCAGCTGTCCTCGAAGGTCACCGGGTCGGTCGACCGGAAGGCCTCCACCGCCAGCACCGCGATGGGCAGCAGCAGGAAGATCGCGACGTACAGGAAGAACGGCAGCGCGCCGAGCACCACCAGCACACGGCCGCGCCGG
>NZ_SPQM01000023.1 GCF_004570345.1 Blastococcus sp. CT_GayMR20 | reverse complement strand
CGAGGACACCGGCACGACCTCGCCGGGCCGCAGCAAGGAGGAGGCGACCGACTACCGGTACTTCCCCGAGCCCGACCTCGTGCCCGTCGCACCCGACGAGGAGTGGGTCGCGAAGCTGCTGGCCACGCTCCCCGAGCTGCCGGCCGCGCGCCGCACCCGGCTGTCGGACGAGTGGGGCATCGCACCCACCGAGATGGCCTGGCTCGTCAACGCCGGCGCCGTCGAGCTGGTCAGCGACACCGTGGCCGCCGGTGCCTCGCCCGCCGACGCCCGCAAGTGGTGGCTGGGCGAGCTGGCCCGCCGCGCGAACGACGCCGGTGTCGAGCTGGGGGGACTCGCCGTGACGCCGCAGCAGGTCGCGGAGCTCGTCGGCCTCGTCTCGGCCGGCACCATCAACGACCAGCTGGCGCGGCAGGCCCTGGACGGCGTGCTCGCGGGCGAGGGCGGTCCGGCAGAGGTCGTGGAGAGCCGCGGCCTGGCCGTCATGGGGGAGTCCGACGAGCTCGTGGCGGCCGTCGACGCCGCGATCGAGGCGAACCCGGACGTCGCCGAGAAGGTGCGCGGCGGCAAGGTCCAGGCGATCGGTGCACTGGTCGGCGCGGTCATGAAGACCACCCGCGGCAAGGCCGACGCCGCCACCGTCAAGCGGATGCTCGAAGAGCGGCTCAGCTGATCACAACGGCGAGTTGCCTGCCGAGGACGGGGGGAGGATGCGCAGCACCTTGTCGTCGTCCTCGGCGGGCGTGCCGACGCCGTCCTTGTTCGACGTCGTGATCCACAGCGCGCCCTCGGTGTCCAGGACGACGGTGCGCAGCCGCCCGTACTGACCGCCGAGGAACTCCTCGGGGTCGCCGACGACGGCCCCGGCGTCGTCGAGGGTGAGCGCGGTGATCCGCTCGCCGTCCAGCGCGCCGAGGAAGATCGCTCCCGGCGCGGCCGCGCACCCGCCCAGGCCGCCCTCCTCGGCGGGCACCTCGGCCAGCGGCGGGGCCAGCGCGTAGTTGGCGCCGAGCGTCAGCGCATCGATCTGGTCCGGGCCCGTCGTGGCGGCGTCGGTGGCCGCGTCGGTCGCGTAGACGGCGGTCTCACCGGTCGCACAGATGGCGGTGACGTCGCGGTGCCCCCGGCTGAAGACGATGTCCCCGTTGACGGGTCGGCCGAAGACGTCCATGCGCAGGACCTTGCCCCCGGTCGACGTGGGGTCCGTCGCGAGGGCGGGGTTCCCGGCGTCGCCGGTGCCGACGAGCAGGTGGCCGTCGAGGCCGAAGACCAGGGCGCCGCCGTTGTGCACGTCCCCGCGCGGGATGCCGGTGAAGACGTCGTTGGGCGTGCCGCCGATCGGGAAGCGGACGACGCGGTTGTCGGTCGGCGTGGTCATGTACGCGTAGACGAGGCCGTCCTCGAGGAACGTCGGCGACAGGGCCAGCCCCAGCAGCCCGCCGTCCCCGGAGGTGTCGATGCCGGGCACCGTCATCAGCTCCCGGGCGGGGGAGCGGTCGGGGAAGACCTGGATGATCCGGCCGGTGTCCCGCTCGCCGACGAGCGCCGAACCGTCGGGCATCAGCGTCAGGCCGGTGGGCACGGTCAGCCCGGAGGCGACGACGTTGGGGTCGCCGTCGGTGTCACCGGAACCGGGCTGCGCGGGCTGCCCGGGGACGGGCGCCTGCGAGGACGGGGGCCCGACCTCGGGCGGTGCTCCCTCCGGCTTCGGCCGGAACGGGCCGGACGGCTCGTAGCCGTCGCTCCCGCAGCCGGTCAGCACGGTGCCGGCGAGCAGGAGGACGACGGGCCAGGAAGCCCGTCCGCCGGTCCGCCGCCTCACCTGCTTCACAGTACGTGCGCTTCCTGGGGACCCGCCTAGAGTCGCTGCTCGTGCCTTCCCCGATCCTCCCGCCGGACGAGACCCTCCACGTGCTGGTGCCCTCGCGGGCCATCGGCAGCGCGATCGAGGCGGTCTCGCCGCGCGTGCGCGCCCACCGGATCGACGCCGGCGACGGCCCGCCGGAGGGGGAGGCGGCCCTGGCGCAGATGTGGGTCCCGCGCGCCGGTGGAGTGCCGGACGGCGACTTCCTGGAGGCGCTGCCCCGGTTGAAGCTGGTCCAGCTGCTCAGTGCCGGAGCCGAGCTGTTCGTCGACCGGCTGCCCGACGGGGTGCTCCTGTGCAACGCGCGGGGAGCGCACACGCCCTCGACCGCCGAGTGGGCCGTGACCGCCACCCTCGCCGTGCTGCGCGGGATTCCCTTCTTCGTCCGGGAGCAGGAGGCCGGGCGGTGGACGTTCGGCACCCACTCCTCGCTCGTCGGAGCGCGGGTGCTGCTGGTCGGGGCCGGCGACATCGCGCAGGCCATCGGCCGGATGATGGCGGGCTTCGACGTCGAGCTCACCTACGTCGGGCGGTCCGCGCGCGAGGGGGTGCACTCCACCGCGGAGCTGCCGGAGCTCCTGCCGCAGGCCGACGTCGTGATCGTCATCGTCCCCGTCACGCCGGAGACGACCGGGATGGTCGACGCCGGCTTCCTGGCCGCGATGAAGGACGGCGCTCTGCTGGTCAACGCCGCGCGGGGCGTCGTCGTCGACACCGGGGCGCTGCTGGCAGAGCTCTCCAGCGGCCGGCTCCGGGCCGCGCTGGACGTCACCGACCCCGAGCCGCTGCCGGCGGGGCATCCACTCTGGTCGGCGCCCGGACTCCTGCTGACACCGCACGTCGGGGGCGCGGTCCCCGAGACCAACGCGCGCGCGGCGGCGGCAGTCGTCGCGCAGGTGACCCGACTCCTGGCCGGCGAGCCGCCGGCCGACGTGGTCGACCGCTACTGACCGGCCGAGGGGGGAGCCGGCACCTCGATCCGGCCGCCGGAGAGCTCCGCCAGGCGCGGCAGGTCGCGGGCGCGGATGACCGGCACGCGCACCTCGGTGCCACCGGTGGTCACCAGCCAGAGGGCGCCCCGGTCGGCCACCCGGATGCCGGCGAGCTCCGGCCACCGCACGGTCCGGCTGCCGACGAGCGAGTGCACCGTGAGCCCGTCGTCGCCGACGTCGACGCCGCTGCGCAGCACCCAGAGCGCGACCGCCAGCGGGAGGAGGAAGACGACCAGCGTCCACGCGCTCGCGGTGGCGAGCGGGACGGCGCACAGCGCCAGGAAGGCGACCGGGACCAGCGCGGTCCGGTTCATGCGCAGCCGGGCGGTGGTGCTCACGACGGCCGATCCTCCCAGACGGGTCAGGCGGCGAGGCGGGACAGGCGGGCGGCTGTCTCGCTGCCGTCGGCGGCCGTGTAGACGACCAGGTGCAGGCCCGGGGCATCGGCGGGGGTGAGCTGGTGGTGCTCCAGCAGGAGGGTGCCCACCACCGGGTGCTCGAAGCGGCGCTCGCCGGAGCTGAACCGGTCCACGTCGTGGCTGGCCCAGCCCTCGCGGAAGTGCGGGCTGGCCGCCCGCAGCCGGTCGACCAGGTCCGCGACGTCGCGATCTGCCAGCCGTGGGCCGACCTCCGCCCGGAATTGGGTGAGGAACCGCCGGCTGTCGGTCGTCCAGTCGCCCAGGAGTTCGCGGACGGCTGGGTCGGTGAACACGAGCCACAGCAGGTTCCGGTCGGACGCCGGCACCCGGGCCACCCCGGGGTAGAAGCGCTCGTAGGCCCGGTTCCAGCCCACGATGGCCCAGTTCGCCGTGATCGCGTAGGCGGGGGAGGTGCCGAGGGCGTCCAGCAGCCGTTGCACGTGCACCGGCATCGCGTCGGCGTCCTCGCCCGGTGGCCGGCCGCCGTGTCCGGACAGGTGCAGCACGTACTCGTGCTCGGCCGGTGTGAGCAGCAGCGTCCGGGCCAGGGCGTCGATGACCTGCCGCGACGGCCGGATGTCCCGGGCCTGCTCCAGCCACGTGAACCAGGTGTGGCTCACGCCCGCGAGGAGGGCGACCTCCTCCCGGCGCAACCCGGGGGTGCGCCGGTTGCCGCCCGCGGGCAGGCCGACGGCGCGCGGGTCCAGCTGACGGCGCCGCGAGCGGAGGAACTCCGCCAGCTCGCGGCGGGTGGCGACGGTCACGCGACCCCCTTCGATGGTGGTGTCGGTACCAGTATCGAGGCAGCCAGTGAGCGGCTCGGTCACCGGCCTACGATCGGCGACCGTGACCACCGTGGAGGACCGCCCCGCCGGCAGCGAGACCGCCGATCTGAAGCCGCGCAGCTTCGAGGTGACCGACGGCGACGCCAGGGCGCCGGCTCGCGCCATGCTGCGCGCCGTCGGCATGGAGGACGAGGACTTCGCCAAGCCGCAGATCGGCGTGGCGTCGTCGTGGAACGAGATCACCCCCTGCAACCTCTCCCTGGACCGGCTGGCCAAGCGGGCGAAGGAGGGCGTCCGCGTCGCGGGCGGGTTCCCGCTGGAGTTCGGCACCATCTCCGTGAGCGACGGCATCTCCATGGGGCACGAGGGCATGCGCGCCTCGCTGGTCTCACGCGAGGTCATCGCCGACTCCGTCGAGACGGTGATGTTCGCCGAGCGCCTCGACGGCTCGGTGCTGCTGGCCGGCTGCGACAAGTCGCTGCCCGGGATGCTCATGGCCGCGGCCCGCCTCGACCTCGCGGCCGTCTTCCTCTACGCCGGCTCGACGCTGCCGGGCAAGCTCGGCGACCGCGACCTGACGATCATCGACGTCTTCGAGGGCGTCGGCGCCTGTGCCGCGGGCAAGATCACCCGCGAGGAGCTGACCGCCATCGAGAAGGCCACCTGTCCCGGCGAGGGCGCCTGCGGCGGCATGTACACCGCCAACACCATGGCCAGCGCGGCCGAGGCCCTCGGCATGAGCCTGCCGGGCAGCGCGGCCCCGCCGGCCCCGGACCGGCGCCGCGACGCGTTCGCCGTCGCCTCCGGGGAGGCGGTCGTGCAGATGCTGCGCAAGGGCATCACCGCGCGGCAGATCATGACGAGGAAGGCGTTCGAGAACGCGATCACCGTCGTCATGGCGCTCGGCGGCTCGACCAACGCCGTCCTCCACCTGCTGGCGATCGCGCACGAGGCGCAGGTGGACCTGACGCTGGAGGACTTCAACCGGATCGGCGACCGCACGCCGCACCTGGCCGACGTCAAGCCGTTCGGCCGCTTCGTCATGACCGACATCGACCGCATCGGCGGCGTCCCCGTCGTCATGCGCGCGCTGCTGGACGCGGGCCTGCTGCACGGCGACGCGCTCACCGTGACCGGCAAGACCATGGCGGAGAACCTCGCCGAGATCGCCCCGCCGGACCCCGACGGCGCGATCATCCACGCGATGAACGACCCGATCCACAGGACCGGGGGCCTCTCCATCCTCCGCGGGTCGCTCGCCCCCGAGGGCGCGGTCGTCAAGTCCGCCGGCTTCGACGCGGCCACCTTCGAGGGCACCGCGCGTGTCTTCGACGGCGAGCAGGGCGCCATGGACGCCGTCACCGAGGGCACGCTCAAGCCGGGGGACGTGGTGGTCATCCGGTACGAGGGACCCCGCGGGGGCCCGGGCATGCGCGAGATGCTGGCCGTGACCGGCGCGATCAAGGGAGCCGGGCTCGGCAAGGACGTCCTCCTCCTCACCGACGGCCGCTTCTCGGGCGGGACGACGGGGCTCTGCATCGGGCACGTGGCCCCGGAGGCGACCGACGGCGGACCCATCGCCTTCGTCCGCGACGGGGACCGCATCCGCCTCGACCTCGCCGCCCGCACCCTCGACCTCGTCGTCGGCGAGGCCGAGCTGGCCGCGCGCAAGGAGGGGTGGACCCCGCTCCCGCCGCGCTACACCACGGGTGTGCTCGGCAAGTACGCCAAGCTCGTGGGCTCGGCGGCGCAGGGCGCCATCTGCGGCTGAGCCGCCGGAACACGCGATTCGGGGACACCCCTCGAACGGGTGACCCGACCCCCCGCCCGGCTTGTCACCCTCGGTGAGCATGCCGAGGTAGCGGGTGTGGACTTCCGTCGATGGTGGCTGCTCGCAGCGGTCGTGCCGGTGCTCGTCGCCTGCGCGGTGGCCGTGGGCGACCCCGCCCTGAGCCTGGTCGGCGACCTGGGCGTCGTGGCCGCCGGTCTCACCGCCTCGGCCGTCCTCTGGGTGGTCGGTGGCCGGCGGCCGCAGCGGCGCAGCTGGCGCCTGCTCGCGGCGGCCCCGCTGCTCCCGGTCCTCGGCACGCTGCTGTCCAGCGTCGTCGACCCCGCCGACCCACTGCAGTTGGTCGTCCTGCGCTGGGTGCCCACCGTGCCCGGCTACCTCATCGCCATCGTGGCCATCCTCTCGCTCGTCGACCGGAAGCGACTGCGCAACGGCGGGCTCCGCCTCGTGGTGGAGCTGGCCCTGTTCTCCGCGGCGTCCGTAGTCGTGGTCCAGCTCCTGGTCGTGGGTCCCGCCGGCAGCTGGTCTCACCTGGCCGTCGCCGAGCAACTGGTCCTCGCCGCCGCCGTGGTATCCACCTCGGCCACCATGGCCGCCGCCCTCACCGTGCTCGGCGTGATCGAAGGGCGCCGTCAGCGGATGGCGCTCGTCCTGCTGGCCGGCGCCGTCCTGCTCACCTCCGGCCGCGGACTGGCCACGCGGGCCCTCCTCGGCGACTGGATGGTCGGCGTGGACCTCAGCCGGTTCCTCGTCGCCGGCGGCCTGGGCCTCCTCGCGGCGGCCGTGCTGATCGACCCCGGATTCGACCCGGACGGCGGCGTTCCGGCTGCCAAGGGCCGCACCACCGAGCTGGGACAGCTCCTGCCGCACGTGGCGATGGCCATCGCGATCGTCGTCCTCGGCGCCGTGCCCATGGCGGGCCACGTGCCGACGGCGGTCAACTTCGTCGGTGCCGTCGTGTGCGTCGTCCTCACGGCGGTGCACCGCTGGGTCACCAGTCGCGACGCGCGGCGCATGGCCGGGCGCCTGCGCCGCAGCGAGGCCTACTTCCGCTCCCTGGTGCGCTCGAGCGGCGACGCGGTCGTCATCCTCGACGACAAGCTGCAGATCACCTGGGCGTCGCCGGCGCTCGACCGGGCCCTCGGCCCGGCCGCGGCCCGGCTGCTCGGCCGCCGCCTGCTCGACGCCGTCCACCCCGAGGACGTCGCCGCGCTGACCGGTGCCCTGCCGGCGTCGCCCTGCGAGGCGATGCCGGAGGACGCGCACCACCTGCTGCTGCTGCGGCTCCAGGACGACGAGGGGGTGTGGCGCTACCTCGAGGCCGGTGTCTCGGACCTGCGGGACGACCCGGACGTCGGCGCCGTCGTCCTGCACTGCCGGGACATGACCGAGCGGCACGCCCGCGAGCAGGCGCTGCAGAGCGTGGCCTACACCGATCCGATGACCGGGCTGCCCAACCGTGCCGGCATCCTGCAGACCCTGCAGGCCGAACTGGCCGACGCCGACCGCGGGCCGTCGTCCCTGCTGATGATCGCGCTCGACGGCCTCGCCGAGGCGCGGGAGAGCGCCGGCCGCGAGACCGTGACCGCGGTGATGGCCGAGATCGGCCGTCGCCTGCGCTCCACCGTGCGCGGCGAGGACACCGTCGCCCGGATGGGCGGTGGCGCCTTCGCCGTCCTCGCCCACGGCGGGGACGGCGACGCCGACCGGCTGGCCGCGCGCTGCCTGTCCGTCGTCGAGCAGCCGTTCGTCACTCCGGCGGGCCTGCTCGAGCTGACCGCCGGCGTGGGTGTCGCGCCCCTCGAGGCGGGACTCGGAGTCGACGAACTGCTCGCACACGCCGACCTGGCCGTGCGCGCATCCCACACCAACGGTGCGGGTTCGGCCGCCCGCTACTGCCCGTCACTCGGTGAGGCGGCCGCCCGGCAGGAGCGGCTGCGCGCCGACCTCCAGGGCGCCTGCGCACGCGACGAGCTCTTCCTCCTGGTGCAGCCGATCGTCTCCATCGCCGAGGAGCGCATCACCGGTCTGGAGGCGCAACTGCACTGGCGGCACCCCGAGCTCGGCGAGATCCCGCCGGCCGAGTTCCTCTCCCTCGCCGAGCGCACCGGTCTCATCGGCGAGGTGGTGCGCTGGGCCCTCGAGGAGGCGACCTCCGTCGCCGCCGGGCTGCCCGGCGGCGAGCAGCCGTTGCGCATCGGGTTCAAGGTGCCCGCGCGGCATGCCGCCACCGGCACCCTCGTCGCCGATGTCGAGCACGCGCTGAACCGGTCCGGGCTCGCCCCCGAGCGGCTCGTGCTGCAGGTCTCCGCCTCCACGGTCATGGCCGCTGACGACCGCACCGGCATGGACATCACGTCGCTGCGGCTGATGGGCGTGCACGTGGCCCTGGACGGCTTCGGCAGCGGCAACTCGACGCTGGCGCACCTCACCCAGCTGCCCATCGACATCGTCCGGCTCGACCGGACGATGATCGCCCGCATCGACCGCGACCCCCAGAGCCGGGCCCTCTGCGAGTCGGTCATCGGCATCGCCAAGGCGCTCAGCATCGACGTCGTCGCCGAAGGGGTGGAGACCCCCGCCCAGCTCGCCGCACTGGCCGGCTTCGGCTGCGACTTCGCCCAGGGCTTCCTCATCTCGCGCCCGGTGCCGCTGGGCCGGCTGACCGCGATGCTCGCCGACGGGGCGGGGTCGCTGTTGCCCGGCTTCGTGAGCCGCGTGTGACCGGGGACCGGCGCCCGCACCCTGGCCCCGCGCCCGCGTCGCCGCCTTCGATCCTCGCCGTCCTCGACGTGGGTCGGCCGGAAATGGACACCGGTGTCCATCTGGTGGGACGGGCCGGTTGACGGCTCGACCGACCGAGGCGCACAGTGTGCAGGTGCCACGCGCCTGCCTGCTCGTTCCTGGCTGCCCGCGCAGCCTCGTAGTCGCCTAGCGCGTCGGTCTGCGACCGACGCGCTGACCCCTCCGTGCCTGTGGCACGAGGGGTTTTTTGTTGCCCGAACACCCGTCAGCCCAGCAAGGCCAGGAGAACGCCGAGATGACCACCACCCCGAGCGAGCAAGCCACCCGGGAAGCCGCCGCGTCGCTGGCCGGTGTCGAGACCGCTGCCCGCACCGTCGCCGAGGCCGCCGCCGAGCCGGCCACCGGCATCACCGGCGCGCAGAGCCTCGTCCGGTCGCTGGAGGCCGTGGGCGTCGAGGTCATCTTCGGGATCCCGGGCGGCGCGATCCTCCCGGCCTACGACCCGCTGTTCGACTCCAAGGTGCGGCACGTCCTCGTCCGCCACGAGCAGGGCGCCGGCCACGCGGCCACCGGCTACGCGCAGGCGACCGGCAAGGTGGGCGTCTGCATGGCCACATCCGGCCCCGGGGCCACCAACCTGGTCACGCCGCTGGCCGACGCGCACATGGACTCGGTGCCGATCGTCGCCATCACCGGTCAGGTGCCCAGCCACGCCATCGGCACCGACGCGTTCCAGGAGGCCGACATCCGCGGGATCACGATGCCGGTCACGAAGCACAACTTCCTGGTGACCGACGCCGCCGAGATCCCGCAGCGGATCGCCGAGGCCTTCCACCTGGCGGCGACCGGCCGGCCCGGACCGGTCCTGGTCGACATCCCCAAGGACGTCCTGCAGGCGACCACCGACTTCGCCTGGCCGCCGCGCATGGACTTGCCCGGCTACAAGCCGACGACGCGTCCGCACGGCAAGCAGGTCCGCGAGGCGGCGTCGCTCATCGCCGCTGCGTCCCGGCCCGTCCTTTACGTCGGTGGCGGCGTGCTCAAGGCCGGTGCCACCGAGCAGCTCGCCGAGCTCGCCGAGCTGACCGGGGCTCCCGTCGTCACCACCCTGATGGCCCGCGGTGCCTTCCCGGACAGCCACCCGCAGAACCTGGGCATGCCCGGCATGCACGGCAACGTCACCGCGGTGACCGCGCTGCAGAAGGCCGACGTCCTGGTCGCCCTCGGCGCCCGCTTCGACGACCGCGTGACGGGTCAACTGTCGACCTTCGCGCCGCACGCGCAGGTGGTGCACGCCGACATCGACCCGGCCGAGATCGGCAAGAACCGCAAGGCCGACGTGCCGATCGTCGGGGACGCGAAGGAGACGATCGTCCAGCTGGTCGAGGCGCTGCGCGGCGAGCGGGAGACCGTCGGTGCCGCCGACCTCTCCGCCTGGTGGGCGCAACTCGACGACTGGCAGCAGCGCTACCCGATGGGCTACGACTGGCCCGAGGACGGCACGCTCTCGCCGCAGTACGTCATCGAGCGGCTCGGGGCCATCGCCGGCCCCGACGCGATCTACACGGCAGGCGTCGGGCAGCACCAGATGTGGGCCGCGCAGTTCGTCAGGTACGAGAAGCCCAACACCTGGCTCAACAGCGGCGGGCTCGGGACCATGGGGTACGCCGTCCCGGCCGCCATGGGCGCGAAGTACGGCCGGCCGGAGGCGACGGTCTGGGCGATCGACGGCGACGGCTGCTTCCAGATGACCAACCAGGAGCTGGCCACCTGCGCCATCGAGGGCATCCCGATCAAGGTGGCCGTCATCAACAACGGCAACCTGGGCATGGTGCGGCAGTGGCAGACCCTGTTCTACGAGGGCCGCTACTCCAACACCCGACTGCACGCCCAGGACGCCGACGGCAAGCCGAAGGCGGTGCGCATCCCCGACTTCGTCACGCTGGCGGAGGCACTGGGCTGCGTGGGCCTGCGCTGCGAGACCAAGGACGACGTCGACGCGGTGATCGAGAAGGCCATGGCGATCGACGACGCCCCGGTGGTCATCGACTTCGTGGTCGGCCACGACGCCCAGGTGTGGCCGATGGTCGCCGCGGGCGCGAGCAACGACGACATCCTGGCCGCGCGCGACGTGCGGCCCGTGTTCGGAGAGGGACAGGTCTGATGACACGCCACACGCTGTCGGTGCTGGTCGAGAACAAGTCCGGCGTGCTGGCCCGCGTCTCGGCCCTGTTCAGCCGGCGCGGGTTCAACATCGAGTCCCTCGCCGTCGGGCCGACGGAGAACCCGGACCTCTCCCGCATGACGATCGTGGCGGACGCCGAGTCGGCGCCGCTGGAGCAGATCACCAAGCAGCTCAACAAGCTGATCGAGGTCATCAAGATCGTCGAGCTGGACGGCGGCGCCGCGGTGCAGCGCGAGCTCCTCCTGGTCAAGGTGCGTGCGCCGATGGCCGAGCGCACCCAGGTGCTGCAGACGGCCGAGCTCTTCCGGGCCCGGGTGGTCGACGTCAACCCCGACACCGTCACCCTCGAGGCGACCGGCACGCCGGAGAAGCTGCAGGCGCTGCTCGCCGTCCTCGCCCCGCTGGGCATCAAGGAGATGGCGCAGTCGGGCACCGTCGCGCTGGGCCGCGGTCCGCGGTCGATGAGCGGCGCCGGTACGTTGCGGCCCGTCGAGCGCACCGCCTGATCCCAGAGACCTACCGAGAAACAGACGAAGGGACGTACCACCGCATGGCCGCCGAGATCTTCTACGACGACGACGCCGACCTCTCCATCATCCAGGGGCGCACCGTCGCCGTCCTGGGCTACGGCAGCCAGGGGCACGCGCACGCGCTCTCGCTGCGCGACTCCGGGGTCGACGTCCGCGTCGGCCTGCCCGAGGGCAGCAAGAGCCGCCCCAAGGCCGAGGCCGAGGGCCTGCGGGTCGTCACGCCGGCCGAGGCGGCCGCCGAGGCCGACCTGATCATGATCCTGGCGCCGGACCACGTGCAGCGGACTCTGTACGCGGACTCCGTCGAGCCCAACCTGCAGGACGGCGACGCGCTGTTCTTCGGCCACGGCTTCAACATCCGCTTCGGCTACATCAAGCCGCCGGCCGGCGTCGACGTCGCGATGGTCGCGCCCAAGGGCCCCGGCCACCTCGTCCGCCGCGAGTTCGAGAACGGCAAGGGCGTGCCCTGCCTCGTGGCCGTCGAGCAGGACGCCACCGGCTCGGCGCTGCAGCTCGCGCTGTCCTACGCCAAGGCCATCGGCGGCAGCCGCGCCGGCGTCATCAAGACCACCTTCGCCGAGGAGACCGAGACCGACCTCTTCGGCGAGCAGGCCGTGCTCTGCGGCGGCGCCAGCGCGCTCATCACCGCGGGGTTCGAGACCCTGACCGAGGCCGGCTACCAGCCCGAGGTCGCCTACTTCGAGTGCCTGCACGAGCTCAAGCTCATCGTCGACCTCATGTATGAGGGCGGCATCGCCAAGCAGCGCTGGTCGGTGTCCGACACCGCCGAGTACGGCGACTACACGTCGGGTCCGAAGATCATCGACGCCCGCGTGAAGGCCGCGATGGGCGACGTCCTCGCCCGGATCAAGGACGGCTCGTGGGCGGCGGAGTTCATCGCCGACCAGGACGCCGGTGCGCCCGACTTCAAGCGCCGTCGCGCCGAGGCCGAGGCGCACCCGATCGAGGAGACCGGGCGCAAGCTGCGCGGCCTCATGAGCTGGGTCTCTGCGTCCGACGACTACACGGGCACCGCTGCCCGGAGCTGATCGGCGACGAAGAGAGCCCCCGCGACCGATCCGGTGGCGGGGGCTCTCTCGTGCGGCGGGGTGTGCTCAGTACGTGATGCCCCGCGAGGCGTAGAACTGCTTGGACTGCGGGTTGAGCAGCAGGAACACCACGATGCCGGGCAGGACGAAGCCCAGCAGGCCGCTCAGGATCGAGGCGCCCTCGATGACCGCCCAGATCGTGGTGAGCAGGTTGACGCCGATGGCGACGTAGCTGATCAGGAGCAGCAACCGCGGCGACTTGTCCTGGATCACCTGGATGCCGGCCCAGAGGAGCGCCGCCGAGACGGCGATGGACAGCAGCAGCAGCAGGCCGTAGACCGCACCGAAGGCGAACGCCAGGCTCAGGGCGAGCAGGCCGAAGAGCAGCCCGAGGCCACCCCAGACGATGCCGATGATGCCGGCGGCGGTCACCATGCCCGGGCGCTGGCCGGGAGCTGCCGGCCCGCCGGAGTAGGCAGGCGCACTGCCGTACCCCTGCGGGCTCTGGACGCCGTACCCCTGGGCGGGCGGCGGAGGCGGAGCGCTCCAGCCGGGCTGTCCCTGCGGAGCACCCCCCTGGGGAAGGTTCGGGTCGGAACCGGGGGTGGGGCTGGACATGCAGCTTCCTCCTAGTCGTCCTCCGCCACGCTGGCGGACCGGTGGCGGAGTGTAAGGCCCGTCACACCTATCCAGGAGGTGCGACGGCCCGATCGAGGTACAGCCGTTACCGGCCGCGCTGGGCGCGCTTCGCGGCGAAGAACTGCGCGGACGCCTTCATGGACAGCAGGACGACGATCGCCACGGCGGCCAGGAGCAGCAGCAGGTTGAACACGATGCCGCCGCCGCTGGTGGTGTCGTCGCCGAGGCTGCCGAGGAAGCCGATCAGGGTGAGGGCCAGGGCGATCGAGCCTCCGACCAGGAGCATCACCCGGCTGCGGCCGGACAGCGCCCACACCGAGCCCCAGATCATGACCACCGTCCAGGCCAGGGCGATGATGCCGAAGACGATGAGCACGCCGCCGACCGCGCCGGCGATCGCACCGAAGCCGGGGATCTCGTCGTCCACGCTGTCGCCGGCACCGGAGGCCACCGCCCCCCCGATGATGGCGGCGAGGGAGACCAGGACGCCGAAGGCGCCGAAGATGAAGCCGAGGACGGCGGCGGTGATGACGTGCGGCGGCTTGGCCGGCGCCGCGGACGTCCCGTACTGCCCGTAGGCCTGCCCGTACTGCTGCGGGTAGCCGGCCTGCTGCCCGTAGGCGGGCTGCTGGCCGTACTGGTCGCCGTAGGGCGCGGGCTGGGCGTACTGCTGCTGCCCGTACTGCTCCTGCCCGTACTGCGGCTGACCCGACGGGGGCTGGCCGTACTGGGGCTGCTGGCCGTACTGGGGCTGCTGTCCGTAGGCGGAGCTTCCCCCGCTCTGGCCGTAGGGGTCGGGCTCGGAACGACCCTGGTCGTCGGTCTGGCTCATGATCTCCTCCGTCGGCGCCGGTGGTCCCGACTGTCTCCAGCGGTCAGGATGTCGGTGCGGCCGACCGCGCACAAGGACGTGACCCCCGGACGGGTGCGGTGTCGTCCCACTGTGTGGGCGCTCCTAGGCTGTCGCCCTGTGACCACGTCCCCGCCCGTCGTCCTGATCGCCGAAGAGCTGGCCCCCAGCGTGCTGGAGGTGCTCGGGAGCGACGTCGAGATCCGGCACGTCGACGGCGCCGACCGGGCCGCGCTCCTGCCGGCGCTCGCCGACGCGGCGGCGGTGATGATCCGCAGCGCCACGCAGATCGACGCCGAGGCGCTGTCGGCCGCGCCCAACCTCAAGGTGGTCGCCCGTGCCGGGATCGGGCTGGACAACGTCGACGTCGCCGCCGCGACCGAGCGCGGCGTCATGGTGGTGAACGCGCCCACCTCGAACATCGTCAGCGCCGCCGAGCACGCCGTGGCGCTGCTGCTGGCGGCCGCCCGCCAGATCCCGGCCGCCGACGCGTCACTGCGCGAGGGCGCGTGGAAGCGGTCGAAGTTCATGGGCGTCGAGGTCACCGACAAGACCGTCGGCGTCGTCGGCCTGGGCCGCATCGGCATCCTCGTCGCGCAGCGGCTGGCCGCGTTCGGCGTCACCCTGATCGCCTACGACCCCTACATCCAGCCCGGCCGCGCCGCCCAGCTCGGGGTCCGGCTGGTCCCGCTCGAGGAGCTGCTCCGCGAGGCGGACTTCATCACGATCCACCTGCCCAAGACGCCGGAGACCGTGGGCCTCATCGGTGCCGCGGAGCTGGCCACGACGAAGCGTGGCGTGATCATCGTCAACGCCGCCCGGGGTGGGCTGGTCGACGAGCAGGCGCTGGCGGACGCGCTGAAGTCGGGCCAGGTCGGCGCCGCGGGCATCGACGTGTACGCCAAGGAGCCCACCACCGACAGCCCGCTGTTCGGGCTGCCCAACACCGTGGTCACCCCGCACCTCGGCGCCTCCACCACCGAGGCGCAGGACAAGGCCGGCACCGCCGTGGCGCGGTCGGTGCGCCTGGCGCTGCAGGGCGAGTTCGTACCCGACGCGGTCAACGTCCAGGCCGGTGGCGTGGTCGCCGAGGACGTCCGGCCCGGCCTGCCCCTGGGCGAGAAGCTCGGCCGGGTCTTCACCGCGGTCGCCGGTGGCCTGGCCCAGTCGGTCACCGTCGAGGTGCGCGGCAAGATCGCCGAGTTCGACGTGTCGGTCGTGCAGCTCGCCGTCCTGAAGGGCGTGTTCTCCGACGTCGTCGAGGAGCAGGTGACCTACGTGAACGCGCCGCTCCTGGCCGAGCAGCGCGGCCTGGAGGTCGCGCTGTCCAGCGATGTGGAGAGCCCCGATTACCGCAACCTGATCACCGTGCGCGGCGCGATGGCCGACGGCACGCAGGTCACCGTCTCCGGCACGCTGTTCGGCAAGAACCAGGTGCCGAAGCTGACCGAGGTGAACGGGTTCGACATCGACCTCGACCTGTCGGGCTACCTGCTCTTCTTCATCTACACCGACCGTCCCGGCGTCGTGGGCACCGTCGGCGCGGCGCTCGGCGAGGCCACGATCAACATCGCTGGGGCGCAGGTCAGCCGCACCACGCGCGGCGGCGAGGCCCTGATGGCGGTCACCGTCGACAGCCCGGTACCCGCGGAGCTGCTCGAGGACATCGCCGGCCGGATCGGTGCCCGCGAGGCCCGGTCCGCAGACATCACCCCCGTCTGACCTAGGGTCGGCAGCCATGCGCCTGGCAGTGATCCCTGGAGACGGCATCGGCCCCGAGGTGGTCGACGAGGCCCTGAAGGTCCTCCGCGAGGTGGCACCCGACATCGAGAGCACCTCCTACGACCTCGGTGCGTCCCGCTGGCAGCGCACGGGCGAGCTGCTGCCCGACGCCGTGCTCGAGGAGCTGCGCGAGCACGACGCGATCCTGCTCGGCGCCGTCGGTGACCCCGGCGTCCCGCCGGGGATCCTCGAGCGCGGGCTGCTGCTGCGGTTGCGCTTCGAGCTCGACCACCACGTCAACCTGCGGCCGGCGCGGCTGTTCGACGGCGTGGCGAGCCCGCTGGCCGCTCCGGGTGCGATCGACATGCTGTGCATCCGCGAGGGGACCGAGGGCCCCTACGTCGGCAATGGAGGCGTCCTCCGGAAGGACACCCCGCACGAGGTCGCGACCGAGGTCTCGCTCAACACCGCGTTCGGCGTCGAGCGCGTGGTCCGGTACGCGTTCGAGCGGGCGGTGGTCCGCCCGCGCAAGCACCTCACGCTGATCCACAAGACCAACGTGCTCACCCACGCGGGCGGGCTCTGGTCGCGCACGGTCGAGGAGGTGGCCGCGGAGTTCCCCGAGGTCACCGTCGCCTACCAGCACGTCGACGCCGCCTCGATGTTCTTCATCACCGACCCGGGCCGCTACGACGTCATCGTCACCGACAACCTGTTCGGCGACATCGTCACCGACATCGCCGCCGCGGTGACCGGTGGCATCGGGCTGGCCGCGAGCGGCAACCTCGACGTGTCGGGCACCAACCCGAGCATGTTCGAGCCGGTGCACGGCTCGGCGCCCGACATCGCCGGTCAGGGCGTCGCCGACCCGACGGCCGCCGTCCTCTCGGTCGGCCTGCTGCTCGACCACCTGGGCCGCACCGACCAGGCGAAGAAGGTCAACGCCGCGGTCGCCTTCGACCTCTCCACGCGTTCCCCGCAGGGCCCGATCCGGACGTCGGACGTCGGCGACCGGCTCGCCGCCCTCGCCAGCGGCTAGGGCTCACGCGGGCGGCTCCGCCCGCAGCAGGTCGCCGACCGGCACCGGCAGCGTCGCCTGCCCGCCGAGCTCTGCGGGCTCCGGCCACTCCGGGCGGACCCGGCAGCCGGTGGGGGAGGCCTCCACGAGGACGACGGGCCGCCAGCCCCACCCGGGCTCGGGCTCGCCCGCGTCGGTGACACCGCGGGGGAGCGGGTCGGGCAGCCGGCACCACCACCGGCGGTCGAGCACCGCGAGTCCCCGGGAGCGGAGCAGTGCGGTCGCATCGGCCTCTGTCCGCGCGGCGCCGAGCGGCGTCCCGACGAGGGTGACCGGCACGACGAGGTCGCCGTCGGGGACCACGTAGCCGACGGACTCCCCGTCGTCCGGCCGGCGGACGACGTCCCATCCCGTGGTGAGCACCGGAGGTGGGTACCAGGCGCAGCCACCGTCCGTCGCCTGATTTGTGCGACGCGGGTGACATCGGCGGGCGCTGTCCGTGGTTTACTCGTCGGCGATGTACCGCACCGGCACGATCATTCTCAGCTAGCGCGCAGTCACCTCCCGACCGCGCGCAGACCTCCCGTTCCCGGGGGGTCTTTTTCGTGTGCGGAGGGGTGCCGCCGATGAGCACCAGGAGTTCCGCGTGAGCACCGATCTCGATTTCCACGTCTTCGACACCACCCTGCGCGACGGGGCGCAGCGCGAGGGCGTCAGCTACTCCGTCGCCGACAAGCTCGCCGTCGCGCGGCTCATGGACGAGATCGGGGTCGGGTTCATCGAGGGTGGCTGGCCCGGGGCGCTGCCGAAGGACACCGAGTTCTTCGCCCGCGCCCGCACCGAGCTCAAGCTCCGGCACGCGCAGCTGGTCGCCTTCGGGGCCACCCGCAAGGCCGGCGTCCGCGTGGAGGACGACCCGCAGGTGCGCGCGCTGCTCGACGCCGAGACGCCGGTGGTCTGCCTGGTCGCCAAGTCCGACGTCCGGCACGTGCGTGAGGCCCTGCGGACGACGCTCGAGGAGAACCTCGCGATGGTCGCCGACACGGTCGCCTTCTTCGTCTCGCACGGACGCCGGGTGTTCCTCGACTGCGAGCACTTCTTCGACGGCTACGCGCACGACCGGGACTACGGCGTGCAGGTGCTGGAGACCGCGTTCGCGGCGGGCGCCGAGGTCGGGGTCATGTGCGACACGAACGGCGGCATGCTGCCGATGGGCGTGGGCCGGGTGGTCGCCGAGGTGCGGGCCCGCACGTCCGGCAAGCTCGGCATCCACTGCCAGGACGACACGGGATGCGCCGTGGCCAACTCCCTCGCCGCCGTCGAGGCCGGGGTGACCCATGTGCAGGGGACCGCGAACGGCTACGGCGAGCGGGCGGGCAACGCCGACACGTTCGCGCTGGTCGGGAACCTGGTGACCAAGATGGGGCTCCCCGTCGTGCCGACCGAGTGCCTGCCCGAGCTGCAGCGGGTCAGCCACGCCATCGCCGAGCTCGCCAACATCGCGCCGGACGAGCACCAGCCGTTCGTCGGCGCCTCGGCCTTCGCGCACAAGGCCGGCCTGCACGCCAGTGCCATCAAGGTCAGCCCCGAGCTGTACAACCACCTCGACCCGGCGGTGGTGGGCAACGACATGCGCATCCTCGTCACCGAGATGGCCGGGCGGGCGTCGATCGAGCTCAAGGGCCGGGAGCTCGGCGTCGACCTCGCGGGGCAGGGCGACGCGATCAGCCGCGTCGTCGACCAGGTCAAGGTGCTCGAGGCCGACGGCTGGTCCTTCGAGGCCGCCGATGCCTCCTTCGAGCTGCTGCTGCGCGCGCAGCTGCCGGACGCCCCGAAGCCGCTCTTCGAGCTGGAGAGCTACAAGACCTCCGTCGAGCACTGGGGCAACGGCGTCGTCGTCAGCGAGGCGACGGTCAAGGTGCATGTCGACGGGGAGCGCATCATCACCACGGCGGAGGGCAACGGCCCGGTCAACGCCCTCGACAACGCGCTGCGCCAGGCGCTGGTCAGCCGGCACCCGCAGCTGGCCGAGGTCTCCCTGGCCGACTACAAGGTCCGCATCCTCGGCTGGAAGGGCGGCACCAGCGCCACCACCCGGGTCCTGATCAGCACGACCGACGGCGTGGGGGAGTGGACCACCGTCGGCGTCCACGACAACATCGTCGAGGCCTCCTGGCACGCCCTGGTCGACGCGCTGACCTACGCCGTGCTGCGACGTCCCGGCCAGGGCTGAGCCGAGGTCTCAGCCGCGCGGCTGGATCTCGCCCATCGGACCCCAGCCGGGGACGTCCGGCGCGTCGACGTAGATGATCTGCGGCTGCGCGGCCACGAGGACCGGCGCGCGCTCGACGAAGTCCTTGAACGCCTGGGTGCCCACGTGCGCCGCGCCGGCGTCGGAGTCCCGGAAGCCCTCGACGCAGACGTAGGTGTCCGGCTCGTCGAGGCTCTTCGACCATTCGAAGAAGAGGCTGCCCTCCTCGGCGCTGACCGCACGGGCGTAGTCGGCGGCCAGCGCGGACCACTCCTCGGCACGCTCGGGGCGGACGGGGATCTTGACGACGATCAGGATCAAAGGAGCTCCTTCACAGCGGGTCGAGGCGGCGCTTGAGCAGGCAGAACTCGTTGCCCTCCGGGTCGGCGAGCACGTGCCAGCCTTCATCACCCGTCTGCCCGACGTCCGCAGGGGTGGCGCCGAGCTCCAACAGCCGCTGCAGCTCGGCGTCCTGGTCGCGGTCGGTCGGATTGACGTCGATGTGCAGCCGGAGCTTGCCGGGCGTCGGGTCGGGGACCCGTCCGAAGACGATCGTGGGTGCCGCCCCACCGAAGCCGGCCTCGGGGCCGATCTCGACCTCGCCCTCCTCGCGGGAGAGGACCTCGTAGTCGAGGACGGCCGCCCAGAATGCGGCCAGTGCCTCGGGGTCGCGGCAGTCGACGACGATCTCGGAGAAGCGGCAGGCCATGAGGGCACGGTAGGCAGGAATCGCACCCGACTAACCTCGGCTGCGTGCGCATCGTCCGTTTCGCCTCACCTCAGGGCATGTCCTTCGGCGTCCTCGACGGGGACGGCCAGGTGGCCCAGATCGAGGGACACCCCTTCGGCCGGATCTCCTTCACCGGGGCCCGCTACGCGCAGGCCGACATCCGGCTGCTGTCGCCGATCCTCCCGAGCAAGGTGGTCTGCGTCGGCAAGAACTACGCCGCGCACATTGCGGAGATGAACACCGGCGACGCCCCGAAGGAGCCGCTGCTGTTCCTCAAGCCCTCCACGTCGGTGATCGGACCCGGCGACGCGATCCGCATCCCCCCGGGCAGCACGAACGTGCACCACGAGGCCGAGCTGGCCGTCGTCATCGGCGCCCGGGGTGCCCGCAACGTGACGCCGGACCAGGTGCCGGCGAGCATCTTCGGCTACACGATCGGCAACGACGTCACCGAGCGGGACATGCAGAAGAGCGACGGGCAGTGGACCCGGGCCAAGGGCTTCGACTCCTTCTGCCCGATCGGGCCGTGGATCGAGACCGACCTGCCCGGCCTCGGCCTCGACCCCGCCGACCTCGAGGTCGCCTGCACCGTGGACGGCGAGGAGCGCCAGCGGGGCCGCACCAGCCAACTGATCTTCGACGTCCCGACGCTCATCTCCCACATCTCGCAGGTGATGACGCTGCTGCCGGGTGACGTCGTCCTCACCGGCACGCCGTCCGGGGTCGGGCCGATCCGGCCGGGCCAGAAGGTGGACGTCACGATCGAGGGGCTGGGCACGCTGTCCAACAGCGTCGCCGCGGCCGAGGCCGTCTCCACCGCCGGCGGCAACCGATGACCGTCCCGGGGCCGGTCCGGACGCGCTTCTGCCCGTCGCCGACCGGCCTGGTGCACGTCGGGCTGATCCGCACCGCGCTGTTCAACTGGGCGCACGCCCGGCACACCGGCGGCACGTTCGTCTTCCGGATCGAGGACACCGACGCGGCCCGCGACTCCGAGGAGTCCTACCAGCACCTGCTCGACAGCCTGCGCTGGCTGGGCCTGGACTGGGACGAGGGCCCGGAGGTGGGCGGCCCGAACGGTCCCTACCGCCAGTCGGAGCGGCACGACCTCTACCGCGAGGTCGCGGCCAAGCTGCTGGCCGCCGGGCACGCCTACGAGTCCTTCTCGACCAACGAGGAGGTCGACGCCCGCCGGCGGGCGGCCGGGCAGGATCCCAAGCTCGGCTACGACAACCACGACCGGTTCCTCACCGACGCGCAGAAGGCCGCGTTCCGGGACGAGGGCCGTCAGCCGGTGCTCCGCCTGAAGATGCCCGACGAGGACCTGGTGTGGACCGACCTCGTCCGCGGCGAGGTCCGCTTCGCGGCCGGCGCGGTGCCGGACTTCGTGCTCGTCCGCGGCAACGGCGTGCCGCTGTACCCGTTCGTCAACCCGGTCGACGACGCCCTGATGGGCATCACCGATGTCCTCCGCGGCGAGGACCTCCTGCCCTCCACCCCGCGGCAGCTGGCGCTGTACGCCGCGCTGACCGACATCGGCGTCGCCCGGGGCACGCCGCGCTTCGGGCACCTGCCGCTGGTCACCGGCGAGGGGACGAAGAAGCTCTCCAAGCGCGACCCCACCTCCAACCTCGACGTCTACCGCGAGCGGGGCTTCCTGCCCGAGGGCCTGGTCAACTACCTGGCGCTGCTGGGCTGGTCGATCGCCGACGACCGCGACATCTTCTCCGTCACCGAGCTCGTCGAGGCCTTCGACGTCACGCGGGTCAGCGCCAACCCGGCCCGCTTCGACCTGAAGAAGGCCGAGGCGATCAACGCCACGCACCTGCGGGCACTGCCGGTGGATGAGTTCATCGAGCGGGTCGTCCCGTTCCTGGCCCGGGCGGGCCTGGTCGCAGATCCCCCGACCGAGGACCAGCACCGGATCCTGACCGCGGTCGCCCCGCTGGCCCAGGAGCGGATGATCGTCCTCTCCGAGGCCGTCGGCCTGCTCCGCTTCCTGTTCGTCGACGAGGTCGAGATCGACCCGGTCTCGGCCGAGAAGCAGCTGAAGGGGACCGACGCGGTGGAGGTGCTGGACCTCGGTCGGGGGATCTGCGACCAGGCCCGCCCGGGCCAGGAACGGGACGACCCGCTCGATGAACTCATCCACCGGCAGTGCCCGCAGGTGCGTGGCGTTGATCGCCTCGGCCTTCTTCAGGTCGAAGCGGGCCGGGTTGGCGCTGACCCGCGTGACGTCGAAGGCCTCGACGAGCTCGGTGACGGAGAAGATGTCGCGGTCGTCGGCGATCGACCAGCCCAGCAGCGCCAGGTAGTTGACCAGGCCCTCGGGCAGGAAGCCCCGCTCGCGGTAGACGTCGAGGTTGGAGGTGGGGTCGCGCTTGGAGAGCTTCTTCGTCCCCTCGCCGGTGACCAGCGGCAGGTGCCCGAAGCGCGGCGTGCCCCGGGCGACGCCGATGTCGGTCAGCGCGGCGTACAGCGCCAGCTGCCGCGGGGTGGAGGGCAGGAGGTCCTCGCCGCGGAGGACATCGGTGATGCCCATCAGGGCGTCGTCGACCGGGTTGACGAACGGGTACAGCGGCACGCCGTTGCCGCGGACGAGCACGAAGTCCGGCACCGCGCCGGCCGCGAAGCGGACCTCGCCGCGGACGAGGTCGGTCCACACCAGGTCCTCGTCGGGCATCTTCAGGCGGAGCACCGGCTGACGGCCCTCGTCCCGGAACGCGGCCTTCTGCGCGTCGGTGAGGAACCGGTCGTGGTTGTCGTAGCCGAGCTTGGGATCCTGCCCGGCCGCCCGCCGGCGGGCGTCGACCTCCTCGTTGGTCGAGAAGGACTCGTAGGCGTGCCCGGCGGCCAGCAGCTTGGCCGCGACCTCGCGGTAGAGGTCGTGCCGCTCCGACTGGCGGTAGGGACCGTTCGGGCCGCCCACCTCCGGGCCCTCGTCCCAGTCCAGGCCCAGCCAGCGCAGGCTGTCGAGCAGGTGCTGGTAGGACTCCTCGGAGTCGCGGGCCGCGTCGGTGTCCTCGATCCGGAAGACGAACGTGCCGCCGGTGTGCCGGGCGTGCGCCCAGTTGAACAGCGCGGTGCGGATCAGCCCGACGTGCACCAGGCCGGTCGGCGACGGGCAGAAGCGCGTCCGGACCGGCCCCGGGACGGTCATCGGTTGCCGCCGGCGGTGGAGACGGCCTCGGCCGCGGCGACGCTGTTGGACAGCGTGCCCAGCCCCTCGATCGTGACGTCCACCTTCTGGCCCGGCCGGATCGGCCCGACCCCGGACGGCGTGCCGGTGAGGACGACGTCACCCGGCAGCAGCGTCATCACCTGCGAGATGTGGGAGATGAGCGTCGGGACGTCGAAGATCAGTTGGCTGGTGCGGCCCCGCTGGCGCTCCTCGCCGTCCACGGTGCAGGCGACCTCGAGGTCGGCGGGGTCGAGGCCGAGGCCGGGCAGGTCGGTCTCGATCCACGGCCCGATCGGGCAGAAGGAGTCGAAGCCCTTGGCCCGGGTCCACTGCCCGTCGCTCTTCTGCATGTCCCGCTCGGTGACGTCGTTGCCGATCGTGTAGCCGAAGATGCTCGCCGGCACCTGGTCCGGCGTCACGTTGCGGGCACCCCGGGCGCCGATGACGACGGCCAGCTCGGCCTCGTGGTGCACGTTCGTGCTGCCCGGGGGGATGCGGATCGCGTCGCCGGGTCCGATCACCGACGTGGAGGGCTTGAGGAACAGCAGCGGCTCCTTCGGGGCGTCGCCGGTGTTCATCTCCGCAATGTGCGCGGCGTAGTTCTTGCCGACGCAGACCACCTTGCTCGGGAGGATCGGCGACAGCAGCCGGATGTCGGCCTGCGCGTAGCGGGCCCCGGTGAAGGAGATCCGGCCGAAGGGGTGTCCCTCGATCTGGGCCACCTGGCCGTCCCCGTCGAGGACGCCGAAGGACATGCCCTGAGGTGAGGCGAAACGGACGATGCGCACGCAGCCGAGGTTAGTCGGGTGCGATTCCTGCCTACCGTGCCCTCATGGCCTGCCGCTTCTCCGAGATCGTCGTCGACTGCCGCGACCCCGAGGCACTGGCCGCATTCTGGGCGGCCGTCCTCGACTACGAGGTCCTCTCCCGCGAGGAGGGCGAGGTCGAGATCGGCCCCGAGGCCGGCTTCGGTGGGGCGGCACCCACGATCGTCTTCGGACGGGTCCCCGACCCGACGCCCGGCAAGCTCCGGCTGCACATCGACGTCAATCCGACCGACCGCGACCAGGACGCCGAGCTGCAGCGGCTGTTGGAGCTCGGCGCCACCCCTGCGGACGTCGGGCAGACGGGTGATGAAGGCTGGCACGTGCTCGCCGACCCGGAGGGCAACGAGTTCTGCCTGCTCAAGCGCCGCCTCGACCCGCTGTGAAGGAGCTCCTTTGATCCTGATCGTCGTCAAGATCCCCGTCCGCCCCGAGCGTGCCGAGGAGTGGTCCGCGCTGGCCGCCGACTACGCCCGTGCGGTCAGCGCCGAGGAGGGCAGCCTCTTCTTCGAATGGTCGAAGAGCCTCGACGAGCCGGACACCTACGTCTGCGTCGAGGGCTTCCGGGACTCCGACGCCGGCGCGGCGCACGTGGGCACCCAGGCGTTCAAGGACTTCGTCGAGCGCGCGCCGGTCCTCGTGGCCGCGCAGCCGCAGATCATCTACGTCGACGCGCCGGACGTCCCCGGCTGGGGTCCGATGGGCGAGATCCAGCCGCGCGGCTGAGACCTCGGCTCAGCCCTGGCCGGGACGTCGCAGCACGGCGTAGGTCAGCGCGTCGACCAGGGCGTGCCAGGAGGCCTCGACGATGTTGTCGTGGACGCCGACGGTGGTCCACTCCCCCACGCCGTCGGTCGTGCTGATCAGGACCCGGGTGGTGGCGCTGGTGCCGCCCTTCCAGCCGAGGATGCGGACCTTGTAGTCGGCCAGGGAGACCTCGGCCAGCTGCGGGTGCCGGCTGACCAGCGCCTGGCGCAGCGCGTTGTCGAGGGCGTTGACCGGGCCGTTGCCCTCCGCCGTGGTGATGATGCGCTCCCCGTCGACATGCACCTTGACCGTCGCCTCGCTGACGACGACGCCGTTGCCCCAGTGCTCGACGGAGGTCTTGTAGCTCTCCAGCTCGAAGAGCGGCTTCGGGGCGTCCGGCAGCTGCGCGCGCAGCAGCAGCTCGAAGGAGGCATCGGCGGCCTCGAAGGACCAGCCGTCGGCCTCGAGCACCTTGACCTGGTCGACGACGCGGCTGATCGCGTCGCCCTGCCCCGCGAGGTCGACGCCGAGCTCCCGGCCCTTGAGCTCGATCGACGCCCGCCCGGCCATCTCGGTGACGAGGATGCGCATGTCGTTGCCCACCACCGCCGGGTCGAGGTGGTTGTACAGCTCGGGGCTGACCTTGATGGCACTGGCGTGCAGGCCGGCCTTGTGCGCGAAGGCCGAGGCGCCGACGAACGGCTGGTGCTCGTCCGGCGCGATGTTGGCGAGCTCGGCGATGGCGTGGCTGACCCGCTGCAGCTCGGGCAGGCACTCGGTCGGCACGACGGGGAGCCCCATCTTGGTCACCAGGTTCCCGACCAGCGCGAACGTGTCGGCGTTGCCCGCCCGCTCGCCGTAGCCGTTCGCGGTCCCCTGCACATGGGTCACCCCGGCCTCGACGGCGGCGAGGGAGTTGGCCACGGCGCATCCCGTGTCGTCCTGGCAGTGGATGCCGAGCTTGCCGGACGTGCGGGCCCGCACCTCGGCGACCACCCGGCCCACGCCCATCGGCAGCATGCCGCCGTTCGTGTCGCACATGACCCCGACCTCGGCGCCCGCCGCGAACGCGGTCTCCAGCACCTGCACGCCGTAGTCCCGGTCGTGCGCGTAGCCGTCGAAGAAGTGCTCGCAGTCGAGGAACACCCGGCGTCCGTGCGAGACGAAGAAGGCGACCGTGTCGGCGACCATCGCGAGGTTCTCCTCGAGCGTCGTCCGCAGGGCCTCACGCACGTGCCGGACGTCGGACTTGGCGACCAGGCAGACCACCGGCGTCTCGGCGTCGAGCAGCGCGCGCACCTGCGGGTCGTCCTCCACGCGGACGCCGGCCTTGCGGGTGGCCCCGAAGGCGACCAGCTGCGCGTGCCGGAGCTTGAGCTCGGTGCGGGCGCGGGCGAAGAACTCGGTGTCCTTCGGCAGCGCCCCGGGCCAGCCACCCTCGATGAACCCGACCCCGATCTCGTCCATGAGCCGCGCGACGGCGAGCTTGTCGGCGACGGAGTAGCTGACGCCCTCGCGCTGCGCCCCGTCGCGCAGGGTGGTGTCGAAGACGTGGAAATCGAGATCGGTGCTCACGCGGAACTCCTGGTGCTCATCGGCGGCACCCCTCCGCACACGAAAAAGACCCCCCGGGAACGGGAGGTCTGCGCGCGGTCGGGAGGTGACTGCGCGCTAGCTGAGAATGATCGTGCCGGTGCGGTACATCGCCGACGAGTAAACCACGGACAGCGCCCGCCGATGTCACCCGCGTCGCACAAATCAGGCGACGGACGGTGGCTGCGCCTGGTACCCACCTCCGGTGCTCACCACGGGATGGGACGTCGTCCGCCGGCCGGACGACGGGGAGTCCGTCGGCTACGTGGTCCCCGACGGCGACCTCGTCGTGCCGGTCACCCTCGTCGGGACGCCGCTCGGCGCCGCGCGGACAGAGGCCGATGCGACCGCACTGCTCCGCTCCCGGGGACTCGCGGTGCTCGACCGCCGGTGGTGGTGCCGGCTGCCCGACCCGCTCCCCCGCGGTGTCACCGACGCGGGCGAGCCCGAGCCCGGGTGGGGCTGGCGGCCCGTCGTCCTCGTGGAGGCCTCCCCCACCGGCTGCCGGGTCCGCCCGGAGTGGCCGGAGCCCGCAGAGCTCGGCGGGCAGGCGACGCTGCCGGTGCCGGTCGGCGACCTGCTGCGGGCGGAGCCGCCCGCGTGAGCCCTAGCCGCTGGCGAGGGCGGCGAGCCGGTCGCCGACGTCCGACGTCCGGATCGGGCCCTGCGGGGAACGCGTGGAGAGGTCGAAGGCGACCGCGGCGTTGACCTTCTTCGCCTGGTCGGTGCGGCCCAGGTGGTCGAGCAGCAGGCCGACCGAGAGGACGGCGGCCGTCGGGTCGGCGACGCCCTGACCGGCGATGTCGGGCGCCGAGCCGTGCACCGGCTCGAACATGCTCGGGTTGGTGCCCGACACGTCGAGGTTGCCGCTCGCGGCCAGCCCGATGCCACCGGTCACCGCGGCGGCGATGTCGGTGACGATGTCGCCGAACAGGTTGTCGGTGACGATGACGTCGTAGCGGCCCGGGTCGGTGATGAAGAACATCGAGGCGGCGTCGACGTGCTGGTAGGCGACGGTGACCTCGGGGAACTCCGCGGCCACCTCCTCGACCGTGCGCGACCAGAGCCCGCCCGCGTGGGTGAGCACGTTGGTCTTGTGGATCAGCGTGAGGTGCTTGCGCGGGCGGACCACCGCCCGCTCGAACGCGTACCGGACCACGCGCTCGACGCCGAACGCGGTGTTGAGCGAGACCTCGGTCGCGACCTCGTGCGGGGTGTCCTTCCGGAGGACGCCTCCATTGCCGACGTAGGGGCCCTCGGTCCCCTCGCGGATGCACAGCATGTCGATCGCACCCGGAGCGGCCAGCGGGCTCGCCACGCCGTCGAACAGCCGCGCCGGCCGCAGGTTGACGTGGTGGTCGAGCTCGAAGCGCAACCGCAGCAGCAGCCCGCGCTCGAGGATCCCCGGCGGGACGCCGGGGTCACCGACGGCGCCGAGCAGGATCGCGTCGTGCTCGCGCAGCTCCTCGAGCACGGCGTCGGGCAGCAGCTCGCCCGTGCGCTGCCAGCGGGACGCACCGAGGTCGTAGGAGGTGCTCTCGATGTCGGGTGCCACCTCGCGGAGGACCTTCAGGGCCTCGTCGACCACCTCGGGGCCGATGCCGTCTCCAGGGATCACTGCCAGGCGCATGGCTGCCGACCCTAGGTCAGACGGGGGTGATGTCTGCGGACCGGGCCTCGCGGGCACCGATCCGGCCGGCGATGTCCTCGAGCAGCTCCGCGGGTACCGGGCTGTCGACGGTGACCGCCATCAGGGCCTCGCCGCCGCGCGTGGTGCGGCTGACCTGCGCCCCAGCGATGTTGATCGTGGCCTCGCCGAGCGCCGCGCCGACGGTGCCCACGACGCCGGGACGGTCGGTGTAGATGAAGAAGAGCAGGTAGCCCGACAGGTCGAGGTCGATGTCGAACCCGTTCACCTCGGTCAGCTTCGGCACCTGGTTCTTGCCGAACAGCGTGCCGGAGACGGTGACCTGCGTGCCGTCGGCCATCGCGCCGCGCACGGTGATCAGGTTGCGGTAATCGGGGCTCTCCACATCGCTGGACAGCGCGACCTCCAGGCCGCGCTGCTCGGCCAGGAGCGGCGCGTTCACGTAGGTCACCTGCTCCTCGACGACGTCGGAGAACACGCCCTTCAGGACGGCGAGCTGCACGACCGACACGTCGAACTCGGCGATCTTGCCGCGCACCTCGACGGTGACCGACTGGGCCAGGCCACCGGCGACCGCGGTGAAGACCCGGCCGAGCTTCTCGCCCAGGGGCAGGCCGGGCCGGACGTCCTCGGCGACCACGCCACCGGCCTGGACGTTGACCGCGTCGGGTACGAACTCGCCCTGCAGCGCCAGGCGCACCGACCGCGCCACGGCGGTGCCGGCCTTGTCCTGCGCCTCGGTGGTGGAGGCGCCGAGGTGCGGGGTGACCACGGTGTTGGGCAGCCCGAACAGCGGGCTGTCGGTGGTGGGCTCCTTGGCGTACACGTCGATGCCCGCGGCGCCGACCTGGCCCGACTTCAGCGCGTCCGCCAGCGCCTGCTCGTCGACCAGCCCACCCCGGGCGGCGTTGACGATGATCACGCCACGCTTCGTCGTGGCCAGCTCCGCGGCACCGATGAGGCCCACGGTCTCCGGCGTCTTGGGCAGGTGGATCGTGATGAAGTCCGCCTCGCGGAGCAGCTCCTCGAGCGGGACCAGCCGGACCCCGAGCTGGGCGGCGCGGCCGGGCTGGATGTAGGGGTCGTAGGCGATCAGGGTGACGCCGAACGCGGCCAGCCGCTGCGCGACGAGGATGCCGATGCGGCCCAGGCCGACGACGCCGACGGTCTTGTCGGTGACCTCGACGCCCATGAACTTCGACCGCTTCCACGCGCCCTCGCGCAGTGACGCGTCGGCGGCCGGGATCTGGCGGGCGGCCGCCAGCAGCAGCGCCACGGCGTGCTCGGCGGCGCTGACGATGTTCGAGGTGGGCGCGTTCACCACCATGACGCCGCGCTCGGTCGCGGCGGCGACGTCGACGTTGTCCAGCCCGATCCCGGCACGGGCGACCACCTTGAGGTTGGGCGCGGCCGACAGCGCCTCGGCGTCGATCTGCGTGGCGCTGCGGATCATCACCGCCGCCGCGTCGGCGAGCGCCGGCAGGAGCGCGGCCCGGTCGGCGCCGTCGACGTGCCGGATCTCGACGTCGCTCCCGAGCACCTCCAGCACGCTGGGGGCCAGCTCTTCGGCGATCAGGACGACGGGCGGGGACGTGGTCACAGGGCGACAGCCTAGGAGCGCCCACACAGTGGGACGACACCGCACCCGTCCGGGGGTCACGTCCTTGTGCGCGGTCGGCCGCACCGACATCCTGACCGCTGGAGACAGTCGGGACCACCGGCGCCGACGGAGGAGATCATGAGCCAGACCGACGACCAGGGTCGTTCCGAGCCCGACCCCTACGGCCAGAGCGGGGGAAGCTCCGCCTACGGACAGCAGCCCCAGTACGGCCAGCAGCCCCAGTACGGCCAGCCCCCGTCGGGTCAGCCGCAGTACGGGCAGGAGCAGTACGGGCAGCAGCAGTACGCCCAGCCCGCGCCCTACGGCGACCAGTACGGCCAGCAGCCCGCCTACGGGCAGCAGGCCGGCTACCCGCAGCAGTACGGGCAGGCCTACGGGCAGTACGGGACGTCCGCGGCGCCGGCCAAGCCGCCGCACGTCATCACCGCCGCCGTCCTCGGCTTCATCTTCGGCGCCTTCGGCGTCCTGGTCTCCCTCGCCGCCATCATCGGGGGGGCGGTGGCCTCCGGTGCCGGCGACAGCGTGGACGACGAGATCCCCGGCTTCGGTGCGATCGCCGGCGCGGTCGGCGGCGTGCTCATCGTCTTCGGCATCATCGCCCTGGCCTGGACGGTGGTCATGATCTGGGGCTCGGTGTGGGCGCTGTCCGGCCGCAGCCGGGTGATGCTCCTGGTCGGAGGCTCGATCGCCCTGGCCCTCACCCTGATCGGCTTCCTCGGCAGCCTCGGCGACGACACCACCAGCGGCGGCGGCATCGTGTTCAACCTGCTGCTGCTCCTGGCCGCCGTGGCGATCGTCGTCCTGCTGTCCATGAAGGCGTCCGCGCAGTTCTTCGCCGCGAAGCGCGCCCAGCGCGGCCGGTAACGGCTGTACCTCGATCGGGCCGTCGCACCTCCTGGATAGGTGTGACGGGCCTTACACTCCGCCACCGGTCCGCCAGCGTGGCGGAGGACGACTAGGAGGAAGCTGCATGTCCAGCCCCACCCCCGGTTCCGACCCGAACCTTCCCCAGGGGGGTGCTCCGCAGGGACAGCCCGGCTGGAGCGCTCCGCCTCCGCCGCCCGCCCAGGGGTACGGCGTCCAGAGCCCGCAGGGGTACGGCAGTGCGCCTGCCTACTCCGGCGGGCCGGCAGCTCCCGGCCAGCGCCCGGGCATGGTGACCGCCGCCGGCATCATCGGCATCGTCTGGGGTGGCCTCGGGCTGCTCTTCGGCCTGCTCGCCCTGAGCCTGGCGTTCGCCTTCGGTGCGGTCTACGGCCTGCTGCTGCTGCTGTCCATCGCCGTCTCGGCGGCGCTCCTCTGGGCCGGCATCCAGGTGATCCAGGACAAGTCGCCGCGGTTGCTGCTCCTGATCAGCTACGTCGCCATCGGCGTCAACCTGCTCACCACGATCTGGGCGGTCATCGAGGGCGCCTCGATCCTGAGCGGCCTGCTGGGCTTCGTCCTGCCCGGCATCGTGGTGTTCCTGCTGCTCAACCCGCAGTCCAAGCAGTTCTACGCCTCGCGGGGCATCACGTACTGAGCACACCCCGCCGCACGAGAGAGCCCCCGCCACCGGATCGGTCGCGGGGGCTCTCTTCGTCGCCGATCAGCTCCGGGCAGCGGTGCCCGTGTAGTCGTCGGACGCAGAGACCCAGCTCATGAGGCCGCGCAGCTTGCGCCCGGTCTCCTCGATCGGGTGCGCCTCGGCCTCGGCGCGACGGCGCTTGAAGTCGGGCGCACCGGCGTCCTGGTCGGCGATGAACTCCGCCGCCCACGAGCCGTCCTTGATCCGGGCGAGGACGTCGCCCATCGCGGCCTTCACGCGGGCGTCGATGATCTTCGGACCCGACGTGTAGTCGCCGTACTCGGCGGTGTCGGACACCGACCAGCGCTGCTTGGCGATGCCGCCCTCATACATGAGGTCGACGATGAGCTTGAGCTCGTGCAGGCACTCGAAGTAGGCGACCTCGGGCTGGTAGCCGGCCTCGGTCAGGGTCTCGAACCCCGCGGTGATGAGCGCGCTGGCGCCGCCGCAGAGCACGGCCTGCTCGCCGAAGAGGTCGGTCTCGGTCTCCTCGGCGAAGGTGGTCTTGATGACGCCGGCGCGGCTGCCGCCGATGGCCTTGGCGTAGGACAGCGCGAGCTGCAGCGCCGAGCCGGTGGCGTCCTGCTCGACGGCCACGAGGCAGGGCACGCCCTTGCCGTTCTCGAACTCGCGGCGGACGAGGTGGCCGGGGCCCTTGGGCGCGACCATCGCGACGTCGACGCCGGCCGGCGGCTTGATGTAGCCGAAGCGGATGTTGAAGCCGTGGCCGAAGAACAGCGCGTCGCCGTCCTGCAGGTTGGGCTCGACGGAGTCCGCGTACAGAGTCCGCTGCACGTGGTCCGGCGCCAGGATCATGATCAGGTCGGCCTCGGCGGCCGCCTCGGCCGGCGTGACGACCCGCAGGCCCTCGGCCTCGGCCTTGGGGCGGCTCTTGCTGCCCTCGGGCAGGCCGACGCGGACGTCGACCCCGGAGTCGCGCAGCGAGAGCGCGTGCGCGTGCCCCTGGCTGCCGTAGCCCAGGACGGCGACGGTGCGCCCCTGGATGATGGAGAGGTCGGCGTCGTCGTCGTAGAAGATCTCGGCGGCCATGCGGTGGTACGTCCCTTCGTCTGTTTCTCGGTAGGTCTCTGGGATCAGGCGGTGCGCTCGACGGGCCGCAACGTACCGGCGCCGCTCATCGACCGCGGACCGCGGCCCAGCGCGACGGTGCCCGACTGCGCCATCTCCTTGATGCCCAGCGGGGCGAGGACGGCGAGCAGCGCCTGCAGCTTCTCCGGCGTGCCGGTCGCCTCGAGGGTGACGGTGTCGGGGTTGACGTCGACCACCCGGGCCCGGAAGAGCTCGGCCGTCTGCAGCACCTGGGTGCGCTCGGCCATCGGCGCACGCACCTTGACCAGGAGGAGCTCGCGCTGCACCGCGGCGCCGCCGTCCAGCTCGACGATCTTGATGACCTCGATCAGCTTGTTGAGCTGCTTGGTGATCTGCTCCAGCGGCGCCGACTCGGCGTCCGCCACGATCGTCATGCGGGAGAGGTCCGGGTTCTCCGTCGGCCCGACGGCGAGGGACTCGATGTTGAACCCGCGCCGGCTGAACAGGGCCGAGACGCGGGCCAGCACGCCGGACTTGTTCTCGACCAGCACCGACAGCGTGTGGCGTGTCATCAGACCTGTCCCTCTCCGAACACGGGCCGCACGTCGCGCGCGGCCAGGATGTCGTCGTTGCTCGCGCCCGCGGCGACCATCGGCCACACCTGGGCGTCGTGGCCGACCACGAAGTCGATGACCACCGGGGCGTCGTCGATCGCCATGGCCTTCTCGATCACCGCGTCGACGTCGTCCTTGGTCTCGCAGCGCAGGCCCACGCAGCCCAGTGCCTCCGCCAGCGTGACGAAGTCGGGGATGCGCACCGCCTTCGGCTTGCCGTCGGCGTCCTGGGCGTGCAGTCGGGTGTTGGAGTAGCGGCCCTCGTAGAACAGGGTCTGCCACTGCCGCACCATGCCCAGGTTGCCGTTGTTGATGACGGCCACCTTGATCGGGATGCCCTCGATGGCGCAGGTGGCCAGCTCCTGGTTGGTCATCTGGAAGCAGCCGTCGCCGTCGATCGCCCAGACCGTCGCCTCCGGCCGGCCGTACTTCGCGCCCATGGCGGCCGGGACGGCGTACCCCATGGTCCCGAGCCCGCCGCTGTTGAGCCAGGTGTTGGGCTTCTCGTACCTGACGAACTGCGCGGCCCACATCTGGTGCTGCCCGACGCCTGCCGTGTAGATCGCGTCGGGGCCGGCGATGGCCCCGAGCCGCTCGATGACGTACTGCGGCGAGAGCGTGCCGTCCTCGGGCCAGTCGTAGCCCATCGGGTAGCGCTGCTGCCAGTCGTCGAGTTGCGCCCACCAGGCGGAGAGGTCGGCGGCACCGACGGTCTCCCGCTCGCCGCGCAGCGCCTCGACCAGCTGGACGATCGTCTCCTTCGCGTCCCCGACGATCGGCACGTCGGCCTTGCGGTTCTTGCCGATCTCGGCCGGGTCGATGTCGGCGTGCACCACCTGCGCGTGCGGCGCGAAGGTCGACAGTTGACCCGTCACGCGGTCGTCGAAGCGGGCGCCGAGGGCGACCAGGACGTCGGCCTTCTGCAGCGCGGTCACCGCGGTGACGTTGCCGTGCATGCCGGGCATGCCCAGGTTCTGCGGGTGGCTGTCCGGGAAGGCACCGCGGGCCATCAGGGTGGTGACGACGGGAGCCCCGGTCAGCTCGGCGAGCTCGGCGAGCTGCTCGGTGGCACCGGCCTTGAGCACGCCGCCACCGACGTAAAGGACGGGCCGGGACGCAGCGGCGATGAGCGACGCCGCCTCGCGGACCTGCTTGCCGTGCGGACGCGTCGTCGGCTTGTAGCCGGGCAAGTCCATGCGCGGCGGCCAGGCGAAGTCGGTGGTCGCCTGCAGGACGTCCTTGGGGATGTCGACCAGGACCGGTCCGGGCCGGCCGGTCGCCGCCAGGTGGAAGGCCTCGGCGATCCGCTGCGGGATCTCGGCGGCGTCGGTCACCAGGAAGTTGTGCTTCGTGACCGGCATCGTGATCCCGCGGATGTCGGCCTCCTGGAACGCGTCGGTGCCGATGGCGTGGCTGGGCACCTGACCGGTGATGGCGACGATCGGCACCGAGTCCATGTGCGCGTCGGCCAGCGGCGTGACCAGGTTGGTGGCCCCGGGGCCGGATGTGGCCATGCAGACGCCCACCTTGCCGGTCGCCTGCGCGTAGCCGGTGGCCGCGTGGCCGGCGCCCTGCTCGTGGCGGACGAGGACGTGCCGCACCTTGGAGTCGAACAGCGGGTCGTAGGCCGGGAGGATCGCGCCGCCCGGGATCCCGAAGATGACCTCGACGCCCACGGCCTCCAGCGACCGGACGAGGCTCTGCGCGCCGGTGATGCCGGTGGCCGGCTCGGCGGCGGCCTCGGCGACGGTGCGGGCAGCGGTCTCGACACCGGCCAGCGACGCGGCGGCTTCCCGGGTGGCTTGCTCGCTCGGGGTGGTGGTCATCTCGGCGTTCTCCTGGCCTTGCTGGGCTGACGGGTGTTCGGGCAACAAAAAACCCCTCGTGCCACAGGCACGGAGGGGTCAGCGCGTCGGTCGCAGACCGACGCGCTAGGCGACTACGAGGCTGCGCGGGCAGCCAGGAACGAGCAGGCAGGCGCGTGGCACCTGCACACTGTGCGCCTCGGTCGGTCGAGCCGTCAACCGGCCCGTCCCACCAGATGGACACCGGTGTCCATTTCCGGCCGACCCACGTCGAGGACGGCGAGGATCGAAGGCGGCGACGCGGGCGCGGGGCCAGGGTGCGGGCGCCGGTCCCCGGTCACACGCGGCTCACGAAGCCGGGCAACAGCGACCCCGCCCCGTCGGCGAGCATCGCGGTCAGCCGGCCCAGCGGCACCGGGCGCGAGATGAGGAAGCCCTGGGCGAAGTCGCAGCCGAAGCCGGCCAGTGCGGCGAGCTGGGCGGGGGTCTCCACCCCTTCGGCGACGACGTCGATGCTGAGCGCCTTGGCGATGCCGATGACCGACTCGCAGAGGGCCCGGCTCTGGGGGTCGCGGTCGATGCGGGCGATCATCGTCCGGTCGAGCCGGACGATGTCGATGGGCAGCTGGGTGAGGTGCGCCAGCGTCGAGTTGCCGCTGCCGAAGCCGTCCAGGGCCACGTGCACGCCCATCAGCCGCAGCGACGTGATGTCCATGCCGGTGCGGTCGTCAGCGGCCATGACCGTGGAGGCGGAGACCTGCAGCACGAGCCGCTCGGGGGCGAGCCCGGACCGGTTCAGCGCGTGCTCGACATCGGCGACGAGGGTGCCGGTGGCGGCATGCCGCGCGGGCACCTTGAACCCGATGCGCAACGGCTGCTCGCCGCCGGGCAGCCCGGCGGCGACGGAGGTCGCCTCCTCGAGGGCCCAGCGCACCACCTCGCCGATGAGACCGGTGCGCTCGGCGAGGGAGAGGAACTCGGCCGGCGGGATCTCGCCGAGCTCGGGGTGCCGCCAGTGCAGTTGCGCCTCCAGACCGGTGATGCGCTCCTCGGCGATGGAGACGATCGGCTGCACCAGGAGGAAGAGCTCGTCGCGTGCGCAGGCGCCCTGGAGGTCGGCGCGCAGCCGCTCCTGCCGGGCGGCCGCCTCACCGAGTGACGGGCAGTAGCGGGCGGCCGAACCCGCACCGTTGGTGTGGGATGCGCGCACGGCCAGGTCGGCGTGTGCGAGCAGTTCGTCGACTCCGAGTCCCGCCTCGAGGGGCGCGACACCCACGCCGGCGGTCAGCTCGAGCAGGCCCGCCGGAGTGACGAACGGCTGCTCGACGACGGACAGGCAGCGCGCGGCCAGCCGGTCGGCGTCGCCGTCCCCGCCGTGGGCGAGGACGGCGAAGGCGCCACCGCCCATCCGGGCGACGGTGTCCTCGCCGCGCACGGTGGAGCGCAGGCGACGGCCGATCTCGGCCATCACCGCGGTCACGGTCTCGCGGCCGGCGCTCTCCCGCGCCTCGGCGAGGCCGTCGAGCGCGATCATCAGCAGGGACGACGGCCCGCGGTCGGCGTCGGCCAGTTCGGCCTGCAGGGTCTGCAGGATGCCGGCACGGTTGGGCAGCCCGGTCATCGGATCGGTGTAGGCCACGCTCTGCAGCGCCTGCTCGCGGGCGTGCCGCTCGGTCATGTCCCGGCAGTGCAGGACGACGGCGCCGACGTCCGGGTCGTCCCGCAGGTCCGAGACACCGGCCTCGAGGTAGCGCCACACCCCCTCGTCGTCCTGGAGCCGCAGCAGCAGCAGGTGGTGCGCGTCCTCCGGCATCGCCTCGCAGGGCGACGCCGGCAGGGCACCGGTCAGCGCGGCGACGTCCTCGGGGTGGACGGCGTCGAGCAGGCGGCGGCCGAGCAGCCGGGCCGCGGCCGGGCCGAGGGCCCGGTCGAGCGCCGGCGACGCCCAGGTGATCTGCAGCTTGTCGTCGAGGATGACGACCGCGTCGCCGCTCGAGCGCACCAGGGAGCGGAAGTAGGCCTCGCTGCGGCGCAGGCGCCCGGCCATGCGCCGCGCGTCGCGACTGGTGACCCAGCGGTGCACCGCCGTGAGGACGACGCACACGACGGCACCGACGAAGTTGACCGCCGTCGGCACGTGGCCCGCCATGGGCACGGCGCCGAGGACGACGATCGCGATGGCCATCGCCACGTGCGGCAGGAGCTGTCCCAGCTCGGTGGTGCGGCCCTTGGCAGCCGGAACGCCGCCGTCCGGGTCGAATCCGGGGTCGATCAGCACGGCCGCCGCGAGGAGGCCCAGGCCGCCGGCGACGAGGAACCGGCTGAGGTCCACGCCGACCATCCAGTCGCCGAGGAGGGCCCGCGTGGCCAGTCCGCGGCCGGAGGTGAGCAGGACGGCGCCGGCCAGCAGGACGAGCGCCATCCGCTGACGGCGCCCTTCGATCACGCCGAGCACGGTGAGGGCGGCGGCCATGGTGGCCGAGGTGGATACCACGGCGGCGGCGAGGACCAGTTGCTCGGCGACGGCCAGGTGAGACCAGCTGCCGGCGGGACCCACGACCAGGAGCTGGACCACGACTACGGACGCCGCGGAGAACAGGGCCAGCTCCACCACGAGGCGGAGCCCGCCGTTGCGCAGTCGCTTCCGGTCGACGAGCGAGAGGATGGCCACGATGGCGATGAGGTAGCCGGGCACGGTGGGCACCCAGCGCAGGACGACCAACTGCAGTGGGTCGGCGGGGTCGACGACGCTGGACAG
Source organism: Blastococcus sp. CT_GayMR20 (assembly GCF_004570345.1). The sequence continues at coordinate 6,152 of NZ_SPQM01000023.1, read as the reverse complement.
CAGCGTGCCGAGGACCGGGAGCAGCGGGGCCGCCGCGAGCAGGCGCCAGCTGCGCCGCTGCGGCCGCCGGCCACCGACCACCCAGAGGACGGCCGAGGCGGTGAGACCGGCGGCCACGACGCCCAGGTCGCCGACCAGGCTCAGGGCGGGGTCGCCCACGGCCACCGCGCAGGCGACGAGCACCGGCACGACCGCTGCGAGCAGCCACCATCGACGGAAGTCCACACCCGCTACCTCGGCATGCTCACCGAGGGTGACAAGCCGGGCGGGGGGTCGGGTCACCCGTTCGAGGGGTGTCCCCGAATCGCGTGTTCCGGCGGCTCAGCCGCAGATGGCGCCCTGCGCCGCCGAGCCCACGAGCTTGGCGTACTTGCCGAGCACACCCGTGGTGTAGCGCGGCGGGAGCGGGGTCCACCCCTCCTTGCGCGCGGCCAGCTCGGCCTCGCCGACGACGAGGTCGAGGGTGCGGGCGGCGAGGTCGAGGCGGATGCGGTCCCCGTCGCGGACGAAGGCGATGGGTCCGCCGTCGGTCGCCTCCGGGGCCACGTGCCCGATGCAGAGCCCCGTCGTCCCGCCCGAGAAGCGGCCGTCGGTGAGGAGGAGGACGTCCTTGCCGAGCCCGGCTCCCTTGATCGCGCCGGTCACGGCCAGCATCTCGCGCATGCCCGGGCCCCCGCGGGGTCCCTCGTACCGGATGACCACCACGTCCCCCGGCTTGAGCGTGCCCTCGGTGACGGCGTCCATGGCGCCCTGCTCGCCGTCGAAGACACGCGCGGTGCCCTCGAAGGTGGCCGCGTCGAAGCCGGCGGACTTGACGACCGCGCCCTCGGGGGCGAGCGACCCGCGGAGGATGGAGAGGCCCCCGGTCCTGTGGATCGGGTCGTTCATCGCGTGGATGATCGCGCCGTCGGGGTCCGGCGGGGCGATCTCGGCGAGGTTCTCCGCCATGGTCTTGCCGGTCACGGTGAGCGCGTCGCCGTGCAGCAGGCCCGCGTCCAGCAGCGCGCGCATGACGACGGGGACGCCGCCGATGCGGTCGATGTCGGTCATGACGAAGCGGCCGAACGGCTTGACGTCGGCCAGGTGCGGCGTGCGGTCGCCGATCCGGTTGAAGTCCTCCAGCGTCAGGTCCACCTGCGCCTCGTGCGCGATCGCCAGCAGGTGGAGGACGGCGTTGGTCGAGCCGCCGAGCGCCATGACGACGGTGATCGCGTTCTCGAACGCCTTCCTCGTCATGATCTGCCGCGCGGTGATGCCCTTGCGCAGCATCTGCACGACCGCCTCCCCGGAGGCGACGGCGAACGCGTCGCGGCGCCGGTCCGGGGCCGGCGGGGCCGCGCTGCCCGGCAGGCTCATGCCGAGGGCCTCGGCCGCGCTGGCCATGGTGTTGGCGGTGTACATGCCGCCGCAGGCGCCCTCGCCGGGACAGGTGGCCTTCTCGATGGCGGTCAGCTCCTCGCGGGTGATCTTGCCCGCGGCACAGGCGCCGACGCCCTCGAAGACGTCGATGATCGTCAGGTCGCGGTCGCCGAGCTTGCCCGGCAGCGTCGAGCCGGCGTAGAGGAAGACGGCCGCGAGGTCGAGGCGGGCCGCGGCCATGAGCATCCCGGGCAGCGACTTGTCGCAGCCGGCCAGCAGCACCGAGCCGTCGAGGCGCTCGGCGAACATCACCGTCTCGACGGAGTCGGCGATGACCTCGCGTGAGACCAGCGAGGCGCGCATGCCCTCGTGCCCCATGGAGATGCCGTCGCTCACGGAGATGGTGCCGAACTCCAGCGGGAACCCGCCCGCGACGCGGACGCCCTCCTTCGCCCGCTTGGCCAGCCGGTCCAGGGAGAGGTTGCAGGGGGTGATCTCGTTCCACGACGACGCCACGCCGATCTGCGGCTTGGCGAAGTCCTCGTCCTCCATGCCGACGGCGCGCAGCATGGCGCGAGCCGGCGCCCTGGCGTCGCCGTCGGTCACCTCGAAGCTGCGCGGCTTCAGATCGGCGGTCTCGCTGCCGGCGGGGCGGTCCTCCACGGTGGTCACGGTCGCCGATCGTAGGCCGGTGACCGAGCCGCTCACTGGCTGCCTCGATACTGGTACCGACACCACCATCGAAGGGGGTCGCGTGACCGTCGCCACCCGCCGCGAGCTGGCGGAGTTCCTCCGCTCGCGGCGCCGTCAGCTGGACCCGCGCGCCGTCGGCCTGCCCGCGGGCGGCAACCGGCGCACCCCCGGGTTGCGCCGGGAGGAGGTCGCCCTCCTCGCGGGCGTGAGCCACACCTGGTTCACGTGGCTGGAGCAGGCCCGGGACATCCGGCCGTCGCGGCAGGTCATCGACGCCCTGGCCCGGACGCTGCTGCTCACACCGGCCGAGCACGAGTACGTGCTGCACCTGTCCGGACACGGCGGCCGGCCACCGGGCGAGGACGCCGACGCGATGCCGGTGCACGTGCAACGGCTGCTGGACGCCCTCGGCACCTCCCCCGCCTACGCGATCACGGCGAACTGGGCCATCGTGGGCTGGAACCGGGCCTACGAGCGCTTCTACCCCGGGGTGGCCCGGGTGCCGGCGTCCGACCGGAACCTGCTGTGGCTCGTGTTCACCGACCCAGCCGTCCGCGAACTCCTGGGCGACTGGACGACCGACAGCCGGCGGTTCCTCACCCAATTCCGGGCGGAGGTCGGCCCACGGCTGGCAGATCGCGACGTCGCGGACCTGGTCGACCGGCTGCGGGCGGCCAGCCCGCACTTCCGCGAGGGCTGGGCCAGCCACGACGTGGACCGGTTCAGCTCCGGCGAGCGCCGCTTCGAGCACCCGGTGGTGGGCACCCTCCTGCTGGAGCACCACCAGCTCACCCCCGCCGATGCCCCGGGCCTGCACCTGGTCGTCTACACGGCCGCCGACGGCAGCGAGACAGCCGCCCGCCTGTCCCGCCTCGCCGCCTGACCCGTCTGGGAGGATCGGCCGTCGTGAGCACCACCGCCCGGCTGCGCATGAACCGGACCGCGCTGGTCCCGGTCGCCTTCCTGGCGCTGTGCGCCGTCCCGCTCGCCACCGCGAGCGCGTGGACGCTGGTCGTCTTCCTCCTCCCGCTGGCGGTCGCGCTCTGGGTGCTGCGCAGCGGCGTCGACGTCGGCGACGACGGGCTCACGGTGCACTCGCTCGTCGGCAGCCGGACCGTGCGGTGGCCGGAGCTCGCCGGCATCCGGGTGGCCGACCGGGGCGCCCTCTGGCTGGTGACCACCGGTGGCACCGAGGTGCGCGTGCCGGTCATCCGCGCCCGCGACCTGCCGCGCCTGGCGGAGCTCTCCGGCGGCCGGATCGAGGTGCCGGCTCCCCCCTCGGCCGGTCAGTAGCGGTCGACCACGTCGGCCGGCGGCTCGCCGGCCAGGAGTCGGGTCACCTGCGCGACGACTGCCGCCGCCGCGCGCGCGTTGGTCTCGGGGACCGCGCCCCCGACGTGCGGTGTCAGCAGGAGTCCGGGCGCCGACCAGAGTGGATGCCCCGCCGGCAGCGGCTCGGGGTCGGTGACGTCCAGCGCGGCCCGGAGCCGGCCGCTGGAGAGCTCTGCCAGCAGCGCCCCGGTGTCGACGACGACGCCCCGCGCGGCGTTGACCAGCAGAGCGCCGTCCTTCATCGCGGCCAGGAAGCCGGCGTCGACCATCCCGGTCGTCTCCGGCGTGACGGGGACGATGACGATCACGACGTCGGCCTGCGGCAGGAGCTCCGGCAGCTCCGCGGTGGAGTGCACCCCCTCGCGCGCGGACCGCCCGACGTAGGTGAGCTCGACGTCGAAGCCCGCCATCATCCGGCCGATGGCCTGCGCGATGTCGCCGGCCCCGACCAGCAGCACCCGCGCTCCGACGAGCGAGGAGTGGGTGCCGAACGTCCACCGCCCGGCCTCCTGCTCCCGGACGAAGAAGGGAATCCCGCGCAGCACGGCGAGGGTGGCGGTCACGGCCCACTCGGCGGTCGAGGGCGTGTGCGCTCCCCGCGCGTTGCACAGGAGCACCCCGTCGGGCAGCCGGTCGACGAACAGCTCGGCTCCGGCACTGAGCAGCTGGACCAGCTTCAACCGGGGCAGCGCCTCCAGGAAGTCGCCGTCCGGCACTCCACCGGCGCGCGGGACCCACATCTGCGCCAGGGCCGCCTCCCCCTCCGGCGGGCCGTCGCCGGCGTCGATCCGGTGGGCGCGCACGCGCGGCGAGACCGCCTCGATCGCGCTGCCGATGGCCCGCGAGGGCACCAGCACGTGGAGGGTCTCGTCCGGCGGGAGGATCGGGGAAGGCACGAGCAGCGACTCTAGGCGGGTCCCCAGGAAGCGCACGTACTGTGAAGCAGGTGAGGCGGCGGACCGGCGGACGGGCTTCCTGGCCCGTCGTCCTCCTGCTCGCCGGCACCGTGCTGACCGGCTGCGGGAGCGACGGCTACGAGCCGTCCGGCCCGTTCCGGCCGAAGCCGGAGGGAGCACCGCCCGAGGTCGGGCCCCCGTCCTCGCAGGCGCCCGTCCCCGGGCAGCCCGCGCAGCCCGGTTCCGGTGACACCGACGGCGACCCCAACGTCGTCGCCTCCGGGCTGACCGTGCCCACCGGCCTGACGCTGATGCCCGACGGTTCGGCGCTCGTCGGCGAGCGGGACACCGGCCGGATCATCCAGGTCTTCCCCGACCGCTCCCCCGCCCGGGAGCTGATGACGGTGCCCGGCATCGACACCTCCGGGGACGGCGGGCTGCTGGGGCTGGCCCTGTCGCCGACGTTCCTCGAGGACGGCCTCGTCTACGCGTACATGACCACGCCGACCGACAACCGCGTCGTCCGCTTCCCGATCGGCGGCACGCCCAACGACGTCTTCACCGGCATCCCGCGCGGGGACGTGCACAACGGCGGCGCCCTGGTCTTCGGCCTCGACGGCCACCTGCTCGTCGGCACCGGCGACGCCGGGAACCCCGCCCTCGCGACGGACCCCACGTCGACCGGGGGCAAGGTCCTGCGCATGGACGTCTTCGGCCGACCCGTCAACGGGGACATCGTCTTCAGCCGGGGGCACCGCGACGTCACCGCCATCTGTGCGACCGGTGAGACCGCCGTCTACGCGACCGACGCGGCCACCGACGCCGCCACGACGGGCCCGGACCAGATCGATGCGCTGACGCTCGGCGCCAACTACGCGCTGGCCCCGCCGCTGGCCGAGGTGCCCGCCGAGGAGGGCGGCCTGGGCGGGTGCGCGGCCGCGCCGGGAGCGATCTTCCTCGGCGCGCTGGACGGCGAGCGGATCACCGCGCTCACCCTCGACGACGCCGGGGCCGTCGTCGGCGACCCCGAGGAGTTCCTCGGCGGTCAGTACGGGCGGCTGCGCACCGTCGTCCTGGACACCGAGGGCGCGCTGTGGATCACGACGTCGAACAAGGACGGCGTCGGCACGCCCGCCGAGGACGACGACAAGGTGCTGCGCATCCTCCCCCCGTCCTCGGCAGGCAACTCGCCGTTGTGATCAGCTGAGCCGCTCTTCGAGCATCCGCTTGACGGTGGCGGCGTCGGCCTTGCCGCGGGTGGTCTTCATGACCGCGCCGACCAGTGCACCGATCGCCTGGACCTTGCCGCCGCGCACCTTCTCGGCGACGTCCGGGTTCGCCTCGATCGCGGCGTCGACGGCCGCCACGAGCTCGTCGGACTCCCCCATGACGGCCAGGCCGCGGCTCTCCACGACCTCTGCCGGACCGCCCTCGCCCGCGAGCACGCCGTCCAGGGCCTGCCGCGCCAGCTGGTCGTTGATGGTGCCGGCCGAGACGAGGCCGACGAGCTCCGCGACCTGCTGCGGCGTCACGGCGAGTCCCCCCAGCTCGACACCGGCGTCGTTCGCGCGGCGGGCCAGCTCGCCCAGCCACCACTTGCGGGCGTCGGCGGGCGAGGCACCGGCGGCCACGGTGTCGCTGACCAGCTCGACGGCGCCGGCGTTGACGAGCCAGGCCATCTCGGTGGGTGCGATGCCCCACTCGTCCGACAGCCGGGTGCGGCGCGCGGCCGGCAGCTCGGGGAGCGTGGCCAGCAGCTTCGCGACCCACTCCTCGTCGGGTGCGACGGGCACGAGGTCGGGCTCGGGGAAGTACCGGTAGTCGGTCGCCTCCTCCTTGCTGCGGCCCGGCGAGGTCGTGCCGGTGTCCTCG
>NZ_SPQM01000239.1 GCF_004570345.1 Blastococcus sp. CT_GayMR20 | reverse complement strand
CGCGCGTCGGCGCCGGTGCGAGCCGGCGGCCGGCCAGGACGTCGTCCACGGCGTCCCGGAACGCGCCACCGTCGGCGAAGCGGTCCGCCGGGTCCTTCACGATCGCTCGGGTGATCAGCGTGCGGACGTTCTCCGGGACGTCGTCCGGCAACGGTGCCGGGGCGTCGCGCAGCTGCATGAGCGCGATCTGCACCGAGTTCTCGCCGTCGAAGGCGCGGCGACCGGCCAGGCACTCGTAGCCGATGAGTCCCAGCGCGTAGACGTCGCTGGCCGGCGTCGCCTTGTCCCCCGCCGCCTGCTCGGGCGAGAGGTAGTGGGCGGTGCCGACGACCTGGCCGGTCCGGGTCAGCGGCACGCTGGATGCCGACCACGCGATGCCGAAGTCGGTGATCTTGACCGTGCCGTCGTCCGCCACCAGGACGTTGCCGGGCTTCACGTCGCGGTGGACCACCCCCGCGGCGTGGGCGACGGCCAGCGCGGTCGCGGTCTGGCGCAGGACGTCCAGGGTCCTGGCCACGCCGAGCCGCGGCTCGCGGGCGAGCAGGTCCGACAGCGGTTCGCCCTCGACCAGCTCCATCACGAGGTACGCCAGGTGCTCCGGACCGGCGGCCCCGGCCGGCACCTCGCCGTAGTCGAAGAGCGTGGCGATGGAGCGGTGGGCGAGGAGCGCGGTGTGCTGCGCCTCGGCGCGGAAGCGGGCGAGGAACGTGGCGTCCCCGGTGAACTCGCTGCGCAGCACCTTCACCGCCACCGCGCGGTTCAGCAGGGTGTCGCGGGCCCGCCAGACCTGGCCCATCCCACCGGTGGCGAGGAGGGTGTCCAGCTCGTAGCGGTCGCCCAGCATTCGTCGCTCCGGTTCCACGCTCCCCACACTGCCATCGGCGGACGGTCGCGACATCCGGGTGCAGCCGAACGGGTTACTGGGCCTCGGTCGCCGTGCTGGAGCTGGTGTCCGTCGCCGGCGAGGAGCTGGTGGACGCCGAGCTGCTGCTGGAGCTCGAGGATCCGGTGCTGGTGGCCGGGGTCGACGTCTCGGTCTGCGTGGCGGTCCCCGGCGCCGTCGTCCGGGTGGCACCCCCACCGCCGGTGGACGTCGGGTCCGCGCGGGTGCCGGCCCCCGTGCCGTCGCCGGTGCCGGCCCCGGTGCCGTCGCCCGTCCCGTCGTCGGTCACGACCGAGCCGTCCGCGGGCGCCGTCGCGCCTCCGTCGCTGGAGGCACCGGTCACCGCCGCCCGCTCGCCGTCCGCGGTGTCCGTGTCGGCCTCGGCGACCGCGTAGGTGACGATCACCCTGGCCCCGGCGGCGAGGGGCCTGCCGTCGGGCTGCACGTCGGTGACCCGGTCGGGCACGACGTCGTCCCGGGCCTCCTTGCGCAGCTGCACGTCGAGGCCGAGGCCGGTCAGCCGTTCGGTCACCTCGCCCACGGGGTCACCGATGTAGTCGTCGGCGTCCAGCACGATGCTGCCGCTGTCGCGCTGCTCGGCCGCGTTGGCCGTGCTGCCGCCGTCGGACGGGTCGGTCAGGGCCTGCAGCAGGGCCACGGCGATGCCGGCGCCGGCGAGCAGCGCCAGGATCGGGAGCAGCACCGTCGCGATCCGGCCACGCCTCCGGGCGGCGGGCGGTCGGCTCACGGCCCCGGTCCGCTGCGTGTCCGTGTCCGGGTCCGGGTCGCGCGGTGGCGGGACGGCGGCCGCGACGGCCACCGTCGTCGGGGCCGCGGGCAGCGGGCGGCCGGCGCGGATGTCGTCGATCGCGGCGACGAAGGCGGCGCCGTCGGCGAAGCGGGCGGCCGCGTCCTTGAGCACAGCCCGGCAGATCAGCTCGCGCACGTCCGCGGGCAGCTCGCCGGGCAGCGGCTCAGGGTCCTGCCGGACCTGCTTGAGCGCGATCGTGACCGGGTTGTCGCCCTCGAACGCGGCGTTCCCGGTGAGGCACTCGTAGCCGATGAGGCCGAGGGCGTAGACGTCGCTGGCCGGGGTCGCCGGCCGGCCCTCCGCCTGCTCGGGCGAGAGGTACTGCGGCGTGCCGATGACCTGGCCGGTCCGGGTGAGGGCGACGCTGCGGGCGGAGTGCGCGATGCCGAAGTCGGTGATCTTCACGCTGCCGTCGGGGCGGACCAGGATGTTGCCGGGCTTCACGTCCCGGTGGACCATCCCCGCACGGTGTGCCTCGCCGAGGCCGAACGCGGTCTGGCGGAGGAGGGACAGCGTCGTCCCGGTGCCGAGCGCGCCCTCGCGGGCGAGCAGCGCCGAGAGGGGCTCGCCCTCGACGAGTTCCATCACCAGGTAGGCCAGCGTCTCGCCGGTGCCGTCCTGCGCGATCTCCTCGCCGTAGTCGAAGACGACGGCGATGTTGGGGTGGCTCAGCGACGCCGCGTGCTGCGCCTCGGCGCGGAAGCGGGCGAGGAAGGTCGGATCGCCGGTGTACTCGCTGCGCAGGACCTTGACCGCGACCGGCCGGTGGAGCGCGATGTCCAGTCCTCGCCAGACCTGGCCCATCCCGCCGGCGGCGATCAGATGGTGCAGCTCGTAGCGGTCACCCAGGCACCGTCGTCCTGGTTCGACCACGGTCGGTCACTCCTCGCTGTCCGGCCCGGCTGGCTGCGGGCCGCCACACTGCTGCCCGGGGAACACTCCGATTCGTTCCCCCGGTCCCTTCGGTGTCCACTTCCGGGCGCGACTACACATGCTTCCCGACGTGGGCTCCGGGACGGACCGGTCCGCCGGGAGATCTGCAGCACTCCCGGAACTGGCACCCGGCGCGCCGACTGCGGTGCGTGGCGGACCCGCCACGGCGCACCACGTCCGCCGCAGATGCCCTCATGACAAGGTGATCTCCGGGTTCCATCGACCGGAGAGGCAGGACGACGATGTCCGACACCGTCAGCAGGGACGACGCCGCGGGGGTCGCCACCCTCACCCTCCTGCGGCCCGGGCTGTCGCACGCGCTGCGCACCGACCTGCTGGCCGCCGTGGAGGACGTCTCCGCCGACGAGTCGGTGCGCGCGGTCCTGATCACCGGCACGGGACGGGCGTTCTGCGTCGGGCAGGACCTCGCCGAGCACCTGGAGTCGCTCAAGGGGGACGCCGCCACGTCCTTGGACGTGGTCGTCGACGAGTACAACCCGTTGATCCTGGCGCTGTCCGCGCTCCGGGTGCCCGTCGTCGTCGGCATCAACGGTGCCTGCGCCGGTGCGGGGCTGGGGATCGCCCTCGCGGGTGACCTGCGGGTCGCCGCGTCCGGCTCGAAGTTCACGACCGCGTTCACGGGGGTCGCGCTGTCCAGCGACTCGGCGCTGGCGTGGCGGCTCGTGCACAGCATCGGGGCATCGCGGGCGGCCCAGCTCCTGCTGACGCCCGATCCGTTCACGGCCGAGACCGCCGAGGAGTGGGGGCTGGTGCACCGCGTGGTCCCGGCGGAGCGGGTCCTGGAGGACGCGCGGGCGCTCGCCACGCGACTGGCCTCCGGGCCCACCGCGGCCTTCCGCGCCGTGAAGACCGTGCTGGCCACGGCGGCGACCGACTCCCTGGAGGAGACGCTCGCACTGGAAGCGGATCTGCAGGCCGGGCTCGGGCGGACCGCCGACCACCTCGAGGCGGTCACCGCCTTCCTGGAGAAGCGGGCGCCGGAGTTCACCGGCCGCTGAGCGGCCCCGCACCGGGCGGGAAGAGTGCACCTGTCGTCGGGGCGAGGTCCCCCACCCGGCGACAGGGCGTCAGTGGCCCCGCTGCAGGGGCCCGCGGCGAGCCTGCGAGCCGTGGGGGGCGGCGGGGTACTTCATCCGCGCGCGAGGACCGCGCAGGCCGGGCAGACGTCGCGGGCGGGCACCGGCCAGCTGTGCTCCGTCGAGACCCGGGCGAGCGACCCGCAGAGCGTGAGCTCGCAGGCACCGTCGACCTCCGCGGGCGGACGGTGCACCTCGACCGCGTGCCACAGGGCGGCGGTCGGTCCGTGGGCGCGGCTGCGGGCCGCGACGAAGACAGTGGTGGGCAGCGTCTGCACGGTCATGGGTCCTACGTCGGCAGGACCGCGCACGCGGGTTACGGGCGGGGCCGGCGACCTCACCCCGCGGGGGGAGACGCTCTGCGACCGGCAGGCGGCCCGAGGCCGGGGCAGGATGGGCGGTCATGGAGCTGACCAAGCACGGACACGCGTGCGTCGTCCTCAGCGACTCCGACCGTCGGCTCGTCATCGACCCGGGGGCGTTCACCGAGCCGACGGCGCTGGACGGCGCGTCCGCAGTCCTCATCACCCACGAGCACCCGGACCACTTCGTGCCGCACCGGATCCGGGCGGCCCTGGAGGCCGATCCGGCACTGGAGGTGTGGACGAACAGGTCGGTGGCCGCGCAGCTGGAAGGGCTCGGGACCCGGGTCCACGCCGTGGGGAACGGGGACGCCGTGACGGCGGCCGGCTTCGAGGTGACGGTTCACGGGGAGCTGCACGCGGAGATGCACCCCGACCTCCCGCGGATCCCCAACATCGGGTTCCTCGTGAACGGGCTGGTGTTCCACCCGGGCGATGCGCTCACGGTGCCGGACGAGCCGGTGGGCTCGTGGGTGATCGTCATGGTGACCCGGGTGCCGCCGGCGCCGGTGTCCTCGAGCTCGATCCGTGTCGTCCAGGTCTCCGGCGTCAGCTCGAGCCGGGTCGTGACCAGCCGCGGGGGC
>NZ_SPQM01000238.1 GCF_004570345.1 Blastococcus sp. CT_GayMR20 | reverse complement strand
GCCGAGGGTGCCGGAGGCGATGTCGTTCGCCGCGCCCGGGCCGGTCTGCCAGAACACTGTGCGCGACAGTCCGTCGAAGGCGGTCGACCCCAGGAGCACGACGACCACGGCCGTGAGCCCGGGGAGGGACGGCGGCACGGTGGCGTTGACGAGGGGGTTGCGCAGGACGAGCCGGCCGTCGTCCCGTCGTGCCCACGGTGACAGGCGCGCGATCAGGCTGGAGTAGACCTCGAAGCCGTCGCCGGCGGCGAACCATCCCTCGCCGAACCAGGCCGCCAGGGTGAGCTGGACGGCGGCGTAGCCGAGGAGGAAGACCGCCACCGTGCCCGGCTCGGCGCGGTCCGGGTGGACGAGCTCCAGCCAGACGAAGACCAGCAGGGCAGCGGCACCCGGCCACAGGCCGAGCGCGGGCAGGCGGTCCGCCCCGGGCGCCCGGGGGAGGACGGCGCGCAGCCCCCGGTGCAGCAGCCGCAGGGGATTGACCACCCGCCAGATCGGCCCGAGCAGCAGGCTGGCGGGCACGAGCCCGACCCAGAACGTCACGTACAGCACCCACGGGGAGAGGTTCCGCGCGGTCTCGCGCGGTCCGGCGACCGCGACCACCGTGACCAGGACGGCGACCGCCAGCGCGGCGGCCTGCAGCCCCCGGCGGGCGGACCGGCTGTCGACGACGCGTTGCAGGGCTCCCGGCAGCGGCCGACCGGACGACGCATCCCCGAGCCTGGGGGTCCGCCAGAACAGCAGCAGGACCACGAAGCTGATCAGGATGGCCGCGCCGGCGCCGTAGAGGGCCAGCCCGAGCGGGATGGGGAGGTCCGTCCGCGACCCCACCCCGTGGGCGAGGAGGCTCACCTCCTCACTGGACCTGCAGCGAGAGCAGCACGGTGCCTGCCTCGTGCAGCTCCACCTCGAACACCCCCGGGATGGTCGCCTCGAAGGTGATGCTCGCCGGCTGTCCCGGCGCCAGGTCGGCGGTCAGCTCGTAACCGTGCACGTGGACCTCGTCGGCGACGTCGCTGGTGATGGCCAGCGTGACCGGCGTGCCCGCTGCAACGGGCACCCGGCCGGTGTCCCCGGTGACCGCACCACCGGCGACGGTGACCTCGATCCGCTGCGACTCCGGGGCGGCATTCGTGGTCGCCGAGGGGGGAGCACTGCCGGGGGAGGACGACGTCGAGCTGGCGGCGGGTGGCTCCGCGTCGGTGCCGGTGCACCCGCTGACCACGAGGGCGAACGGGAGCCCCACGAGGGCAGCGGAGAGCCGGGCACGACGACGGTTCACGGGGGGTCTCCGGGAGGTCGGGAGGATCAGCGGCTGCCGAGCTCGGTGGACGTGCGGGACGACGCGTCGTCGGCCGGCGGATCGGCGGGTGTGTCCGGGTAGGGCTCCCGGACGCTGGCCCGGCGCGCGTACCGGCCGACCCCCCACGAGATGGCGGCGATGAGTGCGAGGGTGCAGAACAGGACGACGAGGTTGGCGACCGCCCAGAGTCCGCCGCCCGACGCCTTCAGCTCCCGCTGCAGGATCTCGATCTCCGGGATCGCCGAGCGGGTCATGCCGTCCTCGGCGGGGATCTCGTCCTCGCCGAGCGCCTGGTCCTCCGGCAGGTAGATCGGGACCGCCGTCAGCACCCGGCCGTCGTGGATCCGCAGCAGTGCCTTCCAGGTGCCGTTCACCGGGATCGGCTCGGTCGTGCGGTACGCGCCCTCACCGGTGCGCTCGAGGTCGTCGACGACCAGTCCGTCGCCCTGCCACGAGGTGATCTGCACCCAGGCGGGCTCGTCGACGAAGTCGGCGGGGTCGAGCTGCACGCTGATGTGCGCCGTCCGCGGGTCGTCCTGGACGTCCTCGATGGCGAACGTGGCGTCGAGGTCGTCGGGAACCGTGGCCAGCAGGCCATTGGTGACCGCGGCGGCCAGGACGACGAGGGAGCCGGCGACCACGGCGCGGGCGACCGCCGGGCGGGGCAGGCGCCGGCGCAGGCCCGCGGCCAGCAGCGCGCCCAGCAGGCCGCCGACGACACCGCCGACGATCGCCATGAGCGTGCCCTCGACGAGGATGTCGCTGTTCCACGACAGCGTCTGGGTGAACAGGGTCCAGCCCCACTCGGTGGCGTGGCCGACGGTGCCGATCGCGACCCCGGCGACGGCGCCGAACACCAGCGGACGGCGGGCCAGCGACACCGAGAGCGCGAGCAGTTCGACGACGATCGCCGAGCCGAGGTAGAGCGGGAAGGTCGGCAGGATCTCGCCGAAGCCGGGGCCCACGATGAGCGCGATGCCGCCGCGGACGACGAGGAAGAACGCGGCGGCCGCGAGCGCGCCACCGCGGCCCATGAACAGCCGGGCGGCGACCAGGGCGAGGCCCGCGGCGCCGGCGATCATCAGCGGCTCGAGGACCAGCCGGAACTGCGGGACGTCGAAGTCGTACTCGCCCTGGAAGACCGACAGCCCCAGGAGGAGCCCGCCCATCGCCGAGGCCTGCCGGACGAAGCGCGCCGTCTGCCCGACCTTCCGGTCGCCGTCGTCGGTGGACAGGCCGCCGTGGCCCTCCTGCTCGAGGACCAGCAGGCCGATGATCGACAGCCCGGCGCCGGTGATCAGCATCAGGTGGGTCGGGCCCCACAGGGTGACGTCCTGCCCGAAGAGGCGGTGCCAGACGTCGTCCAGCGGGAAGCCGAGGAGCGCGTAGAAACCGGCGGCGGTGAGCAGGATGCCGCCGACCGGCACGTCCCAGCCGCGCAGGAACCGGATGGCGGCCGGGCCGGGCTTCTCGTCCAGCGGCATCGAGCAGGCGAGGACACCGCCGGCGAAGACGCCGAAGAGCCCGAACAGGATCAGGAAGTGGGCGGGGTTGGCCAGCGGGCCCTCGTCCCGCCCGACGCCGATGTGCAGGCTGATGTCCCACAGCATCCCGAGGAGCGCGACCAGCAGGGAGACCGTCGTCAGGATGGTCGGCAGCGCCACCCATGCGGGCACGCCGGTCGCCGTGCCCAGGCGGGTGCCGATCCGGGTCAGGATCGTCGACCTGCGGGTGCGGTGCAGGAAGACGAGACCCAGCAGCAGTGCGGTCAGCCCGAGGCCGATCCCGGTCGCCAGGATCACCTCGCCGATCGCGGCGCCTCCGGCGGGACGTGTGTCAGCAGCGAGCAGCACGGAACCTCCTCTGGCCATGTCGGCTATGGAACACCCATCACCGTGACATCACCAACTGATACATAGAACGATGCGTTTACGGTGGGGTCACGATGACAAGGGTGTGGCGGTGACCACTGCGGCCGGCTCGTCCGTCGCCGGGGAGGACCCTGCCCTGGAGCTGACGGTCGACGAGCTGGCCGCGCGGGTGGGCGTCACCGTCCGCAACGTCCGTGCGTACTCTGCGCGCGGTCTGCTGCCGCCGCCGCGCATGGTGGGCCGGACCGGCTACTACGGCCGCGAGCACGTCGCCCGGCTGCTGCTGGTCCGCGAGATGCTCGCCGAGGGCTACTCGCTGGCGATGATCGAGCGGACCATCGCCTCGGCACCGCCGACGGCGAGTTCGGCCACGCTGGCCCTGCACCGCGCGCTCCTGGCCCCGTGGCTGCCGCCGGAGCCGGAGGAGATGACCGGTGCGGAGCTCGCCGCGCGGGCGGGGGTGCCCGAGTCGCCGGCGCTGGTGGACCGGTTGGTGGAGCTGGGACTGGTCGAGCGCATCGGCGAGGGTGACGTGCGGGTCCTCGACCCCGCCCTGCTCACGGCGGGGCTGCAGGTGGTCGCCCTCGGCGTGCCGCCGGACGACCTGATCGATGCGCAGACGCGGGTCAACGCCCACGTCCGGGAGATCGCCGAGACCTACGTGCGGATGTTTGTCGCGACGGGACTGCGCTCGTTCGTGGAGGCGGGCGCGCCGCCCGAACGGCTGGAGGAGGTGCGGGACATCGTCGCCCGGCTGCAGCCCGCGGCGGCCCAGGCGGTGCTCGCGGCGTTCCGCACGGAGATGGCCGCCGTGGTGGAGGAGACCCTGGGGGCGGTGCTCAGTCAGCTCGAGGAGCGGCCCGACCGGGGCCGGTGATCTCCTCGCGCTCCATCGCGACGCGGGTCGCCTCCTCCACCTCCTCGCGGGCGCTGAGCCGGCGGTCGCGGACCACCGCGCCGACGACGAGTGCGATGAGGACCGCGGCGGGCACGAAGAAGCCGACCGTCCCGATGACGCTGAGGCCGTCGGTCGCGAGGACGTCCACGGCGCTGCTCATCCCTCCATGTGACACCGATCGATGTCACGAGTCAAACCGGAGCGGTGTCAGTCGCTCGTCTTCCCCCGGCGCCAGTAGCCCATGAACGCGACCGACGTGCGCTCGAGCCCGGCCTCCTGAACCAGGCGGCGGCGCAGGCCCTTGACCGTCCCGGCCTCGCCGGCGAGCCAGACGTACGGACCCGACGATCGTCGAGGGCCGGGGTCCTCCTCCGGCACCTCCCAGAGGATGCCGGTGTCCACGTCGACGTCGTCCAGCGGCGCGGCCGGCGCGGGGACGACCGCGGCGCTGATCTCCTGCACCGCCGCGACGACGGCGGCGGTGAGCAGCATGCCGTGCGGCGCCGGCACGGCCGCGTCGGCCGGCCAGCGGGGGAGCCAGGTGACCTCGACCCCGGCGGGTGCGGCGAGGGGTAGCACGTCGCCGGCCGTGGGCACCTCCAGCATGATGCGCGCCCGCCGTCCTACCGGCAGCGACTCGACGAT
>NZ_SPQM01000237.1 GCF_004570345.1 Blastococcus sp. CT_GayMR20 | reverse complement strand
ACGGTGACGACGAGGCGGTCGACGAGACCGACACCGACGAGGACGAGGACGCCGAGACCGCCGACGGTGAGGTCGACGAGTCCGACGAGGCCGAGGGCGGGTCGAGCACCCGCCGCCGGCGCCGGCGCCGGCGCCGCAGCGGCAGCGGCGGGGGCGAGAGCTCCGTCGAGGACGTCGACGACGACGACCGCCCCGAGCGGGCCGGTCGCAACGGCCGGACCAGCAGCGACGACGAGGTGCGCGGCGTCGCCGGCTCGACGCGCCTGGAGGCCAAGCGCCAGCGCCGCCGCGACGGCCGGGACACCGGTCGCCGTCGCGCGCCGATCCTGACCGAGAGCGAGTTCCTCGCCCGGCGCGAGGCGGTCGACCGCAAGATGGTCATCCGCCAGCGGGGCGAGCGGACGCAGATCGCCGTCCTCGAGGACGACGTGCTGGTCGAGCACTACGTGACCCAGGCGTCGGCGACCTCCTTCGCGGGCAACGTCTACCTCGGCCGCGTGCAGAACGTGCTGCCCAGCATGGAGGCGGCGTTCGTCGACATCGGCAAGGGTCGCAACGCCGTGCTGTACGCCGGCGAGGTCAACTGGGACGCCGCCGGTCTGTCCGGCAAGTCGCGCTCCATCGAGACGGCGATGAAGTCCGGCGACAAGGTGCTCGTGCAGGTCACCAAGGACCCGATCGGCCACAAGGGCGCCCGGCTGACCCAGCAGATCAACCTGCCCGGCCGGTTCCTCGTCTACGTGCCCGGCGGCTCGATGACCGGGATCAGCCGCAAGCTGCCCGACACCGAGCGCCAGCGGCTCAAGGACATCCTCAAGAAGATCGTCCCCGAGGACGCCGGCGTGATCATCCGGACCGCCGCGGAGGGCGCCTCGGAGGAGGAGCTCACCCGCGACGTCAACCGGCTGACCGCGCAGTGGGAGGTCATCCAGAAGAAGGCCGAGTCGACGTCGAACGCGCCGACCTTGCTCTACGGCGAGCCGGATCTGGCGATCCGCGTGATCCGAGACGTCTTCAACGAGGACTTCAAGGAGCTCGTCGTCCAGGGCGACGACGCGTGGGACACCGTCGAGGCCTACGTCGCGCACGTCTCCCCGGAGCTGTCCGGCCGGCTCACGCGCTACACCGGGGAGGGCGACGCCTTCCACGACCTGCGCATCGACGAGCAGCTGGCCAAGGCGCTCGACCGCAAGGTGTGGCTGCCCTCGGGCGGCTCGCTGGTCATCGACCGCACCGAGGCGATGACCGTCGTCGACGTCAACACCGGCAAGTTCGTCGGCTCCGGGGGCAACCTGGAGCAGACCGTCACGCGCAACAACATGGAGGCCGCGGAGGAGATCGTCCGCCAGCTCCGGCTGCGCGACATCGGCGGCATCATCGTCATCGACTTCATCGACATGGTCCTCGAGAGCAACCGCGACCTCGTGCTGCGGCGGCTGACCGAGTGCCTGGGCCGCGACCGCACCAAGCACCAGGTCGCCGAGGTCACCTCGCTCGGCCTGGTGCAGATGACCCGCAAGCGGGTCGGCCAGGGACTGCTCGAGGTCTTCTCCGAGCCGTGCGAGCACTGCCGCGGCCGTGGCGTGATCGTCTCGACCGACCCGGTGGACGAGAAGCGCCGCAGCGGCGGCAGCGGTGGTGGCAACGGCGGCGGGGGCGCCGACCGGGGCAACGGCGGTGGCACCAGCCGCCGGGACCGCTCCGGCGTTTCCCGCGACACCCGGGACGTCGTCGCGAAGGACGAGGCGCCCGTCGAGGAGCCGACCGAGGCGGTCGCCGGCGACGGCGAGCCGGCCGAGGGCGGTCGCGGCGGCCGCCGCAACCGGGGACGCCGCAACCGTGGCCAGTCCGGTGAGGACCGGGTCGCCGAGGACGCCGCCGTGCTGGCCGGCGCCGCGGCGGACACCGATGCCGACGTGACCCCGGCCGAGAGCAACGCGGTCGAGATCGTGCCGCCGCTGCCGGAGAGCGCCAACGCGGGCGAGGAGACCGCCGACGAGCTGCCGACCGAGGCGCTTGCCGTCGAGATCGCGCCGGTCGTGCTCCCGGCGGCCGAGGCCGCGCCCGCCGACCCGGCGGACGAGGCCCGGGCAGCCACGGACCAGGCGGGCGACGGGGAGGCACCCTCCACGGGCCGACCGCGTCGTCGCCGGGCCGCCAGCCGACCGGCGGGTCCGCCCGTCTCCTGAAAGGGGACCCTCTGCCCCACGCCTGCACGCTCGGCGCGGGACCCTGCGGAGGGGCCACAGGTCACGTCGACCCGTCCGATCGGCTCAGGTACGCTGGTCGGGTTGCACCGCCACCGCGCGGGCGCCTCCGGGTGCCGCCGGGTCAGGCGTACGCAGCCCGTCCAGCACCCGGCGATCGCTCCGGTCTGCGCGCCGGAACACAGAGCTAGACACGATAAGCAACGAGGAGTCAGTGGTGTACGCAGTGGTGAAGGCCGGTGGCAGCCAGCACAAGGTGGCCGTGGGCGACACGTTCACGATCAACCGCCTGCAGGGTGCGGCCGGCGACACGGTGGCCCTGCCGGCCATCCTCCTGGTCGACGGGGACACCGTCACCAGCGACGCAGCGGCCCTGGCCAAGGTGACCGTGACCGGTGAGATCGTCGAGCACGGCAAGGGCCCGAAGATCCACATCCACAAGTTCAAGAACAAGACCGGCTACCACAAGCGGCAGGGGCACCGTCAGCCCCTGACCAGCGTCGTGGTCCGCGACATCTCGGAGGGCTGACGCCGACATGGCACACAAGAAGGGCGCATCGTCGTCCCGCAACGGTCGCGACTCGAACGCGCAGCGTCTCGGCGTGAAGCGCTTCGGCGGCCAGGTTGTCAAGGCCGGCGAGATCATCGTCCGCCAGCGCGGCACCCACTTCCACCCGGGTCTGGGTGTCGGTCGGGGCAGCGACGACACGCTGTTCGCGCTCGACGCGGGCGCGGTGACCTTCGGCACGCGGCGCGGTCGCAAGACCGTCTCCATCACCGCGGTCGAGTGAAAGGACCCCGTCCTCCCCACCCTTCGCAGGCTCAGGGCGGGACCCGGGACGGGGCCACGAACGTTCCGCTCACGAGCGCACGGGCCGCGGCCCGTGCGCTCGTGGCGTTTCCTAGGGAATTGACATGGCCGCTTTCGTCGATCGGGTAGTGGTGCACGTGGCGGCCGGCAACGGCGGCCACGGCGTCTCCTCGGTGCACCGTGAGAAGTTCAAGCCCCTCGGCGGTCCCGACGGCGGCAACGGTGGGGACGGCGGGGACATCGTCCTCGAGGTCGACCCCAACGTGCACACGCTGCTCGACTTCCACCATCGACCGCACCAGAAGGCCGGCAACGGACGCCCGGGTGAGGGCAGCAACCGGCACGGCGCCAAGGGCGAGGACAGGATCCTGCACGTGCCGGCCGGCACCGTCGTCAGCACCCCCGACGGCCGGGTCATCGCCGACCTCGTCGGCGCCGGCACCCGCGTGGTGCTCGCCAAGGGCGGCAAGGGCGGGCTCGGCAACGCCGCGCTCGCCAACTCCCGGCGCAAGGCGCCCGGCTTCGCCCTGCTCGGCGAGGAGGGCGAGGCCTTCGACGCCGTCATCGAGCTGAAGAGCATCGCCGACGTCGGCCTGGTCGGCTTCCCGTCCGCGGGCAAGTCCTCACTGGTCGCGGCGATGTCCGCGGCCCGCCCGAAGATCGCCGACTACCCGTTCACCACGCTCGTGCCGAACCTCGGCGTGATCAGGTCCGGCGACACCGTCTACACGATGGCCGACGTCCCCGGCCTGATCCCCGGCGCTTCCACCGGCAAGGGGCTGGGCGTGCAGTTCCTGCGGCACGTCGAGCGCTGCGCCGTCCTGGTGCACGTCGTCGACATGGCGACGATGGAGCCGGGGCGCGACCCGGAGACCGACATCGAGGCCCTCGAGCACGAGCTCGCCGAATACGGCGGCGACGAGCTCGACCTGGTCGGCCGGCTGCGGATCGCCGTCCTCAACAAGATCGACGTGCCGGACGCCCGCGAGCTGGTGGACCTGGTCCGCACCTCGCTGGAGAAGCGCGGCCTGGACGTCTACCCCGTCAGCGCCGCCACCGGTGAGGGTCTGCGCGAGTTCGGCTTCGCCCTGGCCGCAGCCGTCGAGGCGCACCGGGCGAGCCTGCCCCCGATGGAGCCGGCCCGCGTCACGCTCACGCCCAAGGCCGTCGACGACTCGGGGTTCACGGTGGAGCGCGACCCGGAGGACCCGGAGGGCTTCGTCGTCCGCGGCGTCCGTCCCGAGCGCTGGGTGCGGCAGACCGACTTCACCAACGACGAGGCCGTCGGCTTCCTCGCCGACCGGCTCAACCGGCTCGGGGTCGAGGAGGAGCTCGCCAAGGCCGGCGCCCGCGAGGGCGACGCCGTCACCGTCGGCGGGGTCACCTTCGACTGGGTGCCGACCCTGCCGGCCGGGACCCTCACCGTGGAGGAGTCGGCAGGCCTGGGTGGCCGGGGCACCGACGCCCGCATCGACGCGCCGCACCGGGTGCGCGCCGAGGAGCGGCTGGCCGCCAAGAAGGCCCGCCGGGTGCCCTACGAGCTCAGCGACGAGACCTGGACGGACGACGACCTCCCGCCGGACGCGCCGTGAGCGATCTCGGGAGGCCGCAGATCGCCGGTGCGCGCCGGGTGGTCGTCAAGGTCGGCTCGTCGTCGCTGACCACCCTGCCGGGTGGTCTTGACGCCGAGCGGCTGGCGGCGCTGGTCGACGTCCTGGGCGCCGTGCGCGCGG
>NZ_SPQM01000236.1 GCF_004570345.1 Blastococcus sp. CT_GayMR20 | reverse complement strand
GGTCGGGGTGACAGGATTTGAACCTGCGGCCTCGTCGTCCCGAACGACGCGCGCTACCAAGCTGCGCCACACCCCGCGGTGCCTGCCGAGTCTAGCGCCCGGTTCCCCGCGGTCTCGTCGCGGGTCAGCGCTCGCGGGCGGTCAGGGTGAGCAGCGTCGCCTCCGGCGGGCAGGCGAAGCGGAACGGCGCGTACGGGCTCGTGCCCAGCCCGGCCGAGACGTGCAGCCAGGTGCCGGTGGGCCGCTCCGGGGTCGGCTCGGCCCAGCGGTGCAGCCACCGGACCCGGTCGCGGTCGATCCCGCAGTTGGTGACCAGGGCGCCGTAGAAGGGGACGCGCAGCTGCCCGCCGTGCGTGTGGCCGCACAGCAGCAGGTCGTAGCCGTCGGCGGCGAAGCGGTCCAGCACCCGCGGCTCCGGGGAGTGCGCCAGTCCGATCCGCACGTCGGCGGCCGGGTCCGCGGGCCCGGCGACGACGTCGTAGCGGTCGCGCTTGAGGTGGGAGTCGTCGACGCCGGCGAGGGCGATCCGCCGTCCCCCGACGGTCAGCTCACCGGCCGCGTTGGTGAGGTCCAGCCAGCCCCGGTCGCGCATCCCGTCGCGCAGGTCGCGCCAGGGCAGCTCGTTGCCGTGCACCCGCTTGTGGTCGGGCCAGAAGTACTTCAGCGGGTTCTTCGGCCGCGGCGCGTAGTAGTCGTTGCTGGCCAGGACGAAGGCTCCCGGCCGGTTCATCAGGGGGTCCAGCGCGCGCAGCGTCCCCGGGACGGCGTCGAACCCGGCCAGGTTGTCGCCGGTGTTGATCACCAGGTCCGGCTCGAGCGCGGCGAGGCCGGCCACCCACTCCTGCTTCGAGCGCTGACCGGCGGTCATGTGCAGGTCGGAGATCTGCAGGACCGTCAGGGGTGCCGAGCCCGGGGCCAGCACGGGGACGTCGAAGCGCCGCAGCGTCCAGCGGGTGCGCTCGTAGAGGCTCGCGTAGGCGGTCACGGCCGCGCCGCTGGTGACGGCGGCGGCGGGGAGAGCGGTGTACCAGCGCACGATGAGCCAGCCTACGGGCCCACCGCCGTCGTCCTCCGTGTCAGGCTGGGGGAGTGCCCCCTTTGAAGGAACAGCTGCGCGCCGACCTGACCACCGCGATGAAGGCCCGCGACGAGCTGCGGACGGCGACCCTGCGCATGGTGCTCACCGCGGTCAGCGCGGAGGAGGTCTCCGGCAAGGAGGCCCGCGAGCTCAGCGACGACGAGGTGCAGGCCGTGCTCCGCCGCGAGGCGAAGAAGCGCCGCGAGGCCGCCGACGCGTTCGCCGGGGCCGGCCGGGCCGAGCAGGCCCGGCGGGAGCAGGCCGAGGGCGAGGTGCTCGCGGGCTACCTGCCGGCGCAGCTCGAGGACGCCGACCTGGCGGCGATCGTGGCCGACGCCATCACCCGCACCGGTGCCTCCGGCCTGAAGGACATGGGCACGGTGATGGGTGCGGCCAAGGGCGTCGTGGCCGGCCGGGCCGACGGCTCCCGCGTGGCCGCAGAGGTCCGCCGCCAGCTGGGTTAGTCGTCCTCGTCGTCGAAGAAGGGGTCGTCGAAGGGGTCCCCGCCCTCGTTCCCACGGCCTTCACCCTGGCCGCCGCCCTCGCCGGGGTTCGTCGGCTGCTCCTCGGTCGGAGCCGGGACGGGCGCGGGGGACGGGGCCGGCGGCGGTGGTGGGGCAGGCCGACCGCCGTTCAGCAGCCCCTCGTCGGCCGGCGGGAACGGACTCGTCGGCTTGTCGGCCAGGAAGGGGGCCATCGCGTTGCGCCAGATGGTCGCCGGCATGTTGCCGCCGAAGCCGCCGACGTCCTGCTTCGTCTTCGGGTTGAAGACCATGACGCTGGCCGCGTACTCGGGCATGAAGCCGACGAAGGCGACGGAGTCCCTGCCCTGCGCGGTCCCGGTCTTGCCGGCGATCTCGTGGCCGGCGATGGCCGCCCGGGTGCCGGTGCCCTCCGGGTTGGCGACGTCGCCCACGAGGATCTTGCTCAGCGTGTTGGCGATCGCCGGCGGGACGGACTCCGGCGTGCAGTTGTCGTTCTTCACGAGCGGCTGGCCGTCGTCCCCGGTGAGCGGCTGACCGGCGCGGTCGAGGATCTGCACCACCGGCGTCGGCGTGCACCGCGTGCCCTGGGCACCCAGCGTGGCGTAGGCGTTCGCGAGGTCGAGGGGGCTGGTCGCCTCGGCGCCGAGGGTGAACGACCCCCGGTTCTCCTCGATGATCTGGTCGGCCGGGTCCTGGTTGGGCGCCTGGTCGTAGGTCATGCCCATCCGCTCGGACATGCGCACAGGTCCCTCGACGCTGCCGAGGCGGTCCTCCAGCGCGAGGAAGTAGGTGTTGGACGAGCGGATCAGCGCCCCGACCATGTCGAGGGTGTCGGGGTAGTTGCCGGCGTTGCCGATGCTGTACGGGCGGCCGCCGTTCTTGTAGACGCGCGACGTGTACGTGTTGCCCGGTGTGCTGATCGTCGTTCCGGCGCCGAGGCCCGCCTCGAGCGCGGCCGCGGCGGTGAAGACCTTGTACGTCGACCCCGCGCCCTTGCTGGCCACCGTGTTCAGGACGACGGACTCGCAGTCGGGGTCCGAGCACCCGTACCGGCGGTTGACGCTCATCGCCAGCACCTGTCCGCTGCCCGGCGCGATCGCGGTGAACACGCCGGCGAGCTCGTCGCCCATGGGCAGGGTGTTCAGCACCGCCTGGTCGCCGTGCGCCTGGAGGTCGGGGCGCAGCGTCGTCTGGATGGTGTAGCCGCCGTTGTCGATCTCCTGCGGCGAGAGGCCCAGGGTGCCGGTGACGTACTGCAGGGCGTAGGCGCAGAAGAAGCCACCGATCGTGGCGTCGATGCAGCCGTTCGGCGGGTCCTGACCCTCGACCACGGCGATCGGCTGCGCGGAGATCTCGGCCAGTTCCGCGTCGCTGATGTGCCCGAGGTTGTTCATCCGCGACAGCACCTGGTTGCGCCGGTTGACCGCGTTCTCGGGGTTGGTGATCGGGTCGTCCTCACCGGGGCTCTGCACCAGGCCGGCGAGCACGGCGGCCTGGGGGAGGGTGAGATCGGCGGCGTTGACGCTGAAGTACTTCTGGGCGGCGGCCTGGATGCCGTAGGCGCCGCGGCCGAAGTACACGATGTTCAGGTAGCGCGTGAGGATCTCGTCCTTGTCGTACGTCTCCTCGAGCGCCAGGGCCAGCCGCGCCTCGCGCAGCTTGCGGGACAGCCCGGACACGCCCTCCTGCTCCACGGCCGCGTTGCGCTCGTCGGCCGACGTCGCCGTCTGCAGCAGGGTCTGCTTGACCAGCTGCTGGGTGATCGTCGAGCCACCCTCCCGCACCGAGCCGGCCGCCACGTTGGTGACCAGGGCGCGGAACGTGCCCTCCACGTCGAGGCCGTTGTGGTCGTAGAAGCGCGAGTCCTCGATGTCGACGAGCGCCTGCTTCATGACGTCGGAGATCTCGTCGGCCCGGACCGGCGTGCGGTTGTTCGTGAACAGGTTCGTGATCAGCGAGCCGTCGGCCGCGAGCACCTTGCTGTTGCCGGCCGGGGTCTCGTCGGTGAGCTCGACCGGGAGGGCGTCGAGCAGCGATGCGGAGTTCCGGGCCACGAGCCCCGTGCCCCCGACCCAGGGCAGCAGGAGACCGGCGAGCAGCGCACCGGCGACGAGGATCGTCGCGGCGAGCTTCGCGAGGGTACGGGTACGGAAGGCAGCATTCTCCGACATCGTCGTCGAATGTACGTGGCCTGACGCAGGTCAGCCGCGGCGCGCGGGGAGGACGCGCGTCCTCGGCGTGCCGGTCGGCGTGTCCCCGTCCGGGCCGGTCAGCTCCTCGCCCATGACGCGCAGCCCGTCGAGGTCGTGCACGTCGCCCGCCGTCGCCGGCACGGTGCGGACGGCGACCTCCGGGTGCGCGCTGGTGAACCGGTCGGCGAGGTGCTGCTCACGGCCGGCCAGCGCCATGCGCTCGGCGTGCACGCGCAGCGCGGCCGCGGCGATCTCGGCGCCGGGACCGCCGGCGTCGGCGACCTCCTCGGCCGCGCCCTCGGCCCGGGTCGCGGACAGGACCGTGGTCGCCGGCGGGTGCGTCCGGTTGAGCACCAGGCCGGCCAGCGGCATCCCCTCGCTGGAGAGCCGGTCGACGAAGTACGAGGCCTCCCGTAGCGCGTCGGGCTCCGGCGTCGCGACGACGACGAACCAGGTGCCCGGCCGCCGGAGCAGCTCGTAGGTCGCGGTCGCCCGCTCGCGGAAGCCGCCGAACATCGTGTCCAGCGCGGCGACGAACGCGGAGATGTCGCGCAGCAGCTGCCCACCGAGGATCTTCGAGATGATCCGGCTGAAGAACATGAAGCCGGCGCTGGCGATCTTCAGGCCGGTCCGGCTCGGGGCGGTGAGCAGCCGGATCATCGTGCCGTCGAGGAAGCGGCTCATCCGGTTCGGGGCGTCCAGGAAGTCCAGCGCCGACCGGGACGGCGGGGTGTCGACGATGATCAGGTCCCACTGGTCGCTGGCCCGCAGCTGGCCGAGCTTCTCCATCGCCATGTACTCCTGCGTCCCGGAGAAGGACGACGAGAGCGCCTGGTAGAAGGGGTTGTCGAGGATCGCCTGGGCCCGCTCGGGCGTCGAGTGCGCGGCGACGACGTCGTCGAACGTCCGCTTCATGTCCAGCATCATGGCGTGCAGTTCGCCGTCGGCCCCTGCGGCCGCGTCACCAGGGATGTGGACCTGCCGCGGCTCGTTGTCCAGTTCCACCAG
>NZ_SPQM01000235.1 GCF_004570345.1 Blastococcus sp. CT_GayMR20 | reverse complement strand
CGGCGCGGCGCACGACGCGGTCGCCGAGGCGACGCGCGCGGCTGCCTCCACCGGCCGGCCACTGCGCGAGGTGCTGGCCGGCCGGGGGGACCTCGACGTCGACGCCCTGCTGGCCGCCGCCCCCGACGCCGGCGAGGCGGGCGCCCAGGTGGACGCCGCCCTCGCCGACCACCACCGCCTGACCGAGGGGAACCAGTGAGCGCGATCGCCGTCTCGTACACCGTGGACGGGGCCGCGGACGCGCCCGTCGTCGTCCTCTCCAGCTCCCTCGGCGCGAGCCGCGGCATGTGGGACCCGCAGGTGCCGGCGCTCGCCGAGCGGTACCGCGTGGTCACCTACGACACCCGCGGGCACGGGGAGTCGCCGGCGCCGGCCGGGCCCTACTCCCTGGACGACCTGGTCGACGACCTGCTCGCCCTGCTCGACGAGGTGGGTGCCGAGCGTGCGCACGTCGCGGGGCTGTCGCTGGGGGGGATGACGGCGATCCGGTTGGCCGCCCGCGAGCCCGGTCGGGTCGACCGGCTGGCTCTCCTGTGCACGTCGGTGAAGCCCGATCCGCAGCCTTTCCTGGACCGGGCCGCCGCCGTGCGTTCCGGCGGCACGGCACCCCTGGCACCCACCGTGGCCAGCCGCTGGGTCACCCCGCCGTTCGCCGCGGAGCACCCGGACCTGGTCGCCCGGCTGGAGGCGATGATCGCCGGATCCGACGACGAGGGCTACGCCGCCTGCTGCGAGGTCGTGGCCGCGGTCGACCTCCGCGAGGACCTCGGCCGGATCACCGCGCCGACGCTGGTCGTCTCCGGGGCCGAGGATCCGGCGCTCCCTCCACCGCACCAGCAGGCCATCGCCGACGGGATCCCCGGCGCCGAGCTGCTCACCGTGAGCCCGGGTGCGCACCTGGCCAACCTGGAACGCACGCTCGAGGTCACCGGCGCCCTGCTCGGCCACTTCGACGCGGCAGGACCCGGCCGGACCGGTGCAGCTGCGGGAGGCACCCGATGACCACGGACGACGAGCGCCGCGAGGCAGGGATGCGCACGCGGCGGGAGGTGCTGGGGGACGCGTGGGTCGACCGCGCCGTCGCGAACACGACCCCGTTCACCGCGGACTTCCAGGACTTCATCACCCGTACCGCGTGGGGTGACGTGTGGCAGCGGCCGGGACTCGCCCGTCGCGACCGCAGCCTGATGACGCTGTCGATCACCATCGCGCTGCGGCACTGGGAGGAGTTCGCCCTCCACGTCCGGGCGGCCAAGAACAACGGCCTCTCCGACGAGGAGATCGCCGAGGTCATCCAGCACGCCGCGATCTACGCCGGCGTCCCGGCCGCCAACCACGCCTTCAAGGTGGCCGTACCGATCCTCGAGGAGCTGCGGGACACCTCCACCTGAGGGCGCTCAGTCGAGAACGACCCGCACCGGGATGCTCTCCCAGGCCCGCAGCGTGTTGTTGTGGTGCCGCACCGTCGGCCCGTCGAGCTCGATCCTGGCGACCCGGCGGGCCAGGGCGGTCACCAGGGTCTCGGCCTCGAGCCGGGCGACGTGCTGGCCGGCGCACTGGTGGATGCCCATGCCGAAACCGACGTGCCCCGACGGGTCGCGGGACAGGTCGAAGACGTCCGGGTCGTCCCAGCGCCGCGGGTCGCGGTTGGCCGCTGCCAGGAACATGAGGATCTTGTGGCCGTCGGGGATGACCGCGTCGCCCACCCGGACGTCGGTGGTCGCCGTCCGGAAGAAGGTCTGCACCGGCGACTCCCAGCGCACCGCCTCGTCGAAGGCGACGCGCGCCAGCGACGGGTCCTGCCGCACCCGCTGCCACTGCTCGGGGTGGGTCGCGAAGGCGTAGAGGACGGCGGAGATCCCGTGCACCGTCGTGTCGACGCCGGCCGTGAGCAGGGAGCGGACGACGAGCGGCGCCTGCTCCGGCGTGATGTCGCCGCGGTCGGACGCCGCCCAGATGTCCGCGCCGAACCCGGTCGGGGCGAGGACGTCCCGCTGGCACTGCGCGTTCACCCACGCCGAGAGCTCCGCCACCCGCGGGGCACCCTTGGCGACCAGGTCGTTGTCCGGCCCGAAGGCGTTGAAGGCGTGGTCGCCGTACGGGAGCAGGTTCTCCCGTCCGGGCTGGGGGATGCCGACCGCGTCGGGGAAGACGCGCAGCGGGAACACCGATGCCAGCGACTCCACGGCGTCGAAGCTCGTGCCGCGGGCGAGCACCTCGTCCACCAGGGCCTCGGCGTCGGCCGCCCACCCCTCGCGCAGGCGCCGCAGCGCCCTCGGGCCGAGGACCTTCTGGAGCACCCGCCGGGGGGCGTCGTGCTTCGGCGGGTCCGCCTCGAGCAGCAGGCTCGGCGGCCGCCACGGCTTCTCGTAGCGGAAGTTCGACATGCCCACGCCGGCGGCGGACTGGAAGCCCTGCCAGTCGACCAGGGCCGCGTAGACCTCGTCGTAGCGGGCGAACGCGTAGAGGTCGTACCGGCTCAGGTGGACGACCGGTCCTGCCTCGCGCAGCTCGGTGTGCATCGGGAGCGGGTCCTCGAGCACCTCGTGGCTGAAGGGGTCGACGTCGCTCGTCGGCAGCGAGGTGGCGGACGGGGCGGTGGTGGTCACGGGATCCTCCGGGATGCCGGGTGGGGAGAGGGGGAGGGCTCAGCGGTGGAGCACTCAGAGATGGAGGACTCAGAGGTCGAGGACGAGGCGCTCGTCGCGGGACCGTGAGACGCAGATGTACATGCAGTCGTTCTTCTCGCGCTCGTCGTCGTCGAGCAGGGCGTCCCGGTGGTCCGGGCGACCCGCGAGCACGGTGGTCTCGCAGGTGCCGCAGACGCCACGGCGGCAGGAGGACAGCACCTCGACGCCGATCTCGTTCAGCGCTTCGAGCACCGTCACGTCGGGGGTCACCGTCACCGTCCTCCCGGAGCGGGCCAGCTCGACCTCGAACGGCGCCGTCCGCGCGGGCGCTCCGGCCTCCTCGGCCACGAACCGCTCGGTGCGAAGGGTGTGCGGTGGCCGGGGAGCGCAGGTCCGCTCGACGGCGGACAGTAGGGGACCTGGCCCGCAGGCGTAGACCCGGACGCCGTCCCTCGGCTCGCCCAGGAAGCCGGGGAGGTCCAGGAGGCCGTACTCGTCCTGGGGCCGGACGAGGACGCGGTCGCCGTAGCGCTCCAGCTCGGTGAGGAAGGCCATCGAGGCCCGGCGCCGGCCGCCGTAGAGCAGCCGCCAGTGCGCGCCGAGCATCTCGGCCTGGTGCACCATCGGCAGGATCGGGGTGATGCCGATGCCGCCGGCGACGAAGAGGTACTGCTCGGACGGCACGAGCGGGAAGTTGTTGCGCGGGCCGCCCACGCCGACGAGGTCGCCGGGCTGCAGGTGGTCGTGGACGTAGGTGGAGCCTCCGCGGCTCTCCAGCTCCAGCAGCACGCCGACCCGGTAGGTGAAGGGGTCCCACCGGTCCCCGCACAGCGAGTACTGACGGGTCAGGCCGTTCGGCAGGACGAGGTCGATGTGCGACCCGGGTGTCCAGTCCCGCAGCCGTCCGCCGGACGGCGCGGCCAGCTCGAGCGTCAGCACACCCTCGGCCTGCACGTCCTTCGACGTCACCCGCAGCGTCGCGACGTCGGCGCCCACGGGCGCGGGGGCGGGGGAGGTCGTGGTCATGGGGACACGGTGACCCGTCGGGGTGTGACGCGGGAAACAGTCTCTCAATGGATGGGAGTCGGTGCCACACTCGAGGCATGCCACGCGTCGCGACGGGGGAGTCCTCGCTGGCCCGCGCCGTCCGCATCCTGGAGTCCTTCACGCTCGACGAGCCGGCGCTCACCGTCACCGAGGTCGCGCGGCGGGCCGGCCTGCACCTGGCCACGGCCTCGCGCCTCGTCGGCCAGCTCGTCGACCACGGACTGCTCAGCCGGGGCCCGGACCGCGAGGTCCGCATCGGGTTCCGGATGTGGGAACTGGCGTCGCGCGCCGCGCCCACCCGCTCGTTGCGGGACGCCGCCATGCCCTACCTCGAGGACCTGCACGCCGTGGTCGGCCACCACGTCCAGCTCGCCGTCCTGCACGGGGACGAGGTGATCTTCCTCGAACGGCTCTCCGCCCGGGACGCGGTCGTCAACTACTCGCAGATCGCCGGCCGGCTGCCGCTGCACATCTCCTCGTCCGGGGTGGTCCTCATGGCCTACGGACCCCGCGAACTGCAGGACCGCGTGCTCGCCCGGCCGCTGGAGAGCTGGACCCCGGAGACGATCACCACGCCGGACCGGCTCCGCGCCACCCTGGAACAGGTACGCCGCCGCGGGTACGCGCTGCTGGCCGGCCACGTCCATCCGGACGCGACGGGGATCGCCGTCCCGGTCCGGAACGGGCTCGGTGAGGTGGTGGCCGCCCTGTCGGCGATCGTCCCGAACGATGTCCGCGCCGTGTCCGCGGTGCCGGCGCTGCTGGCCGCCGCCCGGGGGATAGGGCGGTCGCTGGGCTGACCGGCCGCTCCCTCCCTAGGCTCGCCGTCGTGACCGACCCTGCTGAGGCGCCTGCCGTCGTCAAGGACGAGCTGCGCGACTTCCTCCTGTCCCGCCGTCGGGCCCGCCCAGCGGCGGAGCGCGCCGCGGTCGCCGAGGCGGTCGCCTCGGCCCTGCTCTCCGGGCTCGAGGGTGTCCGCACGCTGGCCGCGTTCGTCCCGGACTCCGATGAACCGGGGACCGGCCGGCTGCCCGCCGCCTACACCGAACTGGGAGCGCGGATCCTGCTGCCGGTCATCCCTCCGACGGGGCGGACCCTCGACTGGGCCACCTACACCGGCGAACTGGAAACCGGCCGGTTCGGTCTGCAGCATCCCGTCGGTCCGCGGCAGGGTCCGACCGCGATCGCCGACGCCGACGCCGTCGTCGTCCCGGCCCTGGCGGTGGACCATTTCGGCTTCCGCCTGGGCCGTGGAGGCGGCTACTACGACCGCGCGCTGGTCCACGCCCGGCCCGACG
>NZ_SPQM01000234.1 GCF_004570345.1 Blastococcus sp. CT_GayMR20 | reverse complement strand
CACCCGGCCCAGCTGCGCCTGCACGAGCGCCACCCCGCGGACGACGAACGGCAGGAGGCCGGCGGCGACGATGCCGACGACCGCGTAGAAGGCGATCCGCGTGATGGCGGTGTCGGCGAACCCGAGGAGCTCGGGCAGCTCGTAGTCGTCGGGGCTGTGGGGCAGGGCCCAGTCCCACGCCCAGTAGGTGAGCCCGGCCAGCGCCACCGACCAGAACGTCACGGTGACGACGAACGAGAAGATCGCCACGGGGAAGCGGACGACGGCGTGCAGCGCGTCGAGCCACGACTGGGGGTCGCGCCACGGCGTCATCAGCCGGGTGACCGGCCCCGCCTCGGGGCCGGCGCGGCGGTACGCGGGGGACGGCACCGGGTGGCCGAGCACCGCGGGCAGCTGGGCGCGCTCGACCGTGGCCAGGCCGCGGGCCGCCATGAGGGTGACGGTCAGGAGCGGGACGCCGACCCATACGACGAGCGTCCCGGCGCTGACCGCGAGGCCGGTGATCACGACGACGAAGGCGGCGACGGCGACGGGGGACCCGAGCAGCACGTACGCGGTGTCGAGGCCGAGCTGGGCCGGCCGGGTGCGGGGCCGGGGGAGCGGGGCGGCGGAAGACATCGTCGGCAGGACGTCGGTGTCGGTGGTCATGCCGTCGAGCGTGGTGCCGGCCGGAGCCGGAACCCATCCCGCTGGCTGGTCGTTCGGCAGTCGGGCCCGCCCGACTCTGGGTCGCTGATCATGTCGGCCCGAATGCTCGTGCGGCCGGCGCGCGCTGTCCAGCACCCGGGCGGCCGGTCAGGCGTCCGGGGACTCCCGAACTGTCGGCGTCCTGTGGTGTGCTGACCCCCCTTCGACTCCGAGGAGTGGTCTCCCGTGACCAGCGTCGCGATCGGTCCGACCGACCAGCTCGACCCCCGGCTGCTCGAGCACCGCCGGGAGCTGACCGGCTACTGCTACCGCATGCTGGGGTCCTCGTTCGACGCAGAGGACGCCGTGCAGGAGACGCTGGTGCGCGCCTGGCGCGGCATCGCCGACTTCGAGGGCCGGTCGGCCCTGCGCTCGTGGCTCTACAAGATTGCCACCAACGTCTGCCTCGACCAGCTGTCCGGCCGGAAGCGCCGCGCGTTGCCGATGGACCTCTCCGGCTCCCCGTGGCAGCCGGTCGAGTCCTCCCTGGCCGCCCGCCGTCCGGGGACGGCGTGGGTCGAGCCGGTCCTCGACCGGCAGGTCATCCCGGACGACGGCGACCCGGCCGAGCGGGCCGTCGCGCGCGAGTCGGTCCGGCTGGCGTTCGTCGCCGCGCTGCAGCACCTGCCACCCCGCCAGCGCGCCGTGCTGATCCTGCGCGAGGTGCTCCGCTGGAAGGCCGACGAGGTCGCCCAGCTGCTCGACACCACCGTCGCCTCCGTCAACAGCGCGCTGCAGCGAGCCCGGGCGACGCTGGCGGGCGTCGGAGGGGTCCCGGAGCCCCGGCCGCTCGACGAGGACGACCGCGACCTGCTCGCCCGCTACGTCGACGCCTTCGAGCGGTACGACATCGACGCCTTCGTCCGGCTGCTCCACGAGGACGCCACGCAGCACATGCCGCCGTTCGAGATGTGGCTGCGCGGTGCCGGTGACATCGGCACCTGGATGCTGGGGCCGGGCAGCGGCTGCCGGGGATCGGTCCTCATCCCCGTGGAGGCCAACGGTGCGCCGGCGTTCGCGCAGTACAAGCCGGCCGAGGGGGGTGGCCGCCTGCCGTGGGCTCTCCACGAGCTCGAGGTGTCGGGCGGGCGCATCGCCCACATCACGAGCTTCCTCGACCTCGAGCAGAGCCTCTTCGTGCACCTCGGCCTGCCGGCCCGTCTGCCCTGATCCCCCGGCCCCGCGAGCGATGAGTTCGGGCGCGCCGGGCGGTCAACCCTTCAGGACACGACGAGAGGGATCGACATGCTCGGCGACAGCAAGGCGTACAGCGGCTTCTCGGTGGACGACCAGGAGAAGGCGCGCCGCTTCTACGAGGACACCCTCGGTCTGACCGTCAGCGACGAGGGGATGGAGGGGATCATGGGCCTCCACCTGGGCGGTGGCACCCGGGTCCTCGTCTACGCCAAGCCCGACCACAAGCCGGCGACGTTCACGGTGCTCAACTTCCCCGTGCCGGACGTCGAGCAGGCCGTCGACCAGTTGACCGCCCGGGGTGTGCGGTTCGAGCGCTACGAGAACCTGCCCACCGACGAGAAGGGCATCATGCGCGAGGGCGGCCCGCTGATCGCCTGGTTCACCGATCCGGCGGGCAACGTCTTCTCGGTGATCCAGGAGGACTGACCCCGCTACGGTTCCCGCTGGAACGGCCTCGGCGTGCACGCCGGTCAGCCGGGGCCGTGGCCACGTCTGCTCTCGGCCGGGGATGACGGCCGGTCCCCATCGACCGTCAACAGGCGTTCTCTGCACCTTCGCGCTCGACGACGTGCAGCACGTCCCACAACCCGGTGACCTGCAGCGGCCGGATGACGGCGCGCGAGTTGCCGCACCGGATGCGCAACACATGTCCCTCGTTCTCCGCCAGGTGGTGACCGACGGCGAGCACGGTGAGGCCGACCGCGCCCAGGAAGGTGACCCGGCTCAGGTCGACGACCACGCCGCCGGACGACTGGGGCCGATCGAGGACGTCGAGCAGGACCTCCTGGAGACCGGGGGCCGTCAGGCTGTCGACCTCCCCGCTCACGGTGACGGTGCAGCTGTCCGCCGCCGTGACGGAACGGACCTGCAGGGAGGGGATGCCCGCGCGGTCGCTGACCCCGAGGCGGTCGTCCCAGCGCTGCCGATCCGGGGGTCGCCGGCCGGAACCGGAACCGGGCGTGCCGGGGGAGGCGGGCCTGGGGACCGCGGGCCTGCCAGGGGCCCAGCGCGGAGGTAGCCCAGGCGGGAGGGGAACGGAATGGCTCACGGCGACCTCCGGACGGTTCGACGTCGCCGGGGTCAGGAGCCACGAATGCGGTATGTCAGGCACGAACGAGCACCTCGGCGTTACCGCGCACGGCCGTTCTAGTCCACACGGCGGACGTTCGGGCGCGCCGTCCGCGCGGGTCCGCGAGTCGCCGACCGAGGGTCGCCGGTCGGCTACTGCATCGCTGGGCCGCTCAGGCGAAGGGATGCGACGGCATGTCGACAGCGGGATGGCGCTGTCATGAATTCGTCGGGTCGGGTCAGGCGACGGTGGCGGCCCCGGTTCAGCTCGGCACCTTGCGTCCCACCGCGGCGACCTTGTCCTTGCCTATCAGGACGGCCATGGTCGGGGATACGTTCCCCGTGTGGGCGAGCCGGCCATCGTGGTGGGAGACCGCAAGGAGCTGACCTATCTTCTGTCCCAGGCCGCCGAACTCGAGCACGGTTTGATGTGCGAGTACCTCTACGCCGCGTTCAGCCTGAAATCGTCAGCAGGTCCCGGCGTCCGGGACGATCAGCTCGCGGCCGTCGAGCGGTGGCGCGGAATGATCCTCGGCATCGCCGCCGAGGAGATGCTGCATTGGGCCATGGTCCAGAACCTGTTGACCGCGGTCGGGTCCGCGCCTTTTGTCAGCCGGCCCCACATGCCACATCAGGCCAAGGGCTACCCACCTGGGGTGCAGCTTCGACTGCTGCCATTCGGCGAGGCGGCGCTGCTGCACTTCGTGTACCTGGAGCGACCGGAAGGGATGGAGGGCGCCGACGCCGAGGGCTTAGAGCCGGCCGGGCCGCCGATCCCGCCGATGACGCCGGACGAGATCATCCCGCGGGGCCAGCAGTTCGCCACGGTGGGCCACCTGTACCGCTCCATCGAGCAGGGGTTCGCCCTGCTGGCTGACACGATCGGTGAAAACCGGCTGTTCATCGGCCCGGCGTTCCAGCAGGCCGACGAGACTGCCTTCGGCTGGCCCGATCTTCGGCCGATCACCGACCTGGCGAGCGCCAACCGAGCCATCGATCGGATCGTCGAGCAGGGGGAGGGCGCGAGAGGGGACTGGGCGAGTGCTCACTACGGCCGATTCCTCGCGGTGGTCGAGGAATACCGGGCGATGCGCGACGAGGATCCTGGCTTCGAGCCCGCCTACCCCGTCGTCGCCGCGGCCAGGAGGGGTGTGGAGGGGATCGAGCCGGAGGTCTACATCTCCGATCCCACCACCGGGTCGTGCTCGGACCTCTTCAACGCCGTGTACGAGCTGCTGCTGCAGCTGATCGCGCGCTACTTCGCTTTCGGCCACGAGACGTCCCAGCAGCGTCAGGTGCTGGCGCACACCGCTGTCGGCCTGATGTTCCGGGCCATCAAGCCGCTCGGGCTGCTGCTCGCCCGTCTGCCGGTGGGCCCAGACCATCCTGATGTCACCGCAGGAGCGAACTTCCAACTGCCGTACCGGGCCAGCTTCCTGCTTCCGCACCGCCGCTCGGCCTGGCTCCGATTCGTCGAGCGCCTCGAGGAGCTGGCCGCCTTCGCCGACGGCGTCCGTCCGCCCGTTGGGTCAGAGGTGCTGGTAGACGTGGCAGCCGCGCTGCGCCGGGCAGCCGCGGGCATGACGGCTCACATCGACACCACATGAAGGAGAACCGGCTGGCCGGCGTCTCGTGCGTGAGCACGGAGTACCACCACAGGCCAACGCGTGGACGGTGTCGCGAGACATCTCGGTGGAGCGGGTGACCGGGATCGAACCGGCATGGCCAGCTTGGAAGGCTGGGGCTCTACCATTGAGCTACACCCGCGAGGTGCCCCGACAGCGTAACGGCCAGTCAGCGGTGCCCGTGCGGGAGGCCGCTCACGCCTGACTGGCCGGCGACGTCCTGCGCACGCCTAGACTCGGGCGGCCACGGGGTGTGGCGCAGCTTGGTAGCGCACCTGCTTTGGGAGCAGGGGGCCGCAGGTTCAAATCCTGTCACCCCGACCGTCGCTGCCAGGGCCCGATCCCGCCGCCCCCTGGCGGCCCACCCGTCTCTAGACTCGTGGCCAATCCCGCGCCGTCCACGTCCGCCGGCGCCTGTC
>NZ_SPQM01000233.1 GCF_004570345.1 Blastococcus sp. CT_GayMR20 | reverse complement strand
CTCCGGTTCGGCGGGGCCGGGTTGGACCGCTGTCCTGAGACTAGGACTGCCCGGCCGGTCGCGTGACCCCTCCGGCACACTGGGCACGTGCCCGCGACGATCCTCGACGGCAAGGCGACGGCGGCGGCGATCCGCACCGAGCTGGCCGACCGCGTCACGGCGCTGACCGCCGCCGGCCACCGGCCCGGACTCGGCACCCTGCTGGTCGGCGACGACCCGGGCAGCCGCTGGTACGTCAACGCCAAGCACTCCGACTGCGCGCAGGTCGGCATCGCCAGCATCCAGCGCGAGCTGCCGGCGACGGCGACGCTGGCGGACGTCCTCGCCGTGGTCGAGGAGCTCAACGCCGACCCGGAGTGCACCGGCTACATCGTCCAGTTGCCGCTGCCGAAGGGGGTCGAGGAGAGCGCCGTCCTCGAGGCGATGGATCCCGCCAAGGACGCCGACGGCCTGCACCCGGTGAACCTGGGTCGGCTCGTCCTCAACGTCCCCGGCCCGTTGCCGTGCACGCCGGTCGGCATCGTCGAGCTGCTGCGCCGCTTCGAGGTGCCGATCGCCGGGGCCGAGGTCGTCGTCGTGGGCCGTGGGATCACCGTGGGGCGCCCGCTCGGGCTGCTGCTGACGCGCCGCACCGAGAACGCCACCGTGACCCTCTGCCACACCGGCACCCGCGACCTGGCCGCGCACGTGGGCAACGCCGACATCGTCGTCGCGGCCGCCGGTGTCCCCGGGCTGGTCACCGCCGACATCGTCAAGCCGGGTGCCGCCGTCCTCGACGTCGGCGTCAGCCGGGTCGACGGCAGGATCGCGGGGGACGTCGCCCTCGACGTGCTCGACGTCGCGGGCTTCGTCGCGCCCAACCCTGGCGGCGTGGGCCCCATGACGCGGGCGATGCTGCTGCAGAACGTCGTCCTCGCCGCCGAGCAGGCCGCGGCGCTCGAGGCGCTCTCCGCCTGAGCATGACGCGACCGCCGCTCTACGTCCGCCGGCCGTTCCTGGCCGGTCTCGTCCGCCAGCTGCCGCTGCTGGCGGTACTGGTCGTCGTGGCCTCCGGTCTGCTGCTGGTGACCATCGACCACTGGCGGGTGGGGCTCGTCGTCGTCGGGCTGGCGCTCGTCGGCGGGGCGCTGCTGCGGCTCCTCCTGCCGGTGCGGCGGGTGGGCTTCCTCGCCGTCCGCAGCCGGCTGACGGACGTCGTCCTGATGGCCGGGACGGGCGTCGTCCTGACCGTCACCGCGCTGACCATCCCCGGCAGCTGAGCCCCGCCCGGGCGGGGCTGGCCGCCCAGCGATAAGTTGCTGGCCATGGCAGAGAAGTCCCGGAACGGCAAGGTCACCGTCGTCGGCGCCGGTTTCTACGGCTCCACCACCGCTCTCCG
The DNA here is from genome assembly GCF_004570345.1 of Blastococcus sp. CT_GayMR20. The sequence goes on along the minus strand of NZ_SPQM01000233.1, from coordinate 3,686 downwards.
TCTCGCCGAGTACGACATCTTCGAGACCGTCGTCCTCACCGACATCGTCGAGGGCAAGCCCGAAGGCATCGCGCTGGACATGAACCAGTCGCGGCCGATCGAGGGCTTCGAGACCCGGATCGTCGGCGTCGGGGGTGGCTCCTACGAGGGCACCGAGAACTCCGACGTCGTCGTCATCACCGCCGGCCTGCCGCGCAAGCCCGGCATGAGCCGCATGGACCTCATCGAGACCAACGCGAAGATCGTCCGGCAGGTCGCCGAGAACATCGCGTCCACCTCGCCGGACGCCGTGATCATCGTCGTCTCCAACCCGCTGGACGAGATGACCGCGCTGGCGCAGCTCGCCACCGATTTCCCGAAGAACCGGGTCATGGGCCAGGCCGGCATGCTCGACACCGCGCGCTTCACCAACAACGTGGCCGAGGAGCTCGGCGTCCCGGTGGGCTCGGTGCAGACCCTGACGCTGGGCTCGCACGGCGACACGATGGTCCCGGTGCCGTCGCGCTGCACCGTCGACGGCAAGCCGTTGTCCGACGTCCTGGCGCAGGACCGGATCGACCACCTGGTCGACCGCACCCGCAACGGTGGCGCCGAGGTCGTGGCGCTGCTCAAGACCGGGTCGGCGTACTACGCCCCGTCCGCTGCCGCCGCCCGCATGGCCCGCGCGGTCATGGAGGACTCCGGTGCGGTCATGCCGGTGTGCGCCTGGGTCGACGGGGAGTACGGGATCTCCGGGGTGTACCTGGGCGTCGAGGCGGAGATCGGCCGCGAGGGCGTGAAGAAGGTCGTCGAGGGCGACCTGACCGAGAGCGAGCTGGCCGGGCTGCGCGAGGCGGCCGAGGCCGTGCGGGCCAAGCAGGCTGACGTAGCCGACCTCTGAGCGCATCGCTCAGGGCTGTAGAGAGGGACTTGCACGTGGCAAAGATCAAGGTCGAGGGCACGGTCGTCGAACTCGACGGCGACGAGATGACGCGGATCATCTGGCAGTTCATCAAGGACCAGCTGATCCTCCCGTACCTCGACGTCAACCTCGAGTACTACGACCTCGGCATCGAGAAGCGCGACGAGACCGACGACCAGATCACCATCGACGCGGCCGAGGCCATCAAGCGACACGGGGTCGGCGTCAAGTGCGCCACCATCACCCCGGACGAGGCGCGGGTCGAGGAGTTCGGCCTCAAGAAGATGTGGCGCTCCCCGAACGGGACGATCCGCAACATCCTCGGCGGCGTCATCTTCCGCGAGCCGATCATCATGCAGAACGTGCCGCGGCTCGTGCCGGGCTGGACGAAGCCGATCGTCGTCGGCCGTCACGCCTTCGGTGACCAGTACCGCGCGACCGACTTCAAGTTCCCCGGCGAGGGGACGCTGACGATCACCTTCACGCCGAAGGACGGCTCGGAGCCGATCGAGCACGAGGTGTTCCAGTCGCCCGGTGGTGGCGTCGCGATGGCGATGTACAACCTGGACGAGTCGATCCGCGACTTCGCCCGCGCCTCGATGAACTACTCGCTGCAGCGCGGCTACCCGCTGTACCTCTCGACGAAGAACACGATCCTCAAGGCCTACGACGGCCGGTTCAAGGACCTGTTCCAGGAGACCTTCGAGTCGGAGTTCAAGGACAAGTTCGACAGTGCCGGCATCACCTACGAGCACCGGCTGATCGACGACATGGTCGCCGCCTCCCTCAAGTGGGAGGGCGGCTACGTGTGGGCCTGCAAGAACTACGACGGTGACGTGCAGTCCGACACGGTCGCCCAGGGCTTCGGCTCGCTGGGCCTCATGACGTCGGTGCTGCTCAGCCCCGACGGCCGCACGGTCGAGGCCGAGGCCGCCCACGGCACGGTCACGCGGCACTACCGCCAGCACCAGAAGGGCGAGCAGACGTCGACGAACCCGATCGCGTCGATCTTCGCCTGGACCCGGGGCCTGGCCCACCGCGGCAAGCTGGACAACACCCCCGAGGTGACCCGCTTCGCCGAGACGCTGGAGAGGGTCTGCATCGACACCGTCGAGGGCGGCCAGATGACCAAGGACCTCGCGCTGCTCATCTCCAGGGACCAGCCGTGGCTCACCACCCAGGACTTCCTGGCGGCCATCGACACCAACCTCCAGAAGGCCATGGCCTGAGAAGGGACCCCGTCCTCGGGACGGGGCCGCGCGACGACGGCCCCCTCGCCCCGCCCGGGTGAGGGGGCCGTCGCCGTCCTCCGGCGGCTGCCCGAGTGTGGGGAAGTCAGGGCCCGGAGCAGGGTTCAGAGACTCACAACCCCACACTCGTGGACCTGTGGACGGCGCCAGCGACGAGGCCCCTTGGTGGGGCACGCTCGCGTGGTGCCTCGACCCCGGCGACCGCCAGCCTTGCGGGGCGCCGTCTTCCGGGCCCGGGACGTCCTGGGGGATGGACTGCTGACCCGGGACCAGCTCCGCAGCTCGGCCTGGCGACGGCTGTTCCGTGGGATCTACGCGGATGCCGAACTCGCCGACTCCTTCGGGCTCCGCATCCGAGGGGCCCGACTGCTCGCGCCGGCGACGGCAGCATTCAGCGGGCGGACGGCGGCCTTCATGCACGGCTGCACCGGCCTTGCCGGGTTCGGGACGCCGGTCGAGCTGTCCCTGCCGGCGGGCGTCCAGTTCGGTCCGGTCGAGGGGCTCCGCATCCGTCGGGTGCGCCTGCCGGATGCGGACGTCGTCCGGATCGGGACGTTCCGCGTGACGACAGGACTGCGGACGGCCCTGGACATCGCGCGAGGCGACCCGTTGCCGGTGGCGGTGGCAGCGCTGGACGTCATGCTTGCGGCCGCCGTCGTCGGATGGGGGGAGCTGCGCGCGGCGGGTGCCGCACTGAGGGGTGGACGGGGAGCCCGTCGCGGTCGGCAGGCGACCGAGCTGGCCGATCCGCGCGCGGAATCACCGCCTGAGTCGCGGCTCCGGGTGCTGCTGACGCTCGTGGGGCTCGAGCCCGTCCCTCAGCACACGGTGCGCGATGCCACCGGCGCCTTCGTCGCCCGGGTCGACCTCGCGTTCCCAGCGCATCGGGTGGCGGTCGAGTACGACGGGTTGTGGCACTCCGAGGACGGACAGTTCGCCAGCGACCGTCGGAGACTCAATCGCCTCCACGCGGCCGGGTGGATCGTGCTGCACGTGACGGCGGCCGACCTGTACGACCCCGAGGCGCTCGTGGCTCGTCTGCGAGCGTTGCTCGCCGCACGCGAGCGTGGGGAACTGGGGCTCTGAGTCCCTCGGTGGAGCCCCGGTTCCCCACAGTCGGGGTGCTCAGCCGAAGAGCTGGGTCCACCAGGGGCCGCCGGAGCCGTCGACCACGCCGACGCCCAGCGAGGTCAGGCTGCAGTTGAGGATGTTGGCGCGGTGCCCGGAGCTGTTCATCCAGGCGGTCATGACCTCCGCGGCGTCCGCCTGGCCGTAGGCGATGTTCTCGGCGCGGGCATTCACGCCGGCCGCCGACGCGCGGTCGAACGGGTCCAGGCCGTCGAGGTTGACGTGGTCGAAGAAGCCACGGTCACGCATGTCGGCGCTGTGCGCGCGGGCGACCGCCGCCAGACCCTCGTCGGCCACCAGCGCGCCGCACCCGGCGGCCGCGCGTTCGCGGTTGACCAGGGCGAGCACCTGGCCCTCGCGGCCGGCGTCGGCAGGCACCGCAGCAGCGGTGGGGGCCGGAGCGGGAG
>NZ_SPQM01000232.1 GCF_004570345.1 Blastococcus sp. CT_GayMR20 | reverse complement strand
GATCTGCGCGGCTGCTCGGCTCCGCGCTGGGGGAGCAGACGGGCCAGGTCCTGGTCGCGCTCACGCCCGGAGCCACGGGCCTGCCGGCGGGCTGGCGACTGCCGGCGGCCGGTGCCGTGGCCACGGTGGTCGACGGCGGCCCGGTGGCCGTGCTCCTGCCGCTGCCGACCGTCTCCGACCTGCGGCCCGCCGGCGCGCTCACCGCGGCGTCGCTGGCCCGACTGCCTGCGGGCAGCACCGCCGGCGTCTCCCGGGTCCGCCGCGGGACCGCCGAACTGCCCGAGCAGTGGTACGAGGCCTGCGCCGCCGCGCGGGTCGCGGCGGCGGTGCCCCGCCTCTCGCCGGTGGCGCACTGGGCGGAGCTGGGCGCCTGGCGCCTGGTCGCCGCGCTCCCGGGCCCCGACCCGTGCGTCGTCCCCCTGCTGACCGATCCGGTCCTCACCGAGACCGCCGAGGTGTTCCTCGACGGCGGCGGGAGCGCGTCGAAGGCCGCCGGGGCGCTCCGTGTGCACCGGCAGACGCTGTACTACCGGCTCACCCGGATCGCCGCCCTCACCGGTCTCGACCTCGCCGACGGCGACGACCGCCTGCTCCTGCACGCCTCGCTGCGCGCCGCCCGGCTGGCCCCGCCGCCCTGAACCGGCCGCCGGCGCGGCTCGCCTAGGCTCGGCCCGATGGCCGACGTCCTGCGCCTGCTGCGCACCGGAACAGCGGACGGGCACCAGGACGTCGAGCGGACGCTGGACCTGCTGGACCCGGCGCTGAGCCGGCGGCGGCTGACCGCGGTGCTCGCCCGCATGCACGGGTTCTGGGGAGCGGCGGAGGCCGGGCTCGAGGAGTGGGCTCGGTGGTCTCCTGCCGATGCCGCCGCCGTGGACTGGCCGCGCCGTCGCCGCGCCGGCCTGTTCGCCACCGACCTGCAGGTGCTGGGCGGGGAGGCGGCCGAGGGGGCGCCCGACCTCGCACCCGTGAACGGCACCGACGAGGCGCTCGGCCGGCTGTACGTCTTGGAGGGCTCCACCCTGGGCGGTGTGTTCATCGACCGGCACCTGGCCGGCCTCCCGGAGTTCGCCGGCGTGCGACTGCGCTGCTTCTCCCCCTACGGCAGCGAGACCGGGGCGATGTGGCACGCCTTCCGCCGTGCCGCCCGCGACCGCGTGGCCGCCGGCGGCGATGCCGACGCGATGGTCGCCTCGGCACGCGACACCTTCGGCGCACTGGCGCACTGGTGCCGCCCCGCGGCCGTGGCCGCCTGAGCTCAGTCGGTCTCCGGCGCCTGGAAGCTCGGCGTCAGACCGTCGTCCGGCGCGCCGCCGCGGTCGGGGAGCGGTCCCTCGTCCTCGGCCGCGCGGACGACCGCGATGGTCTCCTCGGGCGTGCCCGGGCCGGTGCCGGCATCGCGCTCGAGTGCGGCGAGCAGGCGCTCCTCGTCGGGCGCCAGGTCGCCCGGACCCAGGTGCCCGCCGGGTTCGCCGGCGTCGGAACCGGAGGCCATGGCCGTGTCGGGGGTGGGGTCGACTGGGTCGGTCACGCCGATGCTCCCTCTCTTCATGTCGGTCAGCGGGGGAAGTTCGGCTCGAGCCGCGGAACGATCTGCATCTCCGGCACGAAGCACGACGGGTGCAGCAGGATCAGCGAGCGGATGGTCTCGGCGACCGCGGACGGCGGCATCATCAGGTGGGCGGGGATCCCCCACTGCTCCATCATCGGGGTGTCCATCGCCGCGGGGATGACGCTGTGCAGCCGCGCGGGGAACGGCCGCTCCGAGCCGTCGGGCATCCGGACCGCCTTCTCCCGCAGCTCCCGCTGGATGCACCGTGTCGCGTTCAGGAAGCCGGCCTTCGAACCGTTGTAGGCGATCGCGCCGCTGCCGGACGTGATCGCCGACAGCGAGACCACGTGGACGACGTCGGCGGTCCGGCCCTCGGGGAGGTGCTGGACCCGCTTCATGAACTGGCTCGTGAGGAACACCGGCCCCTCGCAGTTGACGGCGTGCACCCGGCGGTGGTCGGCGAGGTCGATGTCGGTGATGTAGCCCGGGCGGTCGATGCCGGCGACGTTCACCAGGATGTCGAAGGCATCGCCGTGCCGGTCGAACAGGTCTCCCACGGCCCTACGGCGGCTCTCGTCGTCGGTCACGTCCAGGGCGAGGACGTCCGCCGAACCACCCGTGTCCAGGACCTGCGCCCGGGTCTGCTCGCTCCCGGCGGCGTTGATGTCGGCGATCGCGACGTGCGCCCCTGCCTCGGCCAGGGCGAGTGCGGTGGCGCGTCCCAGCCCGCTGGCGGCGCCCGTCACGAGGGCCACCCGCCCCTTCAGCGCAGCCGCAGGATCCATGCCCGATGTCCTCCTGTCCGCGAGTGTTCCCTCGCGGACACCCTTCCGGAAGACGGCGGCTGTCGCAGGTCGGCGACGGCCTAGCTGCTGGTGGCCTGACCCTTCGCCGACGCGCCCCGCACGAGTTGCGCCGGGGTGGCCCAGACATCGGCGAGGGTGACGGTGCGCAACTGCCGTTCGGCGATCAGGTCGACCATCTCCCCGTAGATCGTGGTCACCGGGGGCTGGTTCGCGTGCCCCACGATGATCGCCTGGGGGGCGAACCACTCCCGGGCCGCCGCCATCAGGTCCTCGCCGGTCACCACCCGGGCGTCGTCCAGCGTGCCGTTCCACATCACGACGGTCGGGTGGCCCTCGTCGGCAGCGATCCGGTCGGTGCGCTCGTCGCGCGACCCGAACGGCGGCCGGAAGAACGGGGAGTCCTTCACACCGAAGGTGTTCCAGATGAACTCGCGGTTGCGGGCGATCTCCTCGGCCACCTCCGCGTCGTCGAGCGTGGTGAGGTCCGGATGGGACCAGGTGTGGTTGCCCAGGGCGATCTGCCCCGAGTCGACCAGCGGCTGCAGGGCCTTGGCGTTGTCCTCCCACGACCGGTACATGCCGTTCGGGAAGAAGGTGAGCCGCACCCCGGTGTCGGCCGCGAAGGCGATGAAGGCGCCGACGACCGCGGAGTTCGTGCCGTCGTCGATGGTCAGCGCGAGCGAGCTGCCGTCCCCGGGGAGGGCGTCCACGACGCCGGTCGGAGGCAGCACGGGGGCGCCGGTCAGCGCCCCGGTCGACGTCACCGCGGCAGCCGGGGCAGGCGCCCGGCTGGGGGTGGGTCGGGCATTCACCAGTTCGGTCGTCCCCTGGCCCACGGCCGCGCCCGTGAGGCCGGCAGCGAGGACGAGAAGGAAGCCTCGGCGGTCCATGGCGCGGAACGTAACGACCGCCCCACCAGCCACTCCGGACCCACGAGGCGACGCGCCGAGGCCGTTCGCACCGTATCGGACCGACCGCGCCCTGTGACGAGAGCGATTACGCACAGCAATAACGGTGTAACAACCGTCTGTGATCGCTCCGTCACTCTCATGGGGGGAACTGGTCGAGAACCCTGTATTCGAAGCATCAAGCACCTAACACTCGGTACCGAAGCCACTACGTACAAGGAAGTCCCGAGTTCCACAAGGAGGTGCACTGCATGATCAGCAACCAGCGGGGAACCGCTCAGGAGGCGCCGGCCTACGGCGTCACGTGGGGCGGCGTTCCCATGTTCGCGCGCCGCGCGATGACCGTCGGCGTGGCCACTCTCGTGGCCGCCGGCGTCGCCGGCCCGGCCAGTGCGGCCACGACCGCTTCGGCGGCCGAGGACGTGTCGGTCATCGTTCGTGAGGTCGCCGGTGCCGGCGACGCGGCCGAGCAGGCTGTCGCCCGTTTCGGCGGCACCGTCGGCAAGCAGCTGGGCATCCTCGGCGGCTTCACCGCCCAGGTGCCCGCTGACCGGGTCGGACTGCTCCGCGCGGTCCCAGGCGTCGAGTCCGTCACCTCGGACGCGGGGCTGACCCTGTCGAGCACCGAGATCAGCGACAACGCGGCCGCCAACGGGTCGCTCTACACGATCGCCAACAAGGTGACCGGCGCCTCCACGATGTGGGACGCGGGCTACACCGGCAAGGGCGTCGACGTCGCCGTCATCGACTCGGGCATCGTCCCGGTCGAGGGGTTCAACACCCCCGGCAAGGTCGTCTACGGCCCCGACCTCACCCTCGAGGCCGCCGGACCGGCGAAGAACAAGGACACGTACGGCCACGGCACGCACATGTCCAGCATCATCGCCGGCCGCGACGGTGGCACGACGGGCACCGGCAGCGGTGACTCCTCGAACTTCGTCGGCATGGCGCCGGACGCCCGCATCGTCAGCATCAAGGTGGCGGACGCCAAGGGCCAGACCGACGTCTCGCAGGCCATCGCGGCCATCGACTGGGTCGTCCAGAACCGCAACAAGGGCGGCATGAACATCCGTGTTCTCAACATGTCGTTCGGCACCGACGGTGTGCAGGACTACGTGCTCGACCCGCTGGCCTACGCGGCCGAGCAGGCCTGGCACAAGGGCATCGTGGTCGTCGTCGCCGTCGGCAACGAGGGCTTCGGTACGGCCAAGGTGAACAACCCGGCCTACAACCCGTTCGTCATCGCCGTCGGCAGCAACAACGCCAACGGCACGGCCGACACGGCCGACGACGTCGTCTCCACGTTCTCGAACGACGGTGACGGCACCCGCAACCCCGACCTGGTCGCCCCCGGCGAGAAGGTCCTGGGTCTGCGCAGCGCGGGGTCCTACCTGGACACCACGTACCCGGCTGCCCGCATCGGTGACCGGCTCTTCCGCGGCAGCGGCACCTCGCAGGCTGCCGCTGTCGTGTCCGGTGCCGCGGCGCTGCTGATCCAGCAGCGTCCGGGGATCAAGCCGGACCAGGTGAAGGCGCTGCTCACGGAGACGGCCAACGTGATCCCGGCCGCGACCGCTGCCCAGCAGGGTGCCGGCGTGATCGACCTGGCCGAGGCCAAGGACTACCAGACGCCGCAGAAGGTGCAGTCCTTCAAGGTGGCGACCGGTCTGGGTTCCCTCGAGGCCGCGCGTGGATCCGTCCACGTGTCGGTCAACGGGAAGCTGGTCAAGGGTGAGATCGACGTCCGCGGTAAGTCGATCGACATCCGCAAGCTGGCGGAAGGTATCCGGGGCGGCCTCAACTGGAACGGCATGAGCTGGAGCGGCATGTCGTGGTCGGGCATGTCCTGGTCCGGCATGAGCTGGAGCGGCATGTCGTGGTCGGGCATGTCCTGGTCCGGCATGAGCTGGAGCGGCATGTCGTGGTCGGGCATG
>NZ_SPQM01000231.1 GCF_004570345.1 Blastococcus sp. CT_GayMR20 | reverse complement strand
GACGTCGGCCGTGCCGGGATCGACCGCGCCGCCGACGTCCTCAGCGAGCTCCTCGCCCGCTGAGCCGGGCCGTCCACGAGGACGGCCCGGCGCCCGCGGTCAGTAGTTGCTGAAGAGCAGGTGGTTGTTCGCCGTCCTGTACCGGCTGCTCGTCTTGACGACGCCCTTGGTGGTCGCCGTCTTGATCGCGCTGCTCACCGTGCCGGCTGACGCGGTCGCGTCCGTCTGCAGGTACAGCGCCGCGACTCCGGCCACGTGCGGGGTCGCCATCGACGTCCCGCTGATCGTGTTCGTGGCAGTCGTGGACGTGTACCAGTCGCTCGTGATGCCGACGCCCGGCGCGAACAGGTCGACACAGCCGCCGTAGTTGCTCCACGAGGCGGCCGCGTCCTTGCTGTCGGTGGCCCCGATGGTGAGCGCGGCGGGAACGCGGGCCGGGGAGGACTTGCAGGCGTCCTGTGGGACACCCCGCGCATTGCCGTTGCCGGCCGCGACCGCGTAGGTGACGCCGGAGTTGATCGAGTTGGCAACAGCGGTGTCGAGCGCCGTGCTCGCTCCACCGCCGAGGCTCATGTTGGCCACCGCGGGCCGGCCTGCTGGGTGGCTCCTCGTGACCCAGTCGACGCCGGCGATGACGCCGGAGGTGGTACCGCTGCCGTTGCAGTCGAGCACGCGGACGGCGACCAGACTGACGTCCTTGGCCACGCCGTACTCCGTGCCGCCCACTGTGCCGGCGACGTGGGTCCCGTGGCCGTTGCAGTCCAGGCCGGTGCCGCCGAAGGCGTCGAACCCGCTCGTGGCCCGGCCGCCGAAGTCGAGGTTCGCCGTCTGGATACCGGTGTCGATGATGTAGGCGGTCACCCCGGCTCCGGTGGAGGCGTAGGAGAACGCGCTGGTCGACGTGACGGCGTTGCGTTGGTCGATCCGGTCCAGCCCCCACGAGGGCGTCGGCGACTGGGTCTTGATCTCGGCCGCCTCCACGGGCAGGTCCTGCTCCACGGAGACGACACCGGGCAGCGTCCGCAGCCGGTCCGCGAGCGCGGCGGGCACCGTGACGGCGAAACCGTCGAGCGCTGCGGTGTAGACGTGCCCGACGCGGCCCCCGAGCCGGGAGGAGGCGAGCGCGGCCACCCGAGAGGGCACTCCGGTCCCGTCGAGCGTGACGATGTAGGAGCCCAGAGCGGAGGTGGCGGGCGGCGCGGCGGCGGCGGTGCCGGCGGTGGCGCCGACCCCCGTCGCGGTCATCGTCGCGACGGCGGCGACGGCCAGGTTCTTGCGGATGGACACGGTCGGTCTCCTCGCTCGGTGTTCCGCGCGCTCTACGGCAGCGCGGGTTTCGGTAGCAAAGAGTTCCTAGTCGGTCACGTCAAGCAACCGGGCCGGAGTGGGACAGAAGTGACGTCAAGCGGCAGCGACGCCGGGCCGGCATGCGGCGTCGCGCAGGGAGCACAGCAGGTCGATGTCGCGCTTGTGGCCCGCGGACGGCGAGCCGTCGAGCTCGCTCGGGGTCTCCACCACGACCGGGACGCCGGCCATCGAGCGATGCGTCAGCAGCTCGCCGAACGGCGCCGCCCCGATCGAGCCCGCGCCGATCGTCGTGTGCCGATCACGCTTCGAGCCGCACTCGTCGAGCGAGTCGTTGGCGTGCACCAGCCCCAGCCGCCCGGGGCCGACGGCGGCCTCGAGCGCGTCGAGCGTCGCCGTCATCCCGCCCGGGACCGACAGGTCGTGACCGGCGGCCCACGCATGGCAGGTGTCGAAGCAGACGCCGACCAGCGGGTGGTTCTCCAGCGCGGCGAGATAGGGCCCGAGGTCCTCGACGGTCGCCGCCAGCGACTTCCCGCCGCCCGCGGTCGGCTCGATCAGCAGGCGCGGGGCGTCGGCGGGCAGGCCGTCGAGCACCGGCAGCAGCCGCTCGTGCAGCTGCCGGAGCGCCGCCTCGTAGCGGTCCTCGCCGACGGCCGAGCCCGCGTGCACGACGACGCCCCGGCAGCCGAGCTCGGCGCCGCGCGCGAGGTTGTGCGCGATGGAGGCGATCGACTGCTCGACGGTGGCCTCGGTGGGGGAGCCGACGTTGACCAGGTACGGCGTGTGGATGAAGGACGGGATCTCTCGCTCGGCGCAGCCCGCGACGAACAGCTCGTCCTGGCGGGGATCGCCGGCGGTGAGCCGCCACCCGCGCGGGTTGCCGACGAAGACCTGCACCGCCCGCGCGCCCACGGCGTCGGTGTAGGCGAGGCCGCCCTTGGCCAGGCCGCCCTTGATCTGGATCTGCGCGCCGATCGGCGGCACCGCGGGGGAGGACACCGCTAGAAGGTCACCAGGATCTTGACGGTGGTGCCCTGCTCGACGGTCTCACCGGCGGCGGGCTGCTGCTGGCGCACCTTGTTGCCGAAGAACTTGGTGGCGTCGACGGTCAGCCCGACGGCCTTGAGCGCGGCGGCGGCCTCGTCCTGGTTCATGCCGCTGACGTCCGGCACGGTCACCAGCGGCAAGCCGGCCGACACCTGGATCGAGATCGTGCGCCCGAACTCGACCGGCCCGTCCTCCGGGCCGGGGTCGACCGCCATGACCTCACCGACGGCGACGGCCGCGCTGCGGCCGTCCTCGATGCGGTCGACGACGAAGCCGAGGCTCTCCAGGTTGGCCTGCGCCTGCTCGGGGGACTGCCCGGTGACGTCGGGGACGGCCACCGGCTCGTGGCCCTGGCTCACGAACACCGTGACGACCTGGTCGCGGCGCAGCTCGGAACCGGCCGGCGGGTCGAAGCGCACGACCAGCCCGGCGGCCACGTCGTTGTCGTACTCCTGCGCCGTCGTCACCTGGATCGCGGGCAGCTTCTCCTGCACGAACGCGACGACGTCGGCCTCCGGCTTGCCGACCAGGTCGGTGGGGACCGTGAAGCGCTCCGGACCCTGCGAGACCACCAGCCGGACGTCGCTGCCGCGGATCGCCTCGCCCGAGGGCGGATCGGTCGACATGACCGCACCGGCCGGGAACTCCTCGCTCCAGACCTGCTCGCAGCAGTCGGGGGTGAGGCCGGCCTCCTGCAGCAGGTCGATCGCGGCGTTCTGCTCCTTGCCGACCAGCTCGGGGATCTGCGTCCAGCGGCCGGAGCCCAGCCACCAGCCGACCGCGCCGATGGTGATCGCCAGCAGGACCACCACGGCGACCGCGAAACGGGCCCGCCGGCGGCGGATGTGCAGAGGCACGCCGGGGCGCGGGCGGTCCAGGGCCGGACGGCGTCCGTTGACGTTCGTCGTCGGGCCGGCGCCCATGCCCGGGAGCATGCTCGTCCGCCCGGCGCGGTCGGTGCGCTGGGCGCCGAGGACGGCGGTGCCCGGGTCGCTGGGGTGGCGCGGACGGGTCGGGCGGTTGGTCGGGCGCAGCGTGCCGGGACCGGCGGTGCTGCGGCCCGTCGGCACCGGCACCGGCTCGAGGCCGAGGTCCTTGCGGACGTGCCCGAGCTCCGCCAGGAAGGCGCCGGCGTCGAGCGGCCGGCCGGCCGGGTCGCGCCGGGTCGTGCGGGCGACGAGCTCGTCGACGGCCCACGGCAGGCCGGGCACCTCCTCCGACGCCGCGGGGACGTCGTGGTGCACGTGCTGGTACGCCACGGCGAGGGGGGTGTCGCCGCCGTACGGCGGGTGCCCCGTGAGCATCTCGTACAGCACGATGCCGGCCGCGTAGATGTCGCTGCGGGCGTCGGCCCGGCCGCGCTCGAGCTGCTCGGGCGAGAGGTAGGCGACCGTGCCGATGAGGACGCCGCCGGTCTGGCTGGCCTGTGCCGTGCCGTTGCCGACGACGGCGCGGGCCAGCCCGAAGTCGGCCACCTTGACCACGCCGTCGATGCCGATGAGCACGTTCTCGGGCTTGATGTCGCGGTGCACGATGCCGGCGCGGTGGGCCGCGGTGAGCCCGGACAGCACCGGCTCGAGGACGGCGAACGCCTCGGCGACGGTCAGCCGGCCGCGGGCGGTGAGCAGGTCGCGCAGCGTGCGGCCGCGGACGAGCTCCATGACCAGGTAGACCAGTCCCTGGTCGCTGCCCTGGTCGCTGACGCTGACGACGTTGGGGTGGCTGAGCATCGCGGCGGCGCGCGCCTCGCGGGTGAACCGGTCGACGAACGTCGGGTCGTGGGCCAGGTGCTCGGCCATCACCTTGACGGCGACCGTCTTGTGCAGCCGCAGATCGGTCGCCGCGTAGACCGTGGACATGCCGCCGCGCGCGAGCCGCTCCTCGAGGCGGTAGCGGCCCTCGAGGACCAGGCCCACCACGGGGTCGGTCACGGCTGTGTCCACCCGAGCGAGTGTAGGTACGAGTTCGTCACAGGTCGGCGAACCACGCGGTACAGGTGGCCGCCGTGGCCCCTGGTGCGCATGGTCCGGTGGGACGGGTCACCTTTCGGCCGGCCCGGCCCCGGATCAGCCCAGGTCCAGCCCGCCGTAGAGCGGGTGGCCGGCCAGCAGCTCCGCGGCCGCCGCCTGGGTCTTCCCGGCGAGTCCGTCGGCCATCGCGTACTTCGCCCGGGACGGCTCACCGGAGGACGTCGTCGCCGGAGTCGTCCCGCCGAGGACGTCGGCGATCAGTTCGGCGACCCGGTCGAACTCGGCCGCCCCGAAGCCGCGGGTGGTGAGCGCCGGCGTGCCGATCCGGACGCCGGAGGTGTACCAGGCGCCGTTGGGGTCGGCCGGGACGGAGTTGCGGTTGGTCACGATGCCGGCGTCCAGCAGCGCGGACTCGGCCTGCCGCCCGGTCAGTCCGAAGCTGCTCACGTCCATGAGCACCAGGTGGTTGTCGGTGCCCCCGGTGACCAGCCGGACGCCCCGCTTGTCCAGCCCCTCGGCGAGCGAGACGGCGTTGTCGACGATCGCCTGGGCGTACTCGGCGAAGGCCGGCTGGCGGGCCTCGGCGAACGCCACGGCCTTGGCCGCCATGACGTGCGGCAGGGGACCGCCGAGCACCATCGGGCAGCCACGGTCGACCGCGTCGGCGAACTCCGGCTGGGCCAGCACGAACCCGCCCCGCGGACCGCGCAGCGACTTGTGGCTGGTGCTGGTGACGACGTGCGCGTGCGGCACCGGGTCGAAGTCGCCGGTGAACACCTTGCCGGCGACCAGGCCGGCGAAGTGGGCCATGTCCACGACCAGCGTGGCGTCGACCTCGTCCGCGATCTCGCGCATCGCGGCGAAGTTCACGCGACGCGGGAAGGCCGAGTACCCGGCCATGAGGATCAGCGG
>NZ_SPQM01000230.1 GCF_004570345.1 Blastococcus sp. CT_GayMR20 | reverse complement strand
GCCGCCGCTGCCGCCGCTGCCGCCGCAGGCGCCGCCGACGAGCCGGCCGCCGCCGTGGCCGCTGCCGCCGGGACGGTGGCAAGCGCCATCGCGAAGATCAGCAACAGCGCCGGGCCCCTGAAGCCGCAGGCGCAGAACGCCGCCAACGCGGTCGTCTCCAACGTGCCGGGCGCCGACTCGATCACCCTCGGCGGCACCCGCGCGAGCGCCGCCGATCCGGGCGGTCACCCCTCCGGCCTGGCGGTGGACTACATGGTGCTGGGCAACTCCGCCCTCGGCGACGCGATCGTGGCCTACCACATCGCCCACTGGGACGAGCTCGGCGTGGAGTACGTCATCTGGCAGCAGCGCATGCTCTCGTCGCCGAACGGCGGCTGGAAGCAGATGGAGAACCGCGGGAGCCCCACGGCCAACCACATGGACCACCCGCACGTGAACTACCGGGGCTGACTTCCGCACGTCCGAGCATCCGAGAGACGAGTACGTGACCTCCGACGACCATGCCCTCCGGGCCGTCCTGTTCGACATGGACGGCACGCTGGTGGAGACCGAGCAGTACTGGGGCGAGGCCATGTTCGAGCTGGCCGACACCCTCGGCGGCCGGATGTCCGACAGCGCCCGGGCGGCCACGGTGGGTTCGTCCATGCGTCGCTCGATGACGATCCTGCATGCCGACCTGGGCGTGCACCGGACGGAGGAGCAGCTCCTGGCCGACGCCCGGTGGGTCGAGGAGCGGACGGCCGAACTGATGGCCGGTGGGATCACCTGGTGCCCGGGTGCGCGCGAGCTCCTCACCGAGGTGCGGGCGTCGGGGTTGCGCACAGCGCTGGTGACCACGACGCCTCGTCGGGTGGCCGACATCGTGCTGGCGACCATCCGCGCGGACCTGGACGACGACCCGTTCGACGTCACCATCTGCGGGGACGAGGTGCCGGCGCGCAAGCCCGACCCGTCGCCCTATCTGCAGGCGCTGGCGGCGCTCGGCGTCGCACCGGGGGAGTGCGTGGTGGTCGAGGACTCCCTGTCGGGAGTGGCCGCGGGTCTCGCCGCGGGTGCCGCCGTCCTCGGGGTGCCGGCCGTCCAGGAGATCGCGCCCGCGCCGGGGCTCACTCTGCGCGACGGCCTGGCCGGCGTCGGTGTCACCGAGCTGGCCCGGGTCCTGACCCGTCGCGCCCTGGCCGACGCGCCGGCCTGACCGCGCTCACGTCAGCGCCACCTCGCGGCCTCGCGACACCACGGTGCGGGGTCGCTGGAGGGCTGTGACGTCGGACAGCGGGTCCCCGTCGACGAGCAGCAGGTCGGCGTCGAGGCCGACGGCCAGCCGTCCGGTGCGGCCTTCCAACCCCAGAGCCCGGGCCGCGACGCCGGTCGCCGCTCCCAGGGCCGCGGCGGGGGAGGCCCCGCACGCGACCAGGTCGGCCACGCCGAACGGGACCAGCCCGTGCCGCTTGCTCGGCCCGATGCCGGCGTCGGTGCCCGCGAGGAAGGTGGGTCCGGACGCGAGCAGCCGCCTGACGTGGACGAGGTGGTCCTCGTACCGCGCGCCGACGGCCGCGAGGCGCGCCTCGACGTGGGGCGGCGGGGGCACCCCCGGCAGGCGGCCGAGGGTCGGGCAGACGTAGGTGCCGGCCGCGACCAGCCGCGCGCCCAGCTCCGCGGGCAGACGGGCGCCGTCGCGTGTCAGGCAGCTGCAGTGCTCGATGCCGTCGACGCCGGCGGTCAGGCTGAGCTCCACGGCCGGCAAGGCGTGTGCGTGCGCGGTGACCGGCAGGCCGTGCCGGTGCGCCTCGTCGACGACGACGCGCACCTCCTCGAGCGTGAACTGGCAGGCGAGCATGTCGGTGCCAGGCGTCATCACCCCGCCGCTGGCCATGATCTTGACGACGTCGGCGCCGCGCTCCGCCCGCTCCGCGACCGCCCGGCGCAGCGCCTCGATGCCGGACGTCTCGCCGCCCATCGACCAGCAGTGCCCGCCCGGCGACGTGATGGGCGGTCCGGCGGCGACGACGGTCGGGCCATCGCCGGTGCGCGCCCGCTCGACGACGGCCCATCCGCTGTCGCCGAGGTCGCGCACCGCCGTGACGCCGGCCCGAAGGTGCTGCTGCTCGGCCGTCGTGATGATCCCCTGGAGCTGGTCGGGGGAGAGCTCGGCGAACTGGTCGAGGGCCCGGACGCTGCTGTCGCCGCACAGGTGCACGTGCGTGTCGATGAGGCCGGGCAACAGTGCAGGCGCGTCGGTCACCGGGCAGCCGTCGGGTGTGGGGAACGACGCGGCTTCGACCCCGACGATGACGCCGTGGTCGACGAGGACCAGCGCGCCGCCCGGTACCGCCCGCTCACCGTCGAACGCGATCTCCGCGCGGTACCCGTGCACGGCGCCTCCCTCAGCAGGCGACCCTAGGGGCTTGCTCAGTCGCGTTCGACGATCGGCAGCACGGTCTGCCAGCCGGCAGCCGCCGCCGCCTCCGTCGGGAACGGCGGGGGAGTGCCGCCGAAGGCCGGGCAGAGCGCCTGGTGGTCGCACCAGTCGCACAGACGCGACCTGTTCGGCCGGAAGTCACCGGTGGCGACCGCGCGCTCGATCGCGGCCCAGATCGCCTGCAGCGTGCGCTCGAAGCGGAGCAGCTCACCCTCGTCGGGCGCGTACGTCAGCGCGTCGCCGTCCTTGAGGTAGAGCAGCTTGAGCTGGGCGGCCACGATGCCGCGGGTGCGCCAGAGGACCAGCGCGTAGAACTTCATCTGGAACAGCGCCTTGCCCTCGAAGGCCTCGCGCGGCACCGCCCCGGTCTTGTAGTCGACGACCCGCAGCGCGCCGTTCGGGGCGACGTCGAGGCGGTCGACGAAGCCGCGCAGCAGCAACCCGTCGGGCAGCGTGACCTCGATCAGCTCCTCGCGGCCCTCCGGCTGGATGCGCGTCGGGTCCTCGAGCGTGAAGTACCTCTCGACCAGCTTCCCCGCCGAGAGCAGCCAGGCCTCGACCGACTCGGGCGCGTTGGCGTCGGTCTCGGCGCCCTCGTCCTGGGCGACGGCGAACAGCTCGGCGACGCCGGGGTCCTCGCGCAGGTCGGCCCAGGCCGGCTCCAGCAGGTCCTGGGCGGCCTCGACGGTCCGCTGGGCCGCCGGGAGGTCGTAGAGCCGCTCGAGGACGGAGTGGACGAGCGTGCCGCGGACGGCCGCGAGGCTCTTGCGCTCGGGCAGCCGGTCGATGGTGCGGAAGCGGTAGAGCAGGGGACAGGTCTTGAAGTCGGCCGCGCGGCTCGGGGACAGCGACGGCCGGCGGGGCGCCTGGACGTCGTCCGCCGCCGGGTCGGCTTCCGCCGTGCTGACCCGCGCCGAGTCCTGCGCCATCGCCGTCATGGGTCCGAGGCTAGGTCGCACCACCGACAGTTCCGAGTGTCCGCGCCGCACTGGGGACACGGGTCACATCCACCCCCTCCGTACCCTGAACGCCTGTGGACATCGAGCAGGAGACAGTTCCGGGCGCCTTCGTGGCCGGCGACCGGGTGCAGCTGACCGACCCCAAGGGCCGGCTGCACACCGTCGTCCTCGAGCCGGGCAAGCAGTTCCACACCCACCGCGGGGCCATCGAGCACGACCACCTGATCGGCGCACCCGAGGGCTCCGTCGTCATGTCGACGGCCAACACCGGCTACCTGGCGTTCCGGCCGCTGCTGGCCGACTTCGTCCTCTCCATGCCACGCGGCGCCCAGGTCATCTACCCGAAGGACGCCGCGCAGATCGTGGGCTTCGGCGACGTCGGCCCCGGCATGCGCGTGCTCGAGGCCGGCGCGGGCTCCGGCGCCCTGACCTGCTCGCTGTTGCGGGCCGTCGGGTCCGGCGGATCGGTCACCAGCTACGAGCGGCGGGAGGACTTCGCCGACGTCGCCCGCGGGAACGTCCGCGCCTTCTTCGGCGAGGTCCCGGCCAACTGGTCGCTGCGGCTCGGTGACCTCGCCGAGCACCCGGCCGGGGAGGTCGTGGACCGTGTCGTCCTCGACATGCTGGAGCCGTGGGCGGTGCTGCCGACCGTGGCAGCGGCGCTGCGGCCGGGTGGCGTCCTCGTCGGCTACGTCGCGACCGTGACGCAGCTGTCGACCTACGTGGAGGCGCTGCGGGCGCAGGGCGTGTGGACCGAGCCCCACGCCTGGGAGAGCCTCCTGCGCCCGTGGCACGCGGTGGGTCTCGCCGTCCGCCCGGAGCACCGGATGGTGGCGCACACCGCCTTCCTCGTGACGGCGCGGCGGCTCGCCGAGGGGACCGTGGCGCCCATCCGCCAGCGCCGGGCCCAGAAGGCCTGACCCGTCGCACCTGGGTCGCACGGCGCGCGTGCGGCGCGTGTGACGGCTCGGTCTCATCGCCCGCGAGCCCCCGGCACGGTGTCGCCCCCCGTGTATAGATTTGGTTCCTGGCTCCCCCCGAGGTGTGTGGAGGTGCGCGATGGGCACGGGTCCTGACGAAATGCGAGCGCGGCGGGAACGTGACGTCGCGGCACTGCTCAGCCAGATCTCCTACCTCGAGGAAGAGATCGGCCTCCTCCGACGCAAGGTGGCCGACAGCCCACGGCAGGTGCGTCAGCTCGAGGAGCGGATCGCCGAGGCCGAGGGGCGGGCGGCGTTCCTGTCCGAGCGCAACGACAAGCTGGCCGGCACCCTGCGCGACGCCCGCGAGCAGCTGGTCTCGCTCAAGGAGGAGGTCGACCGCCTCGGCCAGCCCCCGTCGGGGTACGGGATCTTCCTGAGCCGGCACGAGGACGGCACGGTCGACGTCTTCACCGGCGGCCGCAAGCTGCGGGTCACCCTCTCGCCGAACGTCGAGGGCGAGGACCTGCGCACCGGCCAGGAGGTCATGCTCAACGAGGCGATGAACATCGTCGAGGCGCGCGGCTTCGAGCGCGCCGGCGACGTGGTCATGCTCAAGGAGCTGCTGGAGCCGATCGACGGCGTCACCCCGCGGGCGCTGGTCATCGGGCACACCGACGAGGAGCGGGTGGTCTTCCTCGCCGACTCCCTGACCGGGCAGCCGCTCCGTGTGGGCGACTCGCTGCTGCTGGAATCGCGGTCGGGCTACGTCTACGAGCGGATCCCGAAGAGCGAGGTCGAGGAGCTCGTCCTCGAAGAGGTCCCCGACATCGACTACAGCGACATCGGTGGCCTCTCCCGCCAGATCGAGCAGATCCGGGACGCCGTCGAGCTCCCGTTCCTGCACTCCGACCTGTTCCGCGAGTACGAGCTGCGCCCGC
>NZ_SPQM01000022.1 GCF_004570345.1 Blastococcus sp. CT_GayMR20 | reverse complement strand
GGGGACGAACGGGGAGTTCTGCGCCTGGCGCCCCTCGCCCGCGAAGGACCGGCGTCCCCCCGCGCTGCGCGGGCTGGTCCGCCGGCTGGCGCTGTGGGGTTCCGGCTCCCAGGGCGAGTACCTCGCCTGGGGCCGCCCCCGGCCCGTCCCGCCGGCCCGGCCGACCGCGGCGCGCGACGTCGACCCGCCCGTGGTGCTGCGCGAGATGCCCAGCACCCCCACGATCCGGCCCGCGGCGCCTTCCCCCGCTGCGGCCCTCATTCCCCGCGGTGCGGCGGTTCCCGCCGCGACGCGGGTCGTTCCACCCGCACCTACTGTGGCCGGGTGTTCACCACCCGGCCCGAGCTCGCCGGCACGTTCGGAATGGTCGCCTCAACCCACTGGCTGGCCTCAGCAGCGGGAATGGCCGTCCTCGAAGCAGGGGGCAACGCCTTCGACGCGGCCGTCGCCGCCGGTTTCACCCTCCAGGTCGTCGAGCCGCACCTCAACGGTCCCGGAGGCGAGGTCCCCATCCTCTTCGCGAGGGGCGGGAGTGACCCGGACGCGGGGCGACCCGTTCTCCTGTCCGGTCAGGGGATCGCCCCCGCCGGCGCGACGATCGAGGCCTTCGAGCAACTGGGTCTCGACCTCGTCCCCGGCACGGGCCTCCTTGCCGCCACCGTTCCGGGCGCCGTCTGCGCCTGGCTGACGCTGCTGCGCGACCACGGCACCCAGCCGTTGGACGCCGTCCTCCGCTACGCCATCGAGTACGCCGGGACCGGTCACCCTCTCCTTCCCCGGGTGACCGCGACCGTGGCCTCGGTCTCCGAGCACTTCCGCACCTCCTGGCCTACCTCGGCCGCCACCTGGCTCACCTCCGACGGTGCCCCTCCGGACGCCGGCAGACTGTTCCGCAATTCGGTTCTCGCCTCGACCTACCGCCGACTGCTCTCAGCAGCGCGCGGACCCTCCCGGGAGGCGCAGATCGATGCGGCGATGGCTGCCTGGTCACAAGGATTCGTCGCAGAGGCGATCGACAGATTCTCCCGGTATCCGGTGCAGGACGACTCCGGTCGTGCCCATCCCGGATTTCTGACCGGCGACGATCTGGCCGGCTGGACGCCGACGTACGAGCCGCCGGTCACCCTCGACCGGCAGGGGTGGACGCTCGCGAAGGCCGGGCCGTGGTCCCAGGGACCGGCGCTGCTCCAGGCGCTGGCGATGCTGGACGACGTCCCACCGGCCGGGACCGACCGGGTCCACGCGAGCGTCGAGGCGGTCAAGCTGGCGATGGCCGACCGCGAAGCCTGGTACGGGGACGTCGACGACGTCCCGGTGGACGATCTCCTCTCGTCCACGTACGCCACCGAGAGGCGGGCGCTCATCGGGAGCACGGCCAGCAGAGCCCTGCGGCCGGGTTCCCCGGGTGGGCGCCCGCCTCGGCTTCCTTCCCTGCTGAGCCGGGAAGGCGCCCCGCACCACCCCGCCGGCCCCGGCACCGGGGAGCCGACGATCAGCCGCAGCGGCACGACGCGCGGCGACACCTGCCACGTGGACGTCGTCGACCGCTGGGGCAACCTGGTCTCCGCCACTCCCTCCGGCGGCTGGTTGCAGAGCTCGCCGGTCGTCCCCGAGCTCGGGTTCCCGCTCGGGACCCGGGCGCAGATGTTCTGGCTGGAGCGCGGCCTGCCCAACTCGCTGGCCCCCGGCAAGCGGCCCCGCACCACCCTCACGCCTTCGCTGGCCCTGCGCGACGACGAGCCCGTCCTGGCCTTCGGCACGCCGGGCGGCGACCAGCAGGAGCAGTGGCAGCTGTGCTTCTGGCTCGCCCACGCCGTCGACGGGCTCGACCTGCAGGCGGCCATCGACGCGCCGGCCTGGCACACCACGGCCTTCCCGTCGTCCTTCTTCCCCCGGGACATGACGTCCGGCGAGGTCGTGGTCGAGTCCCGCATCGGGGACGACGTGGTCGCGGGCCTGCGCGGGCGCGGCCACGACGTCACCGTCTCCGGTCCGTGGACGCTGGGACGGCTGTCGGCGGTCAGCCGCGACCCCCGGACCGGGATCCTCCGTGCGGCGGCCGACGCCCGCGGCATGCAGGGCTACGCCGCAGGCCGCTGAGTCGGCGGCCGGAGCCTTCGCCGCTGGGGGGACATAGGGTGATGGCCCGCGGCGTGTGCCGATCCCCCTCGCGTGGAAGGAACCGGTCGTGAACGCCGCCGAGACGCCGTCAGCGCCGTCGGCCAGGCACCTGGCCGCGGTCCGGCGACTCGAGTCCACGGCCCTGGGGTCGGAGGGACTGCAGCGGCTGACCGGGATCGCGGCGCGGCTGGTCGGTGCGGACATGGCGGCGGTGGCCCTCGTCGGCGACGTCGTGACGGTGGTGGCGGGAACCGGCCTGCCCGCGGGAAGCCTCGGCCGGCAGGTGCCGCTCGCCGACTCGCTGACCGCCGTGTCGTTCGCCTCGGAACGGCCGCTGGTCGTGCCGGACACCCGCCGCGACGCGCGGTTCGCGGCGCTCCCGTACGTCGGGAACGGCACCATCGGGGCCTATCTGGGCATCCCGCTCGTGGTGGTCGACGGCTCGCCCATCGGCGTGCTCTTCGCCTCCAGCCGCAGTGCCCGGGCATGGAGCGACAACGACGTGGCGCTCCTCCGGCAGCTCGCGGGCGCCGTGATGAGCGAGCTGGAGCTCGCCGCGCTGGCGCAGGAGTTCGAGGCGCACCGGCTGCGGTTCGAGCTGGCCATCGACGCGGCGCAGATCGGCAGCTTCGACTGGGACCTGCGGACCCGGCGGCTGGTCTGGGACGACCGCCTCGTGCAGATGTTCGGCTACTCGCGGGACACCTTCGACGAGACCATCGAGGCCTTCCGCGACCGCATCCACCCCGCCGATCTCGACCGCACGACGGCGGCGCTGAAGTCGGCGATCGACGGTTGCGGCGAGTACGAGGCGGAGTTCCGCGTGGCCCTCCCGACCGGCGAGACGCGGTGGGTGCAGGCCCGGGGGAGGGCACTGGCCGGCGACGACGGCTCGGCGTTGCGGCTCGTCGGCGCCGCATACGACACCACGGGGCAGCGGCACGGCGACGCCCGCGTGGCCCGCGTCCTGGAGGCGATGAACGCGGCCTTCTTCTCCCTCGACCGGCAGTTCCGCTTCACCTACGTGAACGCCGAGGCCGAACGGGTGCTCGCCCGCACCCGTGTGGAGTTGCTGGGGGTCACGATCTGGGAGGCGTTCCCGGGCACGGACGGCAGCGCCTTCGGGGAGAACTACCGGGGCGCCGTCGAGACCGGCCAGGAGCGGGTCTTCGAGTCCTACTACCCGCCGTTCGAGGCCTGGTACGAGGTGCGGGCCTCACCGAGCCCCGACGGGCTCTCCGTCTACTTCCTGGACGTGACCGAGCGACGGGCGGCCGAGGAGAGCGCGCGCCGGGCGACCGCGCGGCTCTCGCTCATCGCCGAGGTGGCGTCGGCGGTGTCGGACGCGCTCACCGAGCCCGGTGGCGAGGAGGTCGCGGTGCAGCGCCTGGCGCGGTCGGTCGTCCCCGTGCTCGGCGACTGGGTGATCGCCAGCCTCGTCGGTGAGGACGGCCAGTTGCACGACGTGGCGAGCTGGCACCGCGACCCGCAGCGCCGCGACCTGGCGGCGCGGTACTCGGAGCTGCGGCTGGGCGCCCTGCAGTCGACCGCCCCGATCGTGGAGGCGCTCCGCTCCGGTCAGCCGATGCTGGTGCCCGACGTCGCTGCGGCGGTCGGGCGCACCCTGCCACCCGGAGAGGTGCGCGACGTCTTCGCCCAGCTCGCCCCGCAGACCGCCGTCGCGCTCTCGTTGCAGGCGCGCGGCCGCACCGTCGGGGCGCTGAGCATCTACCGGTCGGCCGGGCGTCCGCCGGCGGACGACGACGACGTCGCCACCGCGCGCGAGGTGGCCGACCGCGTCGCGATGGCGCTGGACAACTCGCGGCTCTACGAGCAGCAGCGGCGGCTGGCCGAAGGGCTCCAGCGCAGCCTGCTCACCGCGCCGCCCGAGCCCGACCACGCCGAGATCGTGGTGCGCTACCGGCCGGCCATGCGGGCGGCGGAGGTCGGCGGGGACTGGTACGACGCGTTCCTCCAGCCGTCCGGCGCGACGATGGTGGTCATCGGCGACGTCGTCGGGCACGACACCGAGGCGGCGGCCGCGATGGGCCAGTTGCGCGGGATGCTGCGGGGGATCGCCTACCGGGAGGGCCCGGGGCCGGCCGCCGTCCTCACCCAGCTCGACGCCGCCATCCAGGGGCTGGGCATGGGCACGATGGCCACGGCGGCGATCGCGCGGGTGGAGCAGACGCCGGAGGAGCGCGACGCCGGGCTGACCCGGCTGCGCTGGTCCAATGCCGGGCATCCGCCGCCGCTCCTCCTGCACGTCGACGGCCGGATCGAGGAGCTCGCGCCGGCGCGGGCGGAGCTGATGCTCGGCGTCGACCCGCACACGCGCCGCACCGATGCCGTGGTCACCGTGCAGCGCGGGGCCACGCTCCTCCTCTACACCGACGGGCTGGTCGAGGGCCGCGACCTGCCCCTGGACGAGGGCATCGCCCGGCTGCGCGAGGCGCTGGCGGAGCTGGCCGGCGAGCCCCTCTCGGTGCTCTGCGACGAGGTGATCGAGCGGCTTCGGCCCGAGGGCCTGCAGGACGACGTGGCCCTGGTGGCGGTCCGCCTGCACCGGGAGGACCGCCCGCGGCCGGCGGAGGCGGGTCCCGAGCGCGTGCCGGACCTGGTCGACCCGCCCCCGCACGGGGGCTGAGCTGCCTTCAGCGGGGCAGCAGGGCCCAGACGTACTTGTGGCCGTGGCTCACGTACCAGCCGTGCTGGCTGGCCATCTCGGCGATGAGGTACAGACCGAGGCCGCCCTCGCTGGGGTCGCGGCCGATCGCCGGCGACGGCGGGTACGCAGGAGCCTGGTCGGAGACCTCGATCAGGTACGCGTCGGGCGTCTCGCGGACGGTGGCCTGGACCCCGCCCCGGCCGTGGCGCAGGGCGTTCGAGGCCATCTCGTCGAGCGCGAGGATCAGCTGGTCGCGCAGGTCGGGTCGGGTCGCCGCCCCCGCGTGGCGCCGCAGGTCCGCACGGACGCGGGGCAGCTCGGCGACGTCCTCCAGGCTCCAGGTGAGCACGGGGGCGGCCGGCGGAGGAGCCGCAGACGGCCACACGGGCCCGGCCGCCTGCCCTGTCACGCGCTGTACCCCTTGCTCGGTTCGCGGCCCCTGATCGGTGCAGGCCGAACAACTGCGTATGGGCCGCGGCGGGTGCTCCCAAACCTCAGTGCGACGCGGGTCACTCCCGCGGGGGGAGGTCAGGCGCTCAGTTCGGCGAGCTTCCGGACGGTGTTCCAGTTCCGTGCCGTGCCGGGGACCCCGATCAGCGTGTCCCACTTCCAGGAGGCCAGCGGCGTGTTCTGGATCCCGTCGGGCAGCCACAGGTACAGCTCGCGACCACGGACCAGGTAGTCCCCGCCTCCCCCGGCCTTGGGCAGCGCGTCGACGCGGGCGGGATCGGGCGGCTCCGGCAGGAAGGTGACGAGGTAGCGCGCGGGGTCGGTGGCCTCGGTGGCGAAGGGGTCACCCGCCACGACGGCGCCCATCTCCGCCCCGGTCCGGACCACGACCGGGACCGCGAAGCCGAACTCCTCCTCGATCGCCGCCGACAGGTCCGCCGCCAGCTCCGCCTCCCCGACACGGCTGGTGAGGACGACGTTGCCGCTGCGCAGGTGGGTGCGGACGTCGGCGTACCCGCGCGCGGTGAGGAGCTCCGTCAGCCGCGGCATCGCGACCTGGCGCGCCTTGCCGAGGTTGATCCCGCGCAGCAGGGCGACGTACGTCGTCGGCGGCCCCGTCGTCTTCGCCACGTCCGGACCGTAGCGGCTCCGCGAGAACTCAACCGCCCCGTAACCGGTCGGGAACACCGGCTGGCGACGCTCGGAGGAAGCGCACGGCGAACAGGGGGATCCGGTGGCCACTTCCGAGAAGACGACCGCGACGACGGCGGCGTCCTACGACCGTGCGGACCCGGATGCCCGCCCACCCTGGGGGGTGGCCGTGCCGCTGGGGCTCCAGCACGTGCTGGCCATGTTCACGTCGAACCTGACGCCGGCGATCCTGCTGGCCGGCGTCATCGGGGCGACGACCGGCGAGGCGACACTCCTGGTCCAGGCGGCCCTGCTCTGCGCCGGCCTGGCGACGCTGCTGCAGACGGTCGGCATCGGACCGGTGGGCAGCAGGCTCCCGCTCATGATGGGGGCCGGATTCGCCTTCATCGCCGTCGCGGTACCCCTCGCCGAGGACTTCGGGCTGTCGGCCGTCCTGGGCGGCGTGCTCGTCACCGCGGGGGTGCAGGTGGCCATCGCCCTCGGGATCCACAAGATCGCGTTCCTCTTCCCGCCGGTGGTGACGGGCACGATCATCCTGGTGATCGGCCTCGGCCTGCTCCCGAGCGGCGTCAACCTCGCCGCCGGCGGCCTCGGATCGCCGGACTTCGGCGCCCCGGTCAACTTCGCTGTCGCGGGCCTGGTGCTGGTGCTCACCGTCGTGCTCAACCAGTTCTGCCGGGGCCTGCTGTGCAGCGCGGCGGTGCTGATCGCGGTCGTCGTCGGGTACCTCGTGTCGATCCCCCTCGGTCTGCTCGACCTCTCGGGGGTCGGTGACCGACCTCTGGTGGCGGTACCCGCGCCGTTCGAGTTCGGCCTCTCCTTCCCCCTTGTCGCCGTGCTCTCCATGGCCGTGGTCGGCGTGGTCAACATGGTCGACTCGGTCGGCACCGTGCACGCGGTCACCGAAGGCGGCGCAGCCCGGCCCGCGACCACGCGAGAGCTGCGGGGCGGGATCCTCGCCGAGGGGGGCAGCGCCGTCCTCGGCGGAGTCTTCGGCGCACTGCCGACCACGATGTTCAGCCAGAACATCGGGCTGGTGGCGCTCACCAAGCAGATGAGCCGGCACGTCGTGACCATCGGCGCCCTGGTGCTGATCGGCCTCTCGCTGCTGCCCCAGGTCGCCGCCGTGCTGGCGGCGATCCCGCCGGCGGTCCTCGGCGGCGGCGTCCTGGTCCTCTTCGGCATGGTCTGCGCGATCGGCATCCAACTGCTGTCCAAGGACGGACTGGACACGCGGGCGCTGCTGATCGTCGCGCTGTCGGTGGGGCTCGGGCGGGGGATCGCCGCGGCGCCGGACGCCGTCGACCGCGTGACCGGAGAATGGGGTGCCCTCTTCGACTCGGGGATCGTGGTCGCTGCCGTCGTTGCCGTCGTCCTCAATCTGGTCCTGCCCGGTCGCCCGACGCGCAGCGGTCTGCCGGCATCGCCCGCAGAGGTGGTGGTCGCCGACGCCGTGGCGGAGCAGCGCCCGCCGGCGGTGTGAGCGCGGTCAGTTCCCGAAGACCGGTGACCAGACGCCGGTCAGGGCGCTGAGCGTGACCGCGGCGGCGCAGACCACCGCGGCAGCGAGCACGAAGGCGTAGTCCCTCGGCCGCAGGGACGAGCCACGGGCGTTGGTCCGGGGGATCCCGGAGTCGAACCCGCGGGCGTCCATGGCGGCGGCCAGCCGCGAGCCGCGCCGGATGGCGCCGACCAGGAGCGCGAACGCCGTCCCGGCGAACAGCCGCAGCTGGGCCACGGGGTTCCGGCCGGCGTCCACGCCCCGGGCCCGCCGGGCGAGCCGGATCGTCTGCCACTCGGTGGCCAGCAGGGGGACGAGGCGCAGCGCAGCGAGGGCGCCGTAGGCGAAGCGGGTCGAGACCCGCCAGTGCAGGGTCAGGGCGTCGGCGAGCCGGACCGGATCGGTGGACGCGACCAGCAGCACGCCCGGCAGCGCGAGCGCGAGGACCCGGACCGCCAGCCCCAGCGCCGACGGCCAGCCGCCCCCGTCCTCGTCGCCGAACAGCACGTTCACCCAGGCCACGCCGGCGGCGCCGAGCAGCAGCGGCCATGTGCGGGCCAGCAGCGCCCGGGGTGCGGCCAGGCCGGCCGCGGGCAGCAGGCACGCCTCGGCGGCCAGCACGACAGACGGGGTCACCACGTCGCCGCTGATCAGCAGGACGGGCAGGAGGACGGCGATCGCCCCGAGCTGGGCCACCGGGTTGATGGCCGACAGCGGCACCGGCCGGACCGGCCCGAGGGACAGGGGGAGCGTCATGCCGCCACCGGCTCGCCGGTCGTCCGGAGCTCCAGCACCTCATCGGCGAGGGCGGTGACGACGGCCGCGTCGTGGGTGACGAGCACGAGCGCCCGGCCCTCGTCCTGCTGTTCGGCGAGCAGGGCCACGAGCTCGGCCCAGGTCTCGCGGTCCTGCCCGAACGTCGGCTCGTCCAGGACGACGACCCCCGGCCGCGTGGCCAGCGCGGTGGCCACCGAGAGCCGCCGCTGCTGGCCGCCCGAGAGCGTGAACGGGTTGGCCTCCGCGAGCGCCGACAGCCCGAGCCGCTCGAGCAGCTGGTCGGCCAGCCGGTGCGCGTCGGCGCCCGCCGACCCGGCGCGCAGCGGGCCGAGGGCCAGCTCGTCGCGCACCCGGCCGGTCAGGAACTGGTGCTCCGGGTTCTGGAAGACCGCCCCGATGCGGCGGACGAGATCAGCGGCGGGCCACCGGTGCGGCGGCCCGTCGGGGCGGCGCAGACCGGTGGTGAGCGGAGGTGCAGCCGTGACCCGCCCGGTCGTCGGCCCGCGCAGGCCGGCGAGCAGGAGGGCCAGCGTCGACTTCCCGGTGCCGTTCGCGCCGACGACCGCCAGCGTGCGGCCCGCGGACAGGGTGACGTCCGTGGGCGGCAGGGCGGGGGCTGCACTGCCGCGGTGGGTGAAGCCGGCCGCCTCGGCGCAGAGCAGCAGCTCGCCGGCCGGATGGATCCGGCGCACGGGCATGCGCAGCGGCGGCGGTGACCAACCGCGCCCGTGCTCGAGCGTGCCGCCGTCCGGGAGCAGTTCGACGACGCGGTCGACCAGCGGCAGCCAGCGCGCGGCGTCGTGGTCGACGACGAGCAACGTCGTCGACCGGTCGGCGACCGCGCGGGTGACGGCCTCGGCCACGAGCGTCCCCCCGTCGGGGTCGAGCTGGGCCGTCGGCTCGTCGAGGAGCAGCAGCCCGGGGCGGGGGGCGAGCGCTCCCGCGAGCACGAGCCGCTGCTTCTGCCCACCGGAGAGCGCCGCGGTGGCGTGGCCCCGTCCGTACGGGAAGCCGACGTCGGCCAGCGCCCGGTCGACGGCGGGCCAGATGGCCTGCCGGGGCGTGCCGGTGTTCTCCAGCCCGAAGGCCACGTCGTCTCCGGCCCGCGTCATCACCAGCTGCGAGTCGGGGTCCTGGAAGACGATCCCGGTTCGGGTGCGGGCCGGCCCCGGCGGGCGGCCGTCGACCGACGCGGCGCCGGTGTGCTCCCCGGCGTCCGGCCCGAGCAGTCCGGCCAGCGCGTGCAGGAGGGTGGACTTGCCGGAGCCGGATGCGCCGGTGAGCAGCACCCGTTCACCCGGCGTCACGTCCAGGTCGACGTCCCGCAGCGCCCAGGCGTGGCGGCTGGCGTGCCGGAACCCCCAGCCCGCCAGCCGCACCGCCGCCGGGCCGCGGCCCGCCGGTTCGGCGGCCGTGGTCAGACCCGGGTGCGACCGGGCGCGAACGACGACAGGGCCCCGCTGGCGCGCAGCGCCCGCGCCAGCGCCGTCCCGCCGATGCCGGCGACGACCGCGGTGCTGACGACGACCAGCACCACGTACGTCGTCTTCCAGCCACCCGCCCAGTCCGGGTAGTAGTTGACGAGGTCCAGGACGGCGGCCATCGCGCCGGCGCACGCCGCGGCCAGCAGCGCCTGCGGCCAGCCGAAGCGGCGGTAGCGGAACGCCGCGAACCCCACCTCGCCGGCCAGGCCCTGCAGCAGGCCGTAGACGATCACCAGCGTGCCCCACGAGGAACCGAGCAGCGCCGACACGGTGGCGGCGACGAGCTCGGCGAACAGCGCGGCGCCCGGCTTGCGGACGATCAGCGGCGCGAGCACCGCGGGCAGCAGCCAGACGCCGTACATGACGGCCTGACCGGGCGGGAACGCCGTGAACGCGGCGTCGAGGCCGGCCCACAGCAGGCCCCAGGCCCAGAACACGATGCCGAACGCGACGCCGAGCACGGCGGTGACGACGATGTCGACGGTGCGCCAGCGCGTGCTGCGCGCAACGTCGGACTCGGACGACGGACTGACGGCCGACTCGGCCATGTCTCCTCCAGACTCCCTGCGCCGGCATGACCCGGATCAGGTTCGAGGGTCTGCGGTGTCCCGCACTCTCAGCGCCGAAGCGCTCCCCTGTCGGTTTCTTCTGTTGTGGCCACGACCCTAGCCCTCACTGGCCCGGTTCACCGGGGAGGGGGTCGGAATACTTGAGAGTTCATCCAACTTGGGGGACACTGAACGCACCGTCCCGCCCGAGGAGCCCGCCATGCCCGTCCAGCGCCTGAACCACGCCGTCCTCTACGTACGCGACGTCGAGCGGAGTTCCGCCTTCTACCGCGACGTCCTCGGGTTCCGGACGAAGATGGAGATCCCCGGTGCCGCGGTGTTCCTGCAGGCGGAGGGCTCCACGAACGACCACGACCTCGGGCTGTTCCAGATCGGCGCCGGCGCAGGACCGTCGGAGGCCGGGCGGCGCACCGTGGGCCTGTACCACCTGGCCTGGGAGGTCGACACGCTCGCCGAGCTCGCCCGCATCCGGGACGCGCTCCTGCAGGCCGGCGCCCTCGTCGGCGCCTCCGACCACGCGACGACCAAGGCGCTCTACGCCCAGGACCCCGACGGTCTCGAGTTCGAGGTCTCCTGGCTGCTGCCCGCCGACCTGATCACCCCGGAGGTCACCGAGGGCGCGGCGATCACAGCCCCGCTGGACCTCGACCGCGAGATCGCGCGCTACGGCGCGCAGACCCGCGGCGGCGTGGGCGTCTCCGTCCCCGCCTGACCCGCCCCCGAGGTGCCATCTCCCCGGAAATGGCACCTCGGTTACCCCCGGCGTCGGCGGGGCAGGACGTGGTGACCCCGATCGCCAGGAGGCCCCGATGTCCCTGCCCGTCGCCCGCCCGCTCGCCCTCGTCACCGGTGCCTCCAGCGGCATCGGGCGCGAGCTCGCCAAGCAGTTCGCCGAGAACGGCTTCGACCTGATCGTCGCGGCGGAGGACGTCGAGCTCGACGACGCCGTCGAGGAGCTGCGCGGCATGGGGGCCACCGTGGCACCGGTGAGCGTCGACCTGACGAAGCGGGACGACGTCGAGCGACTGGCCGCCGCCGTCGACGGCTCCGGCCGGCCGCTGGACGCCGCCGCGCTCAACGCCGGCGTCGGCCACGGCGGCCGCTTCGCCGAGACCGACCTGGAGGCGGAACTCGGCATCGTGGAACTCAACTGTGCATCGACGGTGCACCTGGCCAAGCGGGTCGTCCATGCCATGGTCGCCCGCGGCGAGGGCCGCATCCTCTTCACCTCGTCGGTGGCCTCGCAGGCGCCCGAGCCCTTCCAGGCGGTCTACGGCGCGTCGAAGGCGTTCGTCCAGTCGTTCGCGATGGCGCTGCGCGAGGAGCTCAAGGACAGCGGGGTCAGCGTCACGGCGCTGCTCCCCGGCCCGACCGACACCGAGTTCTTCGACCGGGCGGAGATGACCGACACCAAGCTCGGTGCCTCGGACAAGAAGGACGACCCGGCCCTGGTCGCCCGACAGGGTTTCGCGGGCCTGATGAAGGGTGAGGCGTCGGTGTTCGCCGGCTCGCTCGCCAGCAAGGCGATGGGCCGGCTGTCCGCGATCACCCCGGCGAACGTCGCCACCGCGATGAAGCGGCCGATGACCGAGCCGGGGTCGGCCGGGTCCTGACCGGCTAGGGGGCGGCGGCGACCATGCTCGGCAGGCCCAGCCGCACGGCGCCGTCCCCGTCGGAGACCAGTGCGCACGAACGGTCCACGGTCAGGGTGGTGGTCGTGCCGTCAGCGTGGTCGAGGACGAGCACGTAGCCCGGCCAGATCGCCGCGTTGCAGACATGGTCCGTCGAGTCGCTGAAGACGGGCAGGCCGTTGAGCTCGTCGACGGCGGCGTGCAGGTCGGCGCCCGCCCAGGTCCGAGTCGCGGGCGGCTCCGGGGTGCTGTTGGGACCGCTGCCCGGCGGCGGCGAGACCGGAACCAGGCCGTAGACGCACAGCGTGAGCAGGACCGGGTCCGACGCCGTCGGCACCAGCTGCCCGCCGGTGCCGTCGTCCACGTCGGTCCGGCCCCCGGGCGGCGTCCCGGGACATCCCGCCGACCGCTGCCCGTCCGGCAACGGCTCCCCGGCCCCGTCCTGCGCCCCGCAGCCGCCGGACGTCATGGCGAGGACGAGCGCGGTGAGCGTCGTCGCTCGCAGCCGGGCCATGGGTGCATCCTGGCTCAGCACCCGCAGCCGGCCGCCACGGGTGCTCAGCGCAGCCGAGGCATGGCTCGTGGTCGCGGTGTCGCCCGGAGGGCGACGGTGTCATGGCTGACGACCGGGACGGACCGGTCCGGCTCTCCGGTCGCGCGCGCCCCGATGTCGCGACCCGGCAGGTGCACCGCGCCCGGCACGTGCCCCTGCTCCCAGGCCTCGGCGCTGCGGCTGTCGAGCAGGACGAAGCCGGGGGCTCCGCTCTCGAGGGCGGCATGCACGTCGCTGATGTCGGTCTCCACGGCCAGGCGGTGGGCGACGTGTGCCGCCGCATCGGTCGGCTCGGTCGTCCGGTCGATCACGGCCCGACGCTAGGGTCGCCGTCCCGGCCGGACGAGGCGCTCGGCGTCCCTGCCTCTTGACATCGGCCCTACTGACATCTGAAATGTCAGTTGTGCCAGCCGCCCTCGCGACCGTCGGTCGCGTTCTGCTGCGCGACGTGGCCCTGGACCGGATCCGCGAGGCCATCGTCACCGGGCATCTCGAGCCGGGCGCGGTGATCAAGGACGCCGACCTCGCCGCGCAACTGGGGCTCTCCGTGGCACCGGTGCGGGCGGCGCTGGCCCGCCTCGCCGACGAGGGTCTGGTCGAGAGCAAGCCGCAGAGCCGCACCCGCGTCACCGCGCTGGTTCCCAGCCGGATCCGGGACGCCGCCGTCGTGGTCCGGGCGATGCACGAGCTCGCCGCGCGCGACGCGGTCGCCCGGCTGACCGACCGGGACGTCGCGGCGATGAGAGCGGCGAACGAGCGCTTCGCCGCCGCCGTGCGGGCCGGTGACCTGGACGCCGCGATGGACGCCGACGACGACCTGCACGGCGTGCTCCTGGCGCGCTGCGGCAACTCCGCGGTCCTTGCCACCGTGGACCGGTTCACCCCGGCGATCCGCCGCCTGGAGCGCCGGCGCTTCACCGCCGCCCACGGCGAGGGGTCGGTCGAGCTGCACGAGCGCCTCATCGCCGCCTGCGCGGCGTCCGACGCCGACACCGCCGTCGCCACCACCACCGAGATTTGGACGGCGCTGCTGTCCGAGCTGACCGAGGAGCCCCGCGATGCTGAGTGACTTCCCCCGCTATCCGCTGCTCTTCGGCCCCTCGCCGGTGCACCGCCTGGACCGGCTCACCGAGCACCTGGGCGGAGCAGCGGTCTGGGCGAAGCGGGAGGACGTGAACTCCGGGATCGCCTTCGGCGGCAACAAGACCCGCAAGCTCGAGTACCTCGTGGCCGACGCGCTGGCGCAGGGGTGCGACACGCTCGTCTCGATCGGCGGCGTCCAGAGCAACCACACCCGCCAGGTCGCCGCCGTGGCCGCCCGCGTCGGCCTGAAGTGCGTGCTCGTCCAGGAGAGCTGGGTCGACTGGCCCGACGCCGTCTACGACAAGGTCGGCAACATCCTGATCAGCCGGCTCGCCGGCGCCGACGTCCGCCTGGTGAAGGCCGGGTTCGGCATCGGCGTCAAGGAGAGCTGGGAACAGGCGCTGGCCGAGATCGAGGAGCGGGGCGGAAGGCCCTACGCGATCCCCGCGGGGGCGTCGGACCACCCGCTCGGCGGTCTCGGCTTCGCCAACTGGGCGCACGAGGTCGCCGCCCAGGAAGCGGAGCTGGGCGTCTTCTTCGACACCGTCGTCGTCTGCTCGGTGACCGGCTCCACGCAGGCCGGGATGGTCGCCGGGTTCGCCCAGCTGGCCGACGCGGGCGGCCGGCCGCGCCGGGTGCTCGGCGTCGACGCCTCGGCGAAGCCGGCGGAGACCCGCGAGCAGATCCTCCGGATCGCCCGGCGGACGGCGGACGCCATCGGGCTGGCGCGGGAACTGCGGGCCGACGAGGTGGAGCTCGACGAGCGCTACCACGCCGGCATCTACGGGATCCCGGACGAGACGACCATCCGGGCCATGGAGACCGCGGCGCGGACCGAGGGCATGGTCACCGACCCCGTCTACGAGGGGAAGTCGATGGCGGCGACCATCGACCTGGTCGGCCGCGGGGAGATCGACCGGTCCGCCACGGTCCTGTACGCCCACCTCGGCGGTCAGCCCGCACTCAACGGGTACAGCGCCCTGTTCTCCTGAGCGCTACAGCGACAGGGCGAGCGACCCGGCGTCGGCGCTGCGCAGGGCGCCGGCGACGTCCGGCCGCATCGGCTCCAGGCCGGCCCCCGCGAGGACGACGTCCCGTACGAAGGTGTGCCAGAGGTGCGCGCGGCGCAGCATGCTGTGCCCACCGGCGACGGTGAACCGGGCGACCCGGGCCCCGGCCCGCTGCGCCCGGCCGGCGAAGTGCTCGGACAGCGCGGCGGGCACCCAGCGGTCGCCCCGGCCATGGACGATCACGACCGTGCGGTCCCGCAGGTGCTCGACCGGCTCGTCCGGCGGCGTCCACGGAGCGAGCGCGCACACCGCGGCGACCTGGTCCTCGCCACCGGCCCGCAGGACGGCGCGGCCGCCCATGGAGTGGCCCACCAGGACGATCGGCACGTCGCGGCCGTGGTCGGCGCGGATGCGGTCCAGGCTCCACCGGACGTCGGCCCAGGCGTCGGCGGCCGACCCGTTCCAGCCGGCCACGCGATAGCGCACCAGGGACGTGGTCACGCCCGAGCCGCCCGCGGTGTCGGCGACGAACTGCTCGATCGCGCGCATGCGGACCAGCGACAGGGCCCGCTCCCGCGGCGGCTCGAGGTTCGCGACCGTCCCGCCGTGGCAGAACAGGGCGACCGCCCGCGTCTGCCCGGGCGCGGTTCGCGTCTCGAGGACGGGTTCCCGCACGCCGTCCTCAGGCAGCCCGTCGTCCGCCGCGGAGCGTGGCCCGGGCGCGGTCACCGAAGTCGCCGGCACGGAGCAGTGCGCGGCTGAGCGACGTCGGGCCGTTGCGTCGCTCGAGTCTGCGTCCCACCTTCCGCAGCACGCCGGTCGTGAGCGGGACGAGCACGGTCAGGATCAGCCACAGGCGCAGCCGGCGGGTGAAGAAGAGCCACATGGACAAGCCTCTGCCCGGCGATCGCGATCGGGAACCCCTTCTCAGCCCTCGCCGGCGGAGAGACGCACCACCATCTTCCCGGTGTTGCCGCCCCGGAGGAGGTCGAGGAAGGCCGGAACGGCGTCGTCCAGACCCTCCCGGACGGTCTCCCGGACGACGAGGTCGCCGGAGGTCACCAGCTGGGTCACCTTCGCGACGAAGTCGTCGCGCATGTCCGCGTGGTCGCCGACGATGAAGCCGCGCAGGCTCAGCTTCTTCGTCACGAGCATGAACATGTTGCGCGGACCGGGCTGCGGCTCGACGGCGTTGTAGCCCGAGATCGCCCCGCACAGGGCGGCCCGGCCGAACTCCTTGAAGGCGCCGATGGCGGCCTCCAGGTGCTCACCGCCGACGTTGTCGAAGAAGACGTCGATGCCGCCCGGCGCCGCGGCCGCGAGCTGCTCCGACACCGGCCCGTCGTGGTAGTCGAAGGCCGTCGTGAAGCCGAGCTCCTCGGTCAGCCACCGCACCTTGTCCGGCGTCCCGGCGCTGCCGATCACCGCCGACGCGCCGTTCAGGCGGGCGAACTGCCCCACCAGGCTGCCGACGGCTCCCGCGGCACCGGAGACGAAGACCGCGTCGCCCTCTCGGAACGCCGCCAGCCGGAAGAGGCCGACCCAGGCGGTCAGCCCGGGCATCCCCAGCACGCCGAGGTGGTAGCTGGGCGGGATGCCGGGCAGTTCCGGGAGCACGCGGACGTGCCGGGCGTCGAGAACGGCGACGTCGCGCCAGGCGGCGTCGGCCAGCACCAGGGAGCCCTCGGGGACGGCGGGGGAGCGCGAGTCGACCACCCGGCCGACGGCGCCGCCCTTCATGGTCTCGCCGACCTCCCAGGCCGTCGCGTAGGACTTCCCCGCGTTCATCCGCCCGCGCATGTACGGGTCGACCGACATCGCGAGCATCCGGACCACGATCTGCCCCTCGACCGGGTCGGGACGCTCCTGCTCGACGAGCCGGAAGTCCTCGGGGGTGGGCTCGCCGTGCGGACGGGCCGCCAGCTGCCATTCGCGGGTCCTCAGGGTCATGCTCCCGATCCTGCTCCGCTCGCCTCGCGGGTGCCGGGCGGGTTGCGGCCCCGGCCTACGCTCGGAGCATGTTGTTCTCCCGCTTCAAGACGCAGGCGGTCACCGCTGAGGACGCGCTGCCCGGCCGCCCCGACCCGCTGCCGCACGTGCCCGAGGTCCACGCCGTCAACGGCAACCGCATCCAGCCGCCGTTCCCCGAGGGCTTGCAGACCGCCGTCTTCGGCGCCGGCTGCTTCTGGGGCGTGGAGAAGGTCTTCTGGGAGACCCCCGGCATCTACTCCACCGCGGCTGGCTACGCCGGTGGCTACACCCCCAACCCGACGTACGAGGAGGTCTGCTCGGCGCGCACCGGGCACACCGAGGCCGTCCTGGTCGTCTTCGACCCGGCGGTCATCTCCTACGAGCAGCTGCTGAAGGTGTTCTGGGAGGACCACGACCCGACGCAGGGCATGCGGCAGGGCAACGACATCGGCACCCAGTACCGCTCGGCGATCTACTACTCCTCGCCCGAGCAGGAGAAGGCCGCCCGGGCCACGGGGGACGCCTACCAGGAGCGGCTCACGGCGGCCGGCTACGGCGACATCACCACCGAGATCGCTCCGCTGGGCCAGTTCTTCTACGCCGAGGACTACCACCAGCAGTACCTCTACAAGGTGCCGAACGGCTACTGCCCCGTGCACTCGACGGGCGTCTCCTGCCCGGTCGGCCTGCCGGGAGTGTGACAGAGGACCACCGTTCCCCCCACGCCTCGCAGGCTCGGCGCGGGCCCCTGAACGATGGCCGGACGTGAAGGACACAACCGACTTCTTCGGGCTCATCCGGAGGGCGCCGGACGTCGAGGCGCCGGAGCTGGTCGCCGTCGATGCGACCGACCGGCTGCTGCTCGACGAGGCGGCGGCCGCCCTGGCGCTGTGCGGGCCCGGTGAGGTCGCCGTCGTCGACGACGGCTACGGGGCGTTGACCCTCGGGGCGGTGGCCCTGCACGGTGCGTCCGACGTGCGGGTGTCCCAGGACCTCCTGGTCGGGGAACTGGCGCTGGCCCGCAACGCCGAGCGCACCGGGCTGGCCGGCACGTACCGGTCGCTCGCGCTCGGACCGGAGCTGGTCCGGGGCGCGCGCGTGGTGCTGATCCAGGCGCCCAAGGCCCTGGATGCGCTGCGCGAGATCGCCGAGGTCGTCGCCGCCTCCGCCGCGCCCGACGTCACCGTGCTGGTGGGCGGCCGGGTCAAGCACATGACGCACGGGATGAACGACGTCCTGCGGGCGTCCTTCGCCGACGTCTCGGCCACCCTGGCCCGGCAGAAGTCGCGCGTGCTGGTCGCCCGCGGGCCGGAGCCGGCACCCCCGACCTTCCCGCGACGGCAGCGGCATGCCGACCTCGGGCTGACCGTCTGCGCGCACGGCGCGGCGTTCGCCGGCACGAAGATCGACATCGGCACGCGGACCCTGCTGGGCTCGCTCGACCGGATGGCGCCGGTTCCCACGGCGTTGGACCTCGGCTGCGGCACCGGCGTGCTGGCGGTGGCCCTGGCTCGCAGCCGGCCGGACCTGACCGTGCTCGCCGCCGACCAGTCGGCCGCGGCCGTCGCGTCGGCCGAGGCGACCGTGGCCGCGAACGGCCTGACGGACCGGATCACGGTGCTGCGGGACGACGCGGCCGCGTCCGTACCGGACGGCAGCGTCGACCTCGTCGTCTGCAACCCGCCGTTCCACGTCGGCGCGGCCGTGGTCACCACCGCGGCCGACCGGCTGTTCGCCGCCGCCGGCCGGGTGCTGCGCCCGGGCGGGGAGTTCTGGACCGTCTACAACAGCGCGCTGCGCTACAAGCCGACGCTGACCCGGCTGGTGGGGCCCACCCGCGTCGCGGACCAGAGCCCGAAGTTCACGGTCACGGTCTCCACGCGCCGCTGAGGCTCGCCCTCGCCTCGGCGTCTCGGTCACCGGAACGGAAGAGACTCAACCTTCAAGAATTTTCCGCTGTAGTCGCTCCACCTTCCGGCCGTAAGTCCGGTCAGCGGTGACAGTCGTCACCGCCGGCCTCCCGGTTCTGGAGCACTCGCATGTCGAGCAACGTCTGGTCCGACCGCCCGCTGGGCGTCAAGCTGTCCGCCCTCGTCGGGGTCGGCGCCGTCTCGCTGTCGGTCTTCACCGTCATCACCGTGCAGGCGCTCCAAGGCACCGGTGAGACGGCCGACGAACTCCTCGCCAGCTCCGAGGGCACGGAGGACGTGCTGCTCGCCGACATGATGCACGACGCCGTCCGGGGCGACGTCCTCCAGGCGCTGGTCAGTGGAGGGCAGGGCCCGCTCTACGCGGGCGCCCAGGCCGATCTGGCCGAGCACGACGAGTTCTTCCGCACGATCCTCGCTGAGGTCGTCGCCGACGACCTGAGCCCCGAGGTCGACGCCGCGGTGGCGGAGGTGACACCGGCGGTCGAGGCCTACCTCGCCACGGCTCAGGACATCGTGACCACCGCCGGGGTCAACGCCGCCCGGGCGAACGAGGCCTATCCGCAGTTCGCCTCCGACTTCGCCGTCCTCGAGGACGAGCTGCCCAAGCTGGGCGACGCCGTCGCCGCCTTCGGCGAGGAGGCCGCCGCGCACTCGGAGGCCCAGCGTGGCACCGCCATGACCCTCGCACTCGCCGTCGCCGCCGCCGGCATGGTGCTGCTCTGCCTCCTCGGCTGGGTCATCACCCGCTCGGTCGTCCGCCCGATCCGCCGGGTCGCCGCCGTCCTCGACGGTCTGGCCGACGGCGACCTGACCGGCACGGCCGGGGTCCAGAGCAGGGACGAGGTCGGGCGGATGGCCGCCTCGCTCGAGTCCTCCATGACGAACATGCGCACGGTCATGACGGCGATCGGTGACAGCTCCACCACCCTCGCCTCGGCGACCGAACAGCTGTCCGCGAGCGCCCAGGACATGGCCCGGCTCGCCGACGAGTCGTCGGTGCAGAGCAGCGTCGTCGCCAGCGCCGCCGTCCAGGTGTCGAGCAACGTGCAGACCGTGTCGGCGGGCTCCGAGCAGATGGGGGCCTCCATCCGGGAGATCGCCCAGAACGCCTCCGAGGTCTCCCGTGTGGCGGGGCAGGCGGTCACCGCCGCCGACGCGACCACCGCGACCGTGGCCAAACTGGGCGAGTCGTCGCTGGAGATCGCCAGCGTCGTCAAGGTCATCACGAGCATCGCCGAGCAGACCAACCTGCTCGCGCTGAACGCGACGATCGAGGCGGCCCGGGCGGGCGAGGCCGGCAAGGGGTTCGCCGTCGTCGCCAATGAGGTCAAGGAGCTGGCCCAGGAGACCGCGAAGGCGACCGAGGACATCTCCAAGCGGGTCGAGGCGATCCAGAACGACACCCAGGGCGCGGTGCGCGCCATCGGTGAGATCTCCTCGATCATCGGTCTGATCAACGACTCCCAGAGCACCATCGCCGCCGCCGTCGAGGAGCAGACCGCCACGACGACGGAGATGAACCGCAACGTCGCCGAGGCGGCGCACTCGGCCAGCCAGATCGCGGAGAACATCGACGCGGTCGCGGCGGCCACCAGCTCCACGACCAGCGCGATGAACGACGCGCAGGCCGCCATCGACGAGGTGGCCCGCATGGCCACCTCGCTCCACAGCTCGGTCGCGAAGTTCCGGTACTGACGCGCTATCGGAGCGGCCTCGAGGGGACGGCGGCGGTGGGGGGCTTCCCACCGCCGCCGCTTTCCGTTCCCGGCCGGGTGCTGAGTTCCTGACGCATGTGACGGCGTGTCGGGCAGGTGTCGCGACGACTGCTCATCACCCGGCTGGACGGTGCAGCGCGTTCGCACTGGGCAGAGGCGGCCGGGGCGGGGCAGTCTCGGCACCATGACGCGCTCGCTCGGATCCGTGCTCCGGAAGCTCCGGCCGTGGCTGGTCGGCTGGTTCGCCTTCCAGGCGGTGGTAGCGGCCGCCGGCCGGCTGACGGCCTGGCGGAAGAACGAGGGCGACGAGTCCTCGACCAGCATCCGGCGGGTGCTGACCCACTACGGGCTGGAGCTGCACCCGCGCAACCCGGCGCTCTCCCGGCTGCGCGTCGACCTGGCGATGTCCGGCGCCGAGATCGATCTGACCGGGATCCCGCAGCCGGCCGACGGCATCGACCTCACCCTGCGCGTGCTGATGGGCGGCGTCGCGGTGCGGGTGCCGGCCGACTGGCGGGTGTGGTGGCGGTTCCGCGGCGTCGGGGGCATGGGCGGGGACGGCGTCGTGGCGCGCACGCACGACGAGCACTCGGCCGATCTGCGGATCTACGCCGACGTCCTGCTCGGCGGCATCGGTGTCGAGGCAGGCTGAGCTCAGCAGAAGCCGGGCGTCCCCAGCCACGCGACCTCGGCCGGCGGGACGTCGTCCCGCAGCACGGCGCCCTCGATCAGCCCGTAGGGCCGGTCGTCGGCGTGGTAGACGACGTCCGGGTTGTCCAGTCCGTACGCGGACAGGTCCTGCAGGAAGTGGTGCCTGTTCGGCATCGACATCCGGATCTCCGCCACGTCCGGGCACCGCTCCAGCACGGCCTCGCCCATGGCGTACAGGGACTGCTGCAGCGCCAGGGAGTGCGTCGTCGCGAACGTCTCCAGCAGCGCCGTCCGGACAGCGGTGAACGCGGCGTCGAAGTCGACGTCGGTGCCCAGGTAGCGCCACCGGGCGGTCACCGCGGTGGCCAGGATCCGGTCGTGCGTCTCGGCCAGCGTGGTGTACCGGTCGCGCGGAAAGCCCCAGAACTCCGAGCCCGTGGTCTTGAGGACGACGAGATCGCCGATCCCGGCCAGCACGTGCGCGTCGGCGCCGTCCACCGTGACCACGGCGGTCCGGACCTCGGCGCCGGCCTTGCGGAAGGAGTGGTCGTGCTCCGTGCCGCCGACGGAGATCCGCTCCCAGCCGTAGGACTCCACGGCCACCCGGGCGCCGGTGATCCAGTCGTAGGAGCCGGCGAAGTGCCGGGCCAGCCGCAGTCCGAACTCCTCGGGCGTCCCCACGCCGTCGCGGGCGAACGCGAAGACGGTGTTCTTCTGCGCGTCGGTCGTCAGCACGTGGCCGTTGTCGCCGGCGGTGTGCGCGGCCGCGAAGTCCCCGCGCAGGCTGGAGCTGACATTGAGGTCGACCAGCGTGTGCCGGGGGGAGCTCCGGTCGACCGCGACGACGCGGACCTCCGCCTTCCCGTACTGGTTGGGGCCGAGCACGATCGCCATGTCAGCAGCCTCCTGGGCGCAGATGTCCGGGATGTTGCACGTGGAACCGGTCGACTCCGACGGCACCACGAAAGGTCAGGCGCGGACATAGGCAGCGAGGTGCTTCCCGGTGAGGGTGGAACGGCCTGCGACGAGGTCGGCGGGCGATCCCTCGAACACGATCCGGCCGCCGTCGTGGCCGGCGCCGGGGCCGAGGTCGATGATCCAGTCGGCGTGCGCCATGACGGCCTGGTGGTGCTCGATGACGATGACGGACTTGCCGCTGCCGACCAGCCGGTCGAGCAGTCCGAGCAGGTTCTCGACGTCGGCGAGGTGCAGGCCGGTGGTCGGCTCGTCGAGGATGTAGATCTCGCCCTTCTCCGCCATCTGGGCGGCCAGCTTCAACCGCTGCCGCTCGCCGCCGGACAGCGTGGTGAGCGGCTGGCCCAGCGTGAGGTAGCCGAGCCCGACGTCGGCCAGCCGGTCCAGGATCGTGTGCGCGGCCGGCGTCTTCGCGTCGCCCTCGCCGAAGAACTCCTCGGCCTCGTCCACCGACATCGCGAGCACCTCGGCGATGTTGCGGCCGCCCAGCGTGTACTCCAGGACCGAGGCCTGGAACCGCTTCCCCTCGCACTCCTCGCAGGGGGACTCGACGGTCGCCATGACGCCCAGCTCCGTGTAGATGACACCGGCCCCGTTGCAGGTGGGGCAGGCGCCCTCGGAGTTGGAGCTGAACAGCGCCGGCTTCACGCCGTTGGCCTTCGCGAACGCCTTGCGGATCGGCTCGAGCAGTCCGGTGTAGGTCGCCGGGTTGCTCCGCCGCGAGCCGCGGATCGCACCCTGGTCGACCACCACCACGCCGTCCCGTCCCGCGACGGAGCCGTGGATGAGGGAGCTCTTTCCCGACCCCGCCACGCCGGTGAGCACGACCAGCACCCCCAGCGGGATGTCGACGTCGACGTCCCGGAGGTTGTGCGTGTTCGCGCCGCGCACCTCCAGGGCTCCCGAGGAGGCGCGCACCGAGGGCTTCAGGGACACCCGGTGGTCGAGGTGCCGGCCGGTGAGCGTGCCGCTGGTCCGCAGCCCGTCGACGGTGCCCTCGTACACGATCTCGCCACCGCCGGTGCCGGCGCCGGGACCGAGATCGACGACGTGGTCGCCGATCGCGATGGTCTCGGGCTTGTGCTCCACGACGAGCACGGTGTTCCCCTTGTCCCGCAGCTGCAGGAGCAGGTCGTTCATCCGCTCGATGTCGTGGGGGTGCAGACCGATGGTCGGCTCGTCGAAGACGTAGGTGACGTCGGTGAGGGAGGAGCCCAGGTGGCGGATCATCTTGGTGCGCTGCGCCTCTCCGCCGGACAGCGTTCCCGCCGGGCGGTCGAGCGAGAGGTAGCCCAGCCCGATCTCGGCGAAGGAGTCGAGGAGGTGCTGCAGGCCGGTGAGCAGCGGTGCCACCAAGATGATCCGCCACCTGGGCTCCTCCCTCACCGACGTCACCTACGTCTTCGACGAGCCGACCATCGGTCTGCACCCCCACGACATCGAGCGGATGAACGACCTGCTCCTGCAGCTGCGGGACAAGGGGAACACCGTGCTCGTCGTGGAGCACAAGCCCGAGACCATCGCGATCGGCGACCACGTCGTCGATCTCGGTCCCGGCGCCGGCACCGGCGGTGGCGAGATC
The DNA here is from genome assembly GCF_004570345.1 of Blastococcus sp. CT_GayMR20. The sequence goes on along the minus strand of NZ_SPQM01000022.1, from coordinate 22,748 downwards.
GTGTACGAGGGCACCGTCGACGGGCTGCGGACCAGCGGCACGCTCACCGGCCGGCACCTCGACCACCGGGTGTCCCTGAAGCCCTCGGTGCGCGCCTCCTCGGGAGCCCTGGAGGTGCGCGGCGCGAACACGCACAACCTCCGGGACGTCGACGTCGACATCCCGCTGGGGGTGCTGGTCGTGCTCACCGGCGTGGCGGGGTCGGGAAAGAGCTCCCTCATCCACGGCTCCGTCGCGGGACGGGACGGCGTGGTGGTGGTCGACCAGGGTGCGATCCGCGGCTCGCGGCGGAGCAACCCGGCGACCTACACCGGACTGCTCGAGCCGATCCGCAAGGCGTTCGCGAAGGCCAACGGCGTGAAGCCGGCGCTGTTCAGCTCCAACTCCGAGGGCGCCTGCCCCACCTGCAACGGGGCCGGTGTCATCTACACGGAGCTGGGCGTCATGGCGACCGTCGAGTCCCCCTGCGAGGAGTGCGAGGGGAAGCGGTTCCAGGCCTCGGTCCTGGAGTACACGCTGGGCGGCCGCAACATCGCCGAGGTGCTCGCGATGTCGGTGGACGAGGCCGAGGAGTTCTTCGGCGAGGGCGACGCGAAGACGCCGGCCGCGCACACGATCCTGGACCGGCTGGCCGACGTCGGGCTCGGCTACCTCACGCTGGGCCAGCCGCTCACCACGCTGTCCGGCGGCGAGCGGCAGCGGTTGAAGCTGGCCGCCCAGATGGCGGAGAAGGGCGAGATCTACATCCTCGACGAGCCGACCACCGGCCTGCACCTCGCCGACGTCGAGAACCTGCTCGGACTGCTCGACCGGCTGGTCGGCAGCGGCAAGTCCGTCATCGTCATCGAGCACCACCAGGCCGTCATGGCGCACGCCGACTGGATCATCGACCTCGGCCCCGGCGCCGGCCACGACGGCGGCCGGATCGTGTTCGAGGGATCGCCCGCCGACCTCGTCGCAGGCCGTTCCACCCTCACCGGGAAGCACCTCGCTGCCTATGTCCGCGCCTGACCTTTCGTGGTGCCGTCGGAGTCGACCGGTTCCACGTGCAACATCCCGGACATCTGCGCCCAGGAGGCTGCTGACATGGCGATCGTGCTCGGCCCCAACCAGTACGGGAAGGCGGAGGTCCGCGTCGTCGCGGTCGACCGGAGCTCCCCCCGGCACACGCTGGTCGACCTCAATGTCAGCTCCAGCCTGCGCGGGGACTTCGCGGCCGCGCACACCGCCGGCGACAACGGCCACGTGCTGACGACCGACGCGCAGAAGAACACCGTCTTCGCGTTCGCCCGCGACGGCGTGGGGACGCCCGAGGAGTTCGGACTGCGGCTGGCCCGGCACTTCGCCGGCTCCTACGACTGGATCACCGGCGCCCGGGTGGCCGTGGAGTCCTACGGCTGGGAGCGGATCTCCGTCGGCGGCACGGAGCACGACCACTCCTTCCGCAAGGCCGGCGCCGAGGTCCGGACCGCCGTGGTCACGGTGGACGGCGCCGACGCGCACGTGCTGGCCGGGATCGGCGATCTCGTCGTCCTCAAGACCACGGGCTCGGAGTTCTGGGGCTTTCCGCGCGACCGGTACACCACGCTGGCCGAGACGCACGACCGGATCCTGGCCACCGCGGTGACCGCCCGGTGGCGCTACCTGGGCACCGACGTCGACTTCGACGCCGCGTTCACCGCTGTCCGGACGGCGCTGCTGGAGACGTTCGCGACGACGCACTCCCTGGCGCTGCAGCAGTCCCTGTACGCCATGGGCGAGGCCGTGCTGGAGCGGTGCCCGGACGTGGCGGAGATCCGGATGTCGATGCCGAACAGGCACCACTTCCTGCAGGACCTGTCCGCGTACGGACTGGACAACCCGGACGTCGTCTACCACGCCGACGACCGGCCCTACGGGCTGATCGAGGGCGCCGTGCTGCGGGACGACGTCCCGCCGGCCGAGGTCGCGTGGCTGGGGACGCCCGGCTTCTGCTGAGCTCAGCCTGCCTCGACACCGATGCCGCCGAGCAGGACGTCGGCGTAGATCCGCAGATCGGCCGAGTGCTCGTCGTGCGTGCGCGCCACGACGCCGTCCCCGCCCATGCCCCCGACGCCGCGGAACCGCCACCACACCCGCCAGTCGGCCGGCACCCGCACCGCGACGCCGCCCATCAGCACGCGCAGGGTGAGGTCGATGCCGTCGGCCGGCTGCGGGATCCCGGTCAGATCGATCTCGGCGCCGGACATCGCCAGGTCGACGCGCAGCCGGGAGAGCGCCGGGTTGCGCGGGTGCAGCTCCAGCCCGTAGTGGGTCAGCACCCGCCGGATGCTGGTCGAGGACTCGTCGCCCTCGTTCTTCCGCCAGGCCGTCAGCCGGCCGGCGGCCGCTACCACCGCCTGGAAGGCGAACCAGCCGACCAGCCACGGCCGGAGCTTCCGGAGCACGGATCCGAGCGAGCGCGTCATGGTGCCGAGACTGCCCCGCCCCGGCCGCCTCTGCCCAGTGCGAACGCGCTGCACCGTCCAGCCGGGTGATGAGCAGTCGTCGCGACACCTGCCCGACACGCCGTCACATGCGTCAGGAACTCAGCACCCGGCCGGGAACGGAAAGCGGCGGCGGTGGGAAGCCCCCCACCGCCGCCGTCCCCTCGAGGCCGCTCCGATAGCGCGTCAGTACCGGAACTTCGCGACCGAGCTGTGGAGCGAGGTGGCCATGCGGGCCACCTCGTCGATGGCGGCCTGCGCGTCGTTCATCGCGCTGGTCGTGGAGCTGGTGGCCGCCGCGACCGCGTCGATGTTCTCCGCGATCTGGCTGGCCGAGTGCGCCGCCTCGGCGACGTTGCGGTTCATCTCCGTCGTCGTGGCGGTCTGCTCCTCGACGGCGGCGGCGATGGTGCTCTGGGAGTCGTTGATCAGACCGATGATCGAGGAGATCTCACCGATGGCGCGCACCGCGCCCTGGGTGTCGTTCTGGATCGCCTCGACCCGCTTGGAGATGTCCTCGGTCGCCTTCGCGGTCTCCTGGGCCAGCTCCTTGACCTCATTGGCGACGACGGCGAACCCCTTGCCGGCCTCGCCCGCCCGGGCCGCCTCGATCGTCGCGTTCAGCGCGAGCAGGTTGGTCTGCTCGGCGATGCTCGTGATGACCTTGACGACGCTGGCGATCTCCAGCGACGACTCGCCCAGTTTGGCCACGGTCGCGGTGGTCGCGTCGGCGGCGGTGACCGCCTGCCCCGCCACACGGGAGACCTCGGAGGCGTTCTGGGCGATCTCCCGGATGGAGGCCCCCATCTGCTCGGAGCCCGCCGACACGGTCTGCACGTTGCTCGACACCTGGACGGCGGCGCTGGCGACGACGCTGCTCTGCACCGACGACTCGTCGGCGAGCCGGGCCATGTCCTGGGCGCTCGCGGACAGCTGTTCGGTCGCCGAGGCGAGGGTGGTGGAGCTGTCACCGATCGCCGTCATGACCGTGCGCATGTTCGTCATGGAGGACTCGAGCGAGGCGGCCATCCGCCCGACCTCGTCCCTGCTCTGGACCCCGGCCGTGCCGGTCAGGTCGCCGTCGGCCAGACCGTCGAGGACGGCGGCGACCCGGCGGATCGGGCGGACGACCGAGCGGGTGATGACCCAGCCGAGGAGGCAGAGCAGCACCATGCCGGCGGCGGCGACGGCGAGTGCGAGGGTCATGGCGGTGCCACGCTGGGCCTCCGAGTGCGCGGCGGCCTCCTCGCCGAAGGCGGCGACGGCGTCGCCCAGCTTGGGCAGCTCGTCCTCGAGGACGGCGAAGTCGGAGGCGAACTGCGGATAGGCCTCGTTCGCCCGGGCGGCGTTGACCCCGGCGGTGGTCACGATGTCCTGAGCCGTGGCGAGGTAGGCCTCGACCGCCGGTGTCACCTCCGCCACCGCGGCGTCGACCTCGGGGCTCAGGTCGTCGGCGACGACCTCAGCGAGGATCGTGCGGAAGAACTCGTCGTGCTCGGCCAGATCGGCCTGGGCGCCCGCGTAGAGCGGGCCCTGCCCTCCACTGACCAGCGCCTGGAGGACGTCGCCCCGGACGGCGTCGTGCATCATGTCGGCGAGCAGCACGTCCTCCGTGCCCTCGGAGCTGGCGAGGAGTTCGTCGGCCGTCTCACCGGTGCCTTGGAGCGCCTGCACGGTGATGACGGTGAAGACCGACAGCGAGACGGCGCCGACCCCGACGAGGGCGGACAGCTTGACGCCCAGCGGGCGGTCGGACCAGACGTTGCTCGACATGCGAGTGCTCCAGAACCGGGAGGCCGGCGGTGACGACTGTCACCGCTGACCGGACTTACGGCCGGAAGGTGGAGCGACTACAGCGGAAAATTCTTGAAGGTTGAGTCTCTTCCGTTCCGGTGACCGAGACGCCGAGGCGAGGGCGAGCCTCAGCGGCGCGTGGAGACCGTGACCGTGAACTTCGGGCTCTGGTCCGCGACGCGGGTGGGCCCCACCAGCCGGGTCAGCGTCGGCTTGTAGCGCAGCGCGCTGTTGTAGACGGTCCAGAACTCCCCGCCCGGGCGCAGCACCCGGCCGGCGGCGGCGAACAGCCGGTCGGCCGCGGTGGTGACCACGGCCGCGCCGACGTGGAACGGCGGGTTGCAGACGACGAGGTCGACGCTGCCGTCCGGTACGGACGCGGCCGCGTCGTCCCGCAGCACCGTGATCCGGTCCGTCAGGCCGTTCGCGGCCACGGTCGCCTCGGCCGACGCGACGGCCGCGGCCGACTGGTCGGCGGCGAGCACGGTCAGGTCCGGCCGGCTGCGAGCCAGGGCCACCGCCAGCACGCCGGTGCCGCAGCCGAGGTCCAACGCCGTGGGAACCGGCGCCATCCGGTCGAGCGAGCCCAGCAGGGTCCGCGTGCCGATGTCGATCTTCGTGCCGGCGAACGCCGCGCCGTGCGCGCAGACGGTCAGCCCGAGGTCGGCATGCCGCTGCCGTCGCGGGAAGGTCGGGGGTGCCGGCTCCGGCCCGCGGGCGACCAGCACGCGCGACTTCTGCCGGGCCAGGGTGGCCGAGACGTCGGCGAAGGACGCCCGCAGGACGTCGTTCATCCCGTGCGTCATGTGCTTGACCCGGCCGCCCACCAGCACGGTGACGTCGGGCGCGGCGGAGGCGGCGACGACCTCGGCGATCTCGCGCAGCGCATCCAGGGCCTTGGGCGCCTGGATCAGCACCACGCGCGCGCCCCGGACCAGCTCCGGTCCGAGCGCGAGCGACCGGTACGTGCCGGCCAGCCCGGTGCGCTCGGCGTTGCGGGCCAGCGCCAGTTCCCCGACCAGGAGGTCCTGGGACACCCGCACGTCGGACGCACCGTGCAGGGCCACCGCCCCGAGGGTCAACGCCCCGTAGCCGTCGTCGACGACGGCGACCTCACCGGGCCCGCACAGCGCCAGGGCGGCCGCCGCCTCGTCGAGCAGCAGCCGGTCGGTCGCATCGACGGCGACCAGCTCCGGCGCCTCGACGTCCGGCGCCCTCCGGATGAGCCCGAAGAAGTCGGTTGTGTCCTTCACGTCCGGCCATCGTTCAGGGGCCCGCGCCGAGCCTGCGAGGCGTGGGGGGAACGGTGGTCCTCTGTCACACTCCCGGCAGGCCGACCGGGCAGGAGACGCCCGTCGAGTGCACGGGGCAGTAGCCGTTCGGCACCTTGTAGAGGTACTGCTGGTGGTAGTCCTCGGCGTAGAAGAACTGGCCCAGCGGAGCGATCTCGGTGGTGATGTCGCCGTAGCCGGCCGCCGTGAGCCGCTCCTGGTAGGCGTCCCCCGTGGCCCGGGCGGCCTTCTCCTGCTCGGGCGAGGAGTAGTAGATCGCCGAGCGGTACTGGGTGCCGATGTCGTTGCCCTGCCGCATGCCCTGCGTCGGGTCGTGGTCCTCCCAGAACACCTTCAGCAGCTGCTCGTAGGAGATGACCGCCGGGTCGAAGACGACCAGGACGGCCTCGGTGTGCCCGGTGCGCGCCGAGCAGACCTCCTCGTACGTCGGGTTGGGGGTGTAGCCACCGGCGTAGCCAGCCGCGGTGGAGTAGATGCCGGGGGTCTCCCAGAAGACCTTCTCCACGCCCCAGAAGCAGCCGGCGCCGAAGACGGCGGTCTGCAAGCCCTCGGGGAACGGCGGCTGGATGCGGTTGCCGTTGACGGCGTGGACCTCGGGCACGTGCGGCAGCGGGTCGGGGCGGCCGGGCAGCGCGTCCTCAGCGGTGACCGCCTGCGTCTTGAAGCGGGAGAACAACATGCTCCGAGCGTAGGCCGGGGCCGCAACCCGCCCGGCACCCGCGAGGCGAGCGGAGCAGGATCGGGAGCATGACCCTGAGGACCCGCGAATGGCAGCTGGCGGCCCGTCCGCACGGCGAGCCCACCCCCGAGGACTTCCGGCTCGTCGAGCAGGAGCGTCCCGACCCGGTCGAGGGGCAGATCGTGGTCCGGATGCTCGCGATGTCGGTCGACCCGTACATGCGCGGGCGGATGAACGCGGGGAAGTCCTACGCGACGGCCTGGGAGGTCGGCGAGACCATGAAGGGCGGCGCCGTCGGCCGGGTGGTCGACTCGCGCTCCCCCGCCGTCCCCGAGGGCTCCCTGGTGCTGGCCGACGCCGCCTGGCGCGACGTCGCCGTTCTCGACGCCCGGCACGTCCGCGTGCTCCCGGAACTGCCCGGCATCCCGCCCAGCTACCACCTCGGCGTGCTGGGGATGCCCGGGCTGACCGCCTGGGTCGGCCTCTTCCGGCTGGCGGCGTTCCGAGAGGGCGACGCGGTCTTCGTCTCCGGTGCCGCGGGAGCCGTCGGCAGCCTGGTGGGGCAGTTCGCCCGCCTGAACGGCGCGTCGGCGGTGATCGGCAGCGCCGGGACGCCGGACAAGGTGCGGTGGCTGACCGAGGAGCTCGGCTTCACGACGGCCTTCGACTACCACGACGGGCCGGTGTCGGAGCAGCTCGCGGCCGCGGCGCCGGGCGGCATCGACGTCTTCTTCGACAACGTCGGCGGTGAGCACCTGGAGGCCGCCATCGGCGCCTTCAAGGAGTTCGGCCGGGCCGCCCTGTGCGGGGCGATCTCGGGCTACAACGCCGTCGAGCCGCAGCCCGGTCCGCGCAACATGTTCATGCTCGTGACGAAGAAGCTGAGCCTGCGCGGCTTCATCGTCGGCGACCACGCGGACATGCGCGACGACTTCGTCGCGAAGGTGACCCAGCTGGTGACCTCCGGCGACCTCGTCGTCCGGGAGACCGTCCGGGAGGGTCTGGACGACGCCGTTCCGGCCTTCCTCGACCTCCTCCGGGGCGGCAACACCGGGAAGATGGTGGTGCGTCTCTCCGCCGGCGAGGGCTGAGAAGGGGTTCCCGATCGCGATCGCCGGGCAGAGGCTTGTCCATGTGGCTCTTCTTCACCCGCCGGCTGCGCCTGTGGCTGATCCTGACCGTGCTCGTCCCGCTCACGACCGGCGTGCTGCGGAAGGTGGGACGCAGACTCGAGCGACGCAACGGCCCGACGTCGCTCAGCCGCGCACTGCTCCGTGCCGGCGACTTCGGTGACCGCGCCCGGGCCACGCTCCGCGGCGGACGACGGGCTGCCTGAGGACGGCGTGCGGGAACCCGTCCTCGAGACGCGAACCGCGCCCGGGCAGACGCGGGCGGTCGCCCTGTTCTGCCACGGCGGGACGGTCGCGAACCTCGAGCCGCCGCGGGAGCGGGCCCTGTCGCTGGTCCGCATGCGCGCGATCGAGCAGTTCGTCGCCGACACCGCGGGCGGCTCGGGCGTGACCACGTCCCTGGTGCGCTATCGCGTGGCCGGCTGGAACGGGTCGGCCGCCGACGCCTGGGCCGACGTCCGGTGGAGCCTGGACCGCATCCGCGCCGACCACGGCCGCGACGTGCCGATCGTCCTGGTGGGCCACTCCATGGGCGGCCGCGCCGTCCTGCGGGCCGGTGGCGAGGACCAGGTCGCCGCGGTGTGCGCGCTCGCTCCGTGGACGCCGCCGGACGAGCCGGTCGAGCACCTGCGGGACCGCACGGTCGTGATCGTCCATGGCCGGGGCGACCGCTGGGTGCCCGCCGCGCTGTCCGAGCACTTCGCCGGCCGGGCGCAGCGGGCCGGGGCCCGGGTCGCCCGGTTCACCGTCGCCGGTGGGCACAGCATGCTGCGCCGCGCGCACCTCTGGCACACCTTCGTACGGGACGTCGTCCTCGCGGGGGCCGGCCTGGAGCCGATGCGGCCGGACGTCGCCGGCGCCCTGCGCAGCGCCGACGCCGGGTCGCTCGCCCTGTCGCTGTAGCGCTCAGGAGAACAGGGCGCTGTACCCGTTGAGTGCGGGCTGACCGCCGAGGTGGGCGTACAGGACCGTGGCGGACCGGTCGATCTCCCCGCGGCCGACCAGGTCGATGGTCGCCGCCATCGACTTCCCCTCGTAGACGGGGTCGGTGACCATGCCCTCGGTCCGCGCCGCGGTCTCCATGGCCCGGATGGTCGTCTCGTCCGGGATCCCGTAGATGCCGGCGTGGTAGCGCTCGTCGAGCTCCACCTCGTCGGCCCGCAGTTCCCGCGCCAGCCCGATGGCGTCCGCCGTCCGCCGGGCGATCCGGAGGATCTGCTCGCGGGTCTCCGCCGGCTTCGCCGAGGCGTCGACGCCGAGCACCCGGCGCGGCCGGCCGCCCGCGTCGGCCAGCTGGGCGAACCCGGCGACCATCCCGGCCTGCGTGGAGCCGGTCACCGAGCAGACGACGACGGTGTCGAAGAAGACGCCCAGCTCCGCTTCCTGGGCGGCGACCTCGTGCGCCCAGTTGGCGAAGCCGAGACCGCCGAGCGGGTGGTCCGACGCCCCCGCGGGGATCGCGTAGGGCCTTCCGCCCCGCTCCTCGATCTCGGCCAGCGCCTGTTCCCAGCTCTCCTTGACGCCGATGCCGAACCCGGCCTTCACCAGGCGGACGTCGGCGCCGGCGAGCCGGCTGATCAGGATGTTGCCGACCTTGTCGTAGACGGCGTCGGGCCAGTCGACCCAGCTCTCCTGGACGAGCACGCACTTCAGGCCGACGCGGGCGGCCACGGCGGCGACCTGGCGGGTGTGGTTGCTCTGGACGCCGCCGATCGAGACGAGCGTGTCGCACCCCTGCGCCAGCGCGTCGGCCACGAGGTACTCGAGCTTGCGGGTCTTGTTGCCGCCGAAGGCGATCCCGGAGTTCACGTCCTCCCGCTTCGCCCAGACCGCTGCTCCGCCCAGGTGCTCGGTGAGCCGGTCCAGGCGGTGCACCGGCGAGGGGCCGAAGAGCAGCGGATAGCGGGGGAAGTCACTCAGCATCGCGGGGCTCCTCGGTCAGCTCGGACAGCAGCGCCGTCCAAATCTCGGTGGTGGTGGCGACGGCGGTGTCGGCGTCGGACGCCGCGCAGGCGGCGATGAGGCGCTCGTGCAGCTCGACCGACCCCTCGCCGTGGGCGGCGGTGAAGCGCCGGCGCTCCAGGCGGCGGATCGCCGGGGTGAACCGGTCCACGGTGGCAAGGACCGCGGAGTTGCCGCAGCGCGCCAGGAGCACGCCGTGCAGGTCGTCGTCGGCGTCCATCGCGGCGTCCAGGTCACCGGCCCGCACGGCGGCGGCGAAGCGCTCGTTCGCCGCTCTCATCGCCGCGACGTCCCGGTCGGTCAGCCGGGCGACCGCGTCGCGCGCGGCGAGCTCGTGCATCGCCCGGACCACGACGGCGGCGTCCCGGATCCGGCTGGGAACCAGCGCGGTGACGCGGGTGCGGCTCTGCGGCTTGCTCTCGACCAGACCCTCGTCGGCGAGGCGGGCCAGCGCCGCCCGCACCGGTGCCACGGAGAGCCCCAGTTGCGCGGCGAGGTCGGCGTCCTTGATCACCGCGCCCGGCTCGAGATGCCCGGTGACGATGGCCTCGCGGATCCGGTCCAGGGCCACGTCGCGCAGCAGAACGCGACCGACGGTCGCGAGGGCGGCTGGCACAACTGACATTTCAGATGTCAGTAGGGCCGATGTCAAGAGGCAGGGACGCCGAGCGCCTCGTCCGGCCGGGACGGCGACCCTAGCGTCGGGCCGTGATCGACCGGACGACCGAGCCGACCGATGCGGCGGCACACGTCGCCCACCGCCTGGCCGTGGAGACCGACATCAGCGACGTGCATGCCGCCCTCGAGAGCGGAGCCCCCGGCTTCGTCCTGCTCGACAGCCGCAGCGCCGAGGCCTGGGAGCAGGGGCACGTGCCGGGCGCGGTGCACCTGCCGGGTCGCGACATCGGGGCGCGCGCGACCGGAGAGCCGGACCGGTCCGTCCCGGTCGTCAGCCATGACACCGTCGCCCTCCGGGCGACACCGCGACCACGAGCCATGCCTCGGCTGCGCTGAGCACCCGTGGCGGCCGGCTGCGGGTGCTGAGCCAGGATGCACCCATGGCCCGGCTGCGAGCGACGACGCTCACCGCGCTCGTCCTCGCCATGACGTCCGGCGGCTGCGGGGCGCAGGACGGGGCCGGGGAGCCGTTGCCGGACGGGCAGCGGTCGGCGGGATGTCCCGGGACGCCGCCCGGGGGCCGGACCGACGTGGACGACGGCACCGGCGGGCAGCTGGTGCCGACGGCGTCGGACCCGGTCCTGCTCACGCTGTGCGTCTACGGCCTGGTTCCGGTCTCGCCGCCGCCGGGCAGCGGTCCCAACAGCACCCCGGAGCCGCCCGCGACTCGGACCTGGGCGGGCGCCGACCTGCACGCCGCCGTCGACGAGCTCAACGGCCTGCCCGTCTTCAGCGACTCGACGGACCATGTCTGCAACGCGGCGATCTGGCCGGGCTACGTGCTCGTCCTCGACCACGCTGACGGCACGACCACCACCCTGACCGTGGACCGTTCGTGCGCACTGGTCTCCGACGGGGACGGCGCCGTGCGGCTGGGCCTGCCGAGCATGGTCGCCGCCGCCCCCTAGCCGGTCAGGACCCGGCCGACCCCGGCTCGGTCATCGGCCGCTTCATCGCGGTGGCGACGTTCGCCGGGGTGATCGCGGACAGCCGGCCCATCGCCTTGCTGGCGAGCGAGCCGGCGAACACCGACGCCTCACCCTTCATCAGGCCCGCGAAACCCTGTCGGGCGACCAGGGCCGGGTCGTCCTTCTTGTCCGAGGCACCGAGCTTGGTGTCGGTCATCTCCGCCCGGTCGAAGAACTCGGTGTCGGTCGGGCCGGGGAGCAGCGCCGTGACGCTGACCCCGCTGTCCTTGAGCTCCTCGCGCAGCGCCATCGCGAACGACTGGACGAACGCCTTCGACGCGCCGTAGACCGCCTGGAAGGGCTCGGGCGCCTGCGAGGCCACCGACGAGGTGAAGAGGATGCGGCCCTCGCCGCGGGCGACCATGGCATGGACGACCCGCTTGGCCAGGTGCACCGTCGATGCACAGTTGAGTTCCACGATGCCGAGTTCCGCCTCCAGGTCGGTCTCGGCGAAGCGGCCGCCGTGGCCGACGCCGGCGTTGAGCGCGGCGGCGTCCAGCGGCCGGCCGGAGCCGTCGACGGCGGCGGCCAGTCGCTCGACGTCGTCCCGCTTCGTCAGGTCGACGCTCACCGGTGCCACGGTGGCCCCCATGCCGCGCAGCTCCTCGACGGCGTCGTCGAGCTCGACGTCCTCCGCCGCGACGATCAGGTCGAAGCCGTTCTCGGCGAACTGCTTGGCGAGCTCGCGCCCGATGCCGCTGGAGGCACCGGTGACGAGGGCGAGCGGGCGGGCGACGGGCAGGGACATCGGGGCCTCCTGGCGATCGGGGTCACCACGTCCTGCCCCGCCGACGCCGGGGGTAACCGAGGTGCCATTTCCGGGGAGATGGCACCTCGGGGGCGGGTCAGGCGGGGACGGAGACGCCCACGCCGCCGCGGGTCTGCGCGCCGTAGCGCGCGATCTCGCGGTCGAGGTCCAGCGGGGCTGTGATCGCCGCGCCCTCGGTGACCTCCGGGGTGATCAGGTCGGCGGGCAGCAGCCAGGAGACCTCGAACTCGAGACCGTCGGGGTCCTGGGCGTAGAGCGCCTTGGTCGTCGCGTGGTCGGAGGCGCCGACGAGGGCGCCGGCCTGCAGGAGCGCGTCCCGGATGCGGGCGAGCTCGGCGAGCGTGTCGACCTCCCAGGCCAGGTGGTACAGGCCCACGGTGCGCCGCCCGGCCTCCGACGGTCCTGCGCCGGCGCCGATCTGGAACAGCCCGAGGTCGTGGTCGTTCGTGGAGCCCTCCGCCTGCAGGAACACCGCGGCACCGGGGATCTCCATCTTCGTCCGGAACCCGAGGACGTCGCGGTAGAAGGCGGAACTCCGCTCGACGTCGCGTACGTAGAGGACGGCGTGGTTCAGGCGCTGGACGGGCATGGCGGGCTCCTCGGGCGGGACGGTGCGTTCAGTGTCCCCCAAGTTGGATGAACTCTCAAGTATTCCGACCCCCTCCCCGGTGAACCGGGCCAGTGAGGGCTAGGGTCGTGGCCACAACAGAAGAAACCGACAGGGGAGCGCTTCGGCGCTGAGAGTGCGGGACACCGCAGACCCTCGAACCTGATCCGGGTCATGCCGGCGCAGGGAGTCTGGAGGAGACATGGCCGAGTCGGCCGTCAGTCCGTCGTCCGAGTCCGACGTTGCGCGCAGCACGCGCTGGCGCACCGTCGACATCGTCGTCACCGCCGTGCTCGGCGTCGCGTTCGGCATCGTGTTCTGGGCCTGGGGCCTGCTGTGGGCCGGCCTCGACGCCGCGTTCACGGCGTTCCCGCCCGGTCAGGCCGTCATGTACGGCGTCTGGCTGCTGCCCGCGGTGCTCGCGCCGCTGATCGTCCGCAAGCCGGGCGCCGCGCTGTTCGCCGAGCTCGTCGCCGCCACCGTGTCGGCGCTGCTCGGTTCCTCGTGGGGCACGCTGGTGATCGTCTACGGCCTGCTGCAGGGCCTGGCCGGCGAGGTGGGGTTCGCGGCGTTCCGCTACCGCCGCTTCGGCTGGCCGCAGGCGCTGCTGGCCGCGGCGTGCGCCGGCGCGATGGCCGCCGTCCTGGACCTCGTCAACTACTACCCGGACTGGGCGGGTGGCTGGAAGACGACGTACGTGGTGCTGGTCGTCGTCAGCACCGCGGTCGTCGCCGGCATCGGCGGGACGGCGCTGGCGCGGGCGCTGCGCGCCAGCGGGGCCCTGTCGTCGTTCGCGCCCGGTCGCACCCGGGTCTGACCACGGCCGCCGAACCGGCGGGCCGCGGCCCGGCGGCGGTGCGGCTGGCGGGCTGGGGGTTCCGGCACGCCAGCCGCCACGCCTGGGCGCTGCGGGACGTCGACCTGGACGTGACGCCGGGTGAACGGGTGCTGCTCACCGGCGCATCCGGCTCCGGCAAGTCCACCCTCCTGCACGCGCTGGCCGGACTGCTCGGGCCGGACGCCGGGGAGCACACCGGCGCCGCGTCGGTCGACGGCCGCCCGCCGGGGCCGGCCCGCACCCGAACCGGGATCGTCTTCCAGGACCCCGACTCGCAGCTGGTGATGACGCGGGCCGGAGACGACGTGGCCTTCGGGCTGGAGAACACCGGCACGCCCCGGCAGGCCATCTGGCCCGCCGTCGACCGGGCGCTGGCCGACGTCGGCTTCCCGTACGGACGGGGCCACGCCACCGCGGCGCTCTCCGGTGGGCAGAAGCAGCGGCTCGTGCTCGCGGGAGCGCTCGCCCCCCGCCCCGGGCTGCTGCTCCTCGACGAGCCGACGGCCCAGCTCGACCCCGACGGGGGGACGCTCGTGGCCGAGGCCGTCACCCGCGCGGTCGCCGACCGGTCGACGACGTTGCTCGTCGTCGACCACGACGCCGCGCGCTGGCTGCCGCTGGTCGACCGCGTCGTCGAACTGCTCCCGGACGGCGGCACGCTCGAGCACGGGCGCGGTTGGTCACCGCCGCCGCTGCGCATGCCCGTGCGCCGGATCCATCCGGCCGGCGAGCTGCTGCTCTGCGCCGAGGCGGCCGGCTTCACCCACCGCGGCAGTGCAGCCCCCGCCCTGCCGCCCACGGACGTCACCCTGTCCGCGGGCCGCACGCTGGCGGTCGTCGGCGCGAACGGCACCGGGAAGTCGACGCTGGCCCTCCTGCTCGCCGGCCTGCGCGGGCCGACGACCGGGCGGGTCACGGCTGCACCTCCGCTCACCACCGGTCTGCGCCGCCCCGACGGGCCGCCGCACCGGTGGCCCGCCGCTGATCTCGTCCGCCGCATCGGGGCGGTCTTCCAGAACCCGGAGCACCAGTTCCTGACCGGCCGGGTGCGCGACGAGCTGGCCCTCGGCCCGCTGCGCGCCGGGTCGGCGGGCGCCGACGCGCACCGGCTGGCCGACCAGCTGCTCGAGCGGCTCGGGCTGTCGGCGCTCGCGGAGGCCAACCCGTTCACGCTCTCGGGCGGCCAGCAGCGGCGGCTCTCGGTGGCCACCGCGCTGGCCACGCGGCCGGGGGTCGTCGTCCTGGACGAGCCGACGTTCGGGCAGGACCGCGAGACCTGGGCCGAGCTCGTGGCCCTGCTCGCCGAACAGCAGGACGAGGGCCGGGCGCTCGTGCTCGTCACCCACGACGCGGCCGTCGTCACCGCCCTCGCCGATGAGGTGCTGGAGCTCCGGACGACCGGCGAGCCGGTGGCGGCATGACGCTCCCCCTGTCCCTCGGGCCGGTCCGGCCGGTGCCGCTGTCGGCCATCAACCCGGTGGCCCAGCTCGGGGCGATCGCCGTCCTCCTGCCCGTCCTGCTGATCAGCGGCGACGTGGTGACCCCGTCTGTCGTGCTGGCCGCCGAGGCGTGCCTGCTGCCCGCGGCCGGCCTGGCCGCACCCCGGGCGCTGCTGGCCCGCACATGGCCGCTGCTGCTCGGCGCCGCCGGCGTGGCCTGGGTGAACGTGCTGTTCGGCGACGAGGACGGGGGCGGCTGGCCGTCGGCGCTGGGGCTGGCGGTCCGGGTCCTCGCGCTCGCGCTGCCGGGCGTGCTGCTGGTCGCGTCCACCGATCCGGTCCGGCTCGCCGACGCCCTGACCCTGCACTGGCGGGTCTCGACCCGCTTCGCCTACGGCGCCCTCGCTGCGCTGCGCCTCGTCCCCCTGCTGGCCACCGAGTGGCAGACGATCCGGCTCGCCCGGCGGGCCCGGGGCGTGGACGCCGGCCGGAACCCCGTGGCCCAGCTGCGGCTGTTCGCCGGGACGGCGTTCGCGCTCCTGGTCGGCGCCATCCGGCGCGGCTCGCGGCTGGCCGCCGCCATGGACGCCCGCGGGTTCGACTCCGGGATCCCCCGGACCAACGCCCGTGGCTCGTCCCTGCGGCCGAGGGACTACGCCTTCGTGCTCGCTGCCGCGGTGGTCTGCGCCGCCGCGGTCACGCTCAGCGCCCTGACCGGCGTCTGGTCACCGGTCTTCGGGAACTGACCGCGCTCACACCGCCGGCGGGCGCTGCTCCGCCACGGCGTCGGCGACCACCACCTCTGCGGGCGATGCCGGCAGACCGCTGCGCGTCGGGCGACCGGGCAGGACCAGATTGAGGACGACGGCAACGACGGCAGCGACCACGATCCCCGAGTCGAAGAGGGCACCCCATTCTCCGGTCACGCGGTCGACGGCGTCCGGCGCCGCGGCGATCCCCCGCCCGAGCCCCACCGACAGCGCGACGATCAGCAGCGCCCGCGTGTCCAGTCCGTCCTTGGACAGCAGTTGGATGCCGATCGCGCAGACCATGCCGAAGAGGACCAGGACGCCGCCGCCGAGGACCGCCGGCGGGATCGCCGCCAGCACGGCGGCGACCTGGGGCAGCAGCGAGAGGCCGATCAGCACCAGGGCGCCGATGGTCACGACGTGCCGGCTCATCTGCTTGGTGAGCGCCACCAGCCCGATGTTCTGGCTGAACATCGTGGTCGGCAGTGCGCCGAAGACTCCGCCGAGGACGGCGCTGCCCCCCTCGGCGAGGATCCCGCCCCGCAGCTCTCGCGTGGTCGCGGGCCGGGCTGCGCCGCCTTCGGTGACCGCGTGCACGGTGCCGACCGAGTCGACCATGTTGACCACGCCGACCACGGCCATGGAGAGCACGGCGACAAGGGGGAAGGAGAGGCCGAACTCGAACGGCGCGGGTACCGCCACCAGAGGTCGGTCACCGACCCCCGAGAGGTCGAGCAGACCGAGGGGGATCGACACGAGGTACCCGACGACGACCGCGATCAGCACCGCCGCGCTGCACAGCAGGCCCCGGCAGAACTGGTTGAGCACGACGGTGAGCACCAGCACCAGGCCCGCGACAGCGAAGTTGACCGGGGCGCCGAAGTCCGGCGATCCGAGGCCGCCGGCGGCGAGGTTGACGCCGCTCGGGAGCAGGCCGAGGCCGATCACCAGGATGATCGTGCCCGTCACCACCGGCGGGAAGAGGAACGCGATCTTGTGGATCCCGAGGGCGATGGCCACCTGCACCCCCGCGGTGACGAGCACGCCGCCCAGGACGGCCGACAGCCCGAAGTCCTCGGCGAGGGGTACCGCGACGGCGATGAAGGCGAATCCGGCCCCCATCATGAGCGGGAGCCTGCTGCCCACCGGTCCGATGCCGACCGTCTGCAGCAGCGTCGCCAGGCCGGCGCAGAGCAGGGCCGCCTGGACCAGGAGTGTCGCCTCGCCGGTCGTCGCCCCGATGACGCCGGCCAGCAGGATCGCCGGCGTCAGGTTCGACGTGAACATGGCCAGCACGTGCTGGAGCCCCAGCGGCACGGCCACCCCCCAGGGTGGGCGGGCATCCGGGTCCGCACGGTCGTAGGACGCCGCCGTCGTCGCGGTCGTCTTCTCGGAAGTGGCCACCGGATCCCCCTGTTCGCCGTGCGCTTCCTCCGAGCGTCGCCAGCCGGTGTTCCCGACCGGTTACGGGGCGGTTGAGTTCTCGCGGAGCCGCTACGGTCCGGACGTGGCGAAGACGACGGGGCCGCCGACGACGTACGTCGCCCTGCTGCGCGGGATCAACCTCGGCAAGGCGCGCCAGGTCGCGATGCCGCGGCTGACGGAGCTCCTCACCGCGCGCGGGTACGCCGACGTCCGCACCCACCTGCGCAGCGGCAACGTCGTCCTCACCAGCCGTGTCGGGGAGGCGGAGCTGGCGGCGGACCTGTCGGCGGCGATCGAGGAGGAGTTCGGCTTCGCGGTCCCGGTCGTGGTCCGGACCGGGGCGGAGATGGGCGCCGTCGTGGCGGGTGACCCCTTCGCCACCGAGGCCACCGACCCCGCGCGCTACCTCGTCACCTTCCTGCCGGAGCCGCCCGATCCCGCCCGCGTCGACGCGCTGCCCAAGGCCGGGGGAGGCGGGGACTACCTGGTCCGTGGTCGCGAGCTGTACCTGTGGCTGCCCGACGGGATCCAGAACACGCCGCTGGCCTCCTGGAAGTGGGACACGCTGATCGGGGTCCCCGGCACGGCACGGAACTGGAACACCGTCCGGAAGCTCGCCGAACTGAGCGCCTGACCTCCCCCCGCGGGAGTGACCCGCGTCGCACTGAGGTTTGGGAGCACCCGCCGCGGCCCATACGCAGTTGTTCGGCCTGCACCGATCAGGGGCCGCGAACCGAGCAAGGGGTACAGCGCGTGACAGGGCAGGCGGCCGGGCCCGTGTGGCCGTCTGCGGCTCCTCCGCCGGCCGCCCCCGTGCTCACCTGGAGCCTGGAGGACGTCGCCGAGCTGCCCCGCGTCCGTGCGGACCTGCGGCGCCACGCGGGGGCGGCGACCCGACCCGACCTGCGCGACCAGCTGATCCTCGCGCTCGACGAGATGGCCTCGAACGCCCTGCGCCACGGCCGGGGCGGGGTCCAGGCCACCGTCCGCGAGACGCCCGACGCGTACCTGATCGAGGTCTCCGACCAGGCTCCTGCGTACCCGCCGTCGCCGGCGATCGGCCGCGACCCCAGCGAGGGCGGCCTCGGTCTGTACCTCATCGCCGAGATGGCCAGCCAGCACGGCTGGTACGTGAGCCACGGCCACAAGTACGTCTGGGCCCTGCTGCCCCGCTGAAGGCAGCTCAGCCCCCGTGCGGGGGCGGGTCGACCAGGTCCGGCACGCGCTCGGGACCCGCCTCCGCCGGCCGCGGGCGGTCCTCCCGGTGCAGGCGGACCGCCACCAGGGCCACGTCGTCCTGCAGGCCCTCGGGCCGAAGCCGCTCGATCACCTCGTCGCAGAGCACCGAGAGGGGCTCGCCGGCCAGCTCCGCCAGCGCCTCGCGCAGCCGGGCGATGCCCTCGTCCAGGGGCAGGTCGCGGCCCTCGACCAGCCCGTCGGTGTAGAGGAGGAGCGTGGCCCCGCGCTGCACGGTGACCACGGCATCGGTGCGGCGCGTGTGCGGGTCGACGCCGAGCATCAGCTCCGCCCGCGCCGGCGCGAGCTCCTCGATCCGGCCGTCGACGTGCAGGAGGAGCGGCGGCGGATGCCCGGCATTGGACCAGCGCAGCCGGGTCAGCCCGGCGTCGCGCTCCTCCGGCGTCTGCTCCACCCGCGCGATCGCCGCCGTGGCCATCGTGCCCATGCCCAGCCCCTGGATGGCGGCGTCGAGCTGGGTGAGGACGGCGGCCGGCCCCGGGCCCTCCCGGTAGGCGATCCCCCGCAGCATCCCGCGCAACTGGCCCATCGCGGCCGCCGCCTCGGTGTCGTGCCCGACGACGTCGCCGATGACCACCATCGTCGCGCCGGACGGCTGGAGGAACGCGTCGTACCAGTCCCCGCCGACCTCCGCCGCCCGCATGGCCGGCCGGTAGCGCACCACGATCTCGGCGTGGTCGGGCTCGGGCGGCGCGGTGAGCAGGCTGCGCTGGAGCCCTTCGGCCAGCCGCCGCTGCTGCTCGTAGAGCCGCGAGTTGTCCAGCGCCATCGCGACGCGGTCGGCCACCTCGCGCGCGGTGGCGACGTCGTCGTCGTCCGCCGGCGGACGCCCGGCCGACCGGTAGATGCTCAGCGCCCCGACGGTGCGGCCGCGCGCCTGCAACGAGAGCGCGACGGCGGTCTGCGGGGCGAGCTGGGCGAAGACGTCGCGCACCTCTCCGGGTGGCAGGGTGCGCCCGACCGCCGCAGCGACGTCGGGCACCAGCATCGGCTGACCGGAGCGGAGCGCCTCCACGATCGGGGCGGTCGACTGCAGGGCGCCCAGCCGCAGCTCCGAGTACCGCGCCGCCAGGTCGCGGCGCTGCGGGTCGCGGTGCCAGCTCGCCACGTCGTGCAACTGGCCGTCCTCACCGACGAGGCTGGCGATCACCCAGTCGCCGAGCACGGGGACGACCGACCGCGCCAGGCGCTGCACCGCGACCTCCTCGCCACCGGGCTCGGTGAGCGCGTCCGACACCGCCGACGCCACCTCGGCGATGAGCGAGAGCCGCGCGGTCGCCCGGCGCGCGCTCTCCTCGGCCGCCCGTCGCTCGGTCACGTCCAGGAAGTAGACGGAGAGCCCGTCGGGGCTCGGTGAGGCCCGCACCTCGTACCAGGCCTCGAACGGCGGGTAGTAGGACTCGAAGACCCGCTCCTGGCCGGTCTCGACGGCGCCCCGGTAGTTCTCCCCGAAGGCGCTGCCGTCCGTGCCCGGGAACGCCTCCCAGATCGTGACCCCCAGCAACTCCACACGGGTGCGGGCGAGCACCCGTTCGGCCTCGGCGTTCACGTAGGTGAAGCGGAACTGCCGGTCGAGGGAGAAGAAGGCCGCGTTCATCGCCTCCAGGACGCGGGCCACGCGGGCGTCGCCGTGCCGCTGCCCCGTGGTGTCGTATGCGGCGCCGACGAGCCGCAACGCCGAGCCGTCGTCGCCGGCCAGTGCCCTCCCCCGGGCCTGCACCCACCGCGTCTCGCCGGTCGGGAGGGCCACGCGGAACTCCGCCTCGTACTCGCCGCAACCGTCGATCGCCGACTTCAGCGCCGCCGTCGTGCGGTCGAGATCGGCGGGGTGGATGCGGTCGCGGAAGGCCTCGATGGTCTCGTCGAAGGTGTCCCGCGAGTAGCCGAACATCTGCACGAGGCGGTCGTCCCAGACCAGCCGCCGGGTCCGCAGGTCCCAGTCGAAGCTGCCGATCTGCGCCGCGTCGATGGCCAGCTCGAACCGCAGCCGGTGCGCCTCGAACTCCTGCGCCAGCGCGGCGAGCTCCAGCTCGCTCATCACGGCGCCCGCGAGCTGCCGGAGGAGCGCCACGTCGTTGTCGCTCCATGCCCGGGCACTGCGGCTGGAGGCGAAGAGCACGCCGATGGGCGAGCCGTCGACCACCACGAGCGGGATGCCCAGATAGGCCCCGATGGTGCCGTTCCCGACGTACGGGAGCGCCGCGAACCGCGCGTCGCGGCGGGTGTCCGGCACGACCAGCGGCCGTTCCGAGGCGAACGACACGGCGGTCAGCGAGTCGGCGAGCGGCACCTGCCGGCCGAGGCTTCCCGCGGGCAGGCCGGTTCCCGCCACCACCGTCACGACGTCGCCGACGAGGGCCACCGCCGCCATGTCCGCACCGACCAGCCGCGCCGCGATCCCGGTCAGCCGCTGCAGTCCCTCCGACCCCAGGGCCGTGGACTCGAGTCGCCGGACCGCGGCCAGGTGCCTGGCCGACGGCGCTGACGGCGTCTCGGCGGCGTTCACGACCGGTTCCTTCCACGCGAGGGGGATCGGCACACGCCGCGGGCCATCACCCTATGTCCCCCCAGCGGCGAAGGCTCCGGCCGCCGACTCAGCGGCCTGCGGCGTAGCCCTGCATGCCGCGGGCGTCGGCCGCCGCACGGAGGATCCCGGTCCGGGGGTCGCGGCTGACCGCCGACAGCCGTCCCAGCGTCCACGGACCGGAGACGGTGACGTCGTGGCCGCGCCCGCGCAGGCCCGCGACCACGTCGTCCCCGATGCGGGACTCGACCACGACCTCGCCGGACGTCATGTCCCGGGGGAAGAAGGACGACGGGAAGGCCGTGGTGTGCCAGGCCGGCGCGTCGATGGCCGCCTGCAGGTCGAGCCCGTCGACGGCGTGGGCGAGCCAGAAGCACAGCTGCCACTGCTCCTGCTGGTCGCCGCCCGGCGTGCCGAAGGCCAGGACGGGCTCGTCGTCGCGCAGGGCCAGCGAAGGCGTGAGGGTGGTGCGGGGCCGCTTGCCGGGGGCCAGCGAGTTGGGCAGGCCGCGCTCCAGCCAGAACATCTGCGCCCGGGTCCCGAGCGGGAACCCGAGCTCGGGGA
The DNA here is from genome assembly GCF_004570345.1 of Blastococcus sp. CT_GayMR20. The sequence goes on along the minus strand of NZ_SPQM01000022.1, from coordinate 1,608 downwards.
CGACCGGCGAGCTCTGCAACCAGCCGCCGGAGGGAGTGGCGGAGACCAGGTTGCCCCAGCGGTCGACGACGTCCACGTGGCAGGTGTCGCCGCGCGTCGTGCCGCTGCGGCTGATCGTCGGCTCCCCGGTGCCGGGGCCGGCGGGGTGGTGCGGGGCGCCTTCCCGGCTCAGCAGGGAAGGAAGCCGAGGCGGGCGCCCACCCGGGGAACCCGGCCGCAGGGCTCTGCTGGCCGTGCTCCCGATGAGCGCCCGCCTCTCGGTGGCGTACGTGGACGAGAGGAGATCGTCCACCGGGACGTCGTCGACGTCCCCGTACCAGGCTTCGCGGTCGGCCATCGCCAGCTTGACCGCCTCGACGCTCGCGTGGACCCGGTCGGTCCCGGCCGGTGGGACGTCGTCCAGCATCGCCAGCGCCTGGAGCAGCGCCGGTCCCTGGGACCACGGCCCGGCCTTCGCGAGCGTCCACCCCTGCCGGTCGAGGGTGACCGGCGGCTCGTACGTCGGCGTCCAGCCGGCCAGATCGTCGCCGGTCAGAAATCCGGGATGGGCACGACCGGAGTCGTCCTGCACCGGATACCGGGAGAATCTGTCGATCGCCTCTGCGACGAATCCTTGTGACCAGGCAGCCATCGCCGCATCGATCTGCGCCTCCCGGGAGGGTCCGCGCGCTGCTGAGAGCAGTCGGCGGTAGGTCGAGGCGAGAACCGAATTGCGGAACAGTCTGCCGGCGTCCGGAGGGGCACCGTCGGAGGTGAGCCAGGTGGCGGCCGAGGTAGGCCAGGAGGTGCGGAAGTGCTCGGAGACCGAGGCCACGGTCGCGGTCACCCGGGGAAGGAGAGGGTGACCGGTCCCGGCGTACTCGATGGCGTAGCGGAGGACGGCGTCCAACGGCTGGGTGCCGTGGTCGCGCAGCAGCGTCAGCCAGGCGCAGACGGCGCCCGGAACGGTGGCGGCAAGGAGGCCCGTGCCGGGGACGAGGTCGAGACCCAGTTGCTCGAAGGCCTCGATCGTCGCGCCGGCGGGGGCGATCCCCTGACCGGACAGGAGAACGGGTCGCCCCGCGTCCGGGTCACTCCCGCCCCTCGCGAAGAGGATGGGGACCTCGCCTCCGGGACCGTTGAGGTGCGGCTCGACGACCTGGAGGGTGAAACCGGCGGCGACGGCCGCGTCGAAGGCGTTGCCCCCTGCTTCGAGGACGGCCATTCCCGCTGCTGAGGCCAGCCAGTGGGTTGAGGCGACCATTCCGAACGTGCCGGCGAGCTCGGGCCGGGTGGTGAACACCCGGCCACAGTAGGTGCGGGTGGAACGACCCGCGTCGCGGCGGGAACCGCCGCACCGCGGGGAATGAGGGCCGCAGCGGGGGAAGGCGCCGCGGGCCGGATCGTGGGGGTGCTGGGCATCTCGCGCAGCACCACGGGCGGGTCGACGTCGCGCGCCGCGGTCGGCCGGGCCGGCGGGACGGGCCGGGGGCGGCCCCAGGCGAGGTACTCGCCCTGGGAGCCGGAACCCCACAGCGCCAGCCGGCGGACCAGCCCGCGCAGCGCGGGGGGACGCCGGTCCTTCGCGGGCGAGGGGCGCCAGGCGCAGAACTCCCCGTTCGTCCCCGA
>NZ_SPQM01000229.1 GCF_004570345.1 Blastococcus sp. CT_GayMR20 | reverse complement strand
CGTCGGGCACGAAGTGGGTGAGCGTCTGGTGCCGGTCGGACCCGGACTGCATCAGCTCGCGGATCAGGTACCGGGTCAGCGCCAGCTCGGTGCGCGCGACGCCCAGCATGGAGCCGAGGTTGTCCGGCCGGACGCTGCGCGGCAGGTCGAACAGGGAGCCGGCCTTGAGGAACTTGGGCGAGAAGCCGGCATAGGGGCCGAACATCAGCGAGTGGTCGCCGTCGATCAACCGCAGGTCCAGATGAGGCAACGACATCGGCGGGGCGCCGACGGCGGCCTGGCCGTAGACCTTCGCCTGGTGGCTGCTGACCAGCTCCGGCGAGGTGGTGCGCAGGAAGCGACCGCTGACGGGGAAGCCGCCGAAACCCGCGATCTCGGGGATGCCGGCCCGCTGGAGCAGAGGCAGCGCACCGCCTCCGGCGCCGACGAACACGAAGCGGGTGCGGACCGTGCGTCGCTCGCCCGTGACCGTGTCGCGGACCGTGACGATCCACCGGCCGTCGGTGTCGCGCTCCAGGTGCTGGACGCGCTGGTTGCAGTGCACGGGAACACCGCGCCCCTCGGCGTCGGAGAGCATCAGCCGGGTGAGCGCGCCGAAGTTGACGTCGGTGCCCGCGGTCGAGCGGGTGGCGGCGACGGTCTGGCGTGGATCGCGCCCGGCCATCATGAGCGGCAGCCACTCGGCGAGCTGCGCGGCGTCCTCGGTGTACTCCAGGCCCTCGAAGAGGGGCTGGGCGCCGAGCGCCTCGTGGCGGGCCCGCATGTAGGCGCGGCCGTCCTCGCCGGTGACGAAGCTCAGGTGGGGGACCGGCGTCACGAAGCTCTTGGGCGACCCGGTCATCCCCTCGCGCACCAGGTGCGACCAGAACTGGCGCGAGACCTGGAACTGCTCGTTGATCGTGACGGCCTTCGCGGGGTCCACGCGGCCGTCCGGGCCGGCCGGCGTGTAGTTGAGCTCGCAGAGCGCGGCGTGGCCGGTTCCGGCGTTGTTCCACGGACCGGAGCTCTCACCGGCCACGTCCGCGCCCGACTCGAAGACCGTGACGCTCCACTGCGGGGCGACGACGCCGATCAGCGCCGCGAGCGTGGCGCTCATGATGCCGCCGCCGACAAGGACCACGTCAGGGTTCGCGCTGTCAGGGACCGCGCCGCGCTCGGAACTCACGTCTGCCTCTCTGGCCGTTCTCGGGTGCGCCGGAGGCGCTCTCCCCTGATCGTCGGCCGAAGTGGACATCGACATGAACTTCCGAAGGTGTGAGGTATGCCAACCTCGTGATCTTCGCCATTCCAGCGGCACGGCATCGGCCGTTTTCCGCTCCCCGGGCGCGGGTGCCGCACGCGCCCGGCGCCCACCCTCGCGAGGGACCCAGGTGCCGAAATGGCCGTTTCGGCACCTGCGGCGGCGTGCCGGAACCGCGATTTCGGCACCTCTGTGGCGGGGGAGCTACTCCTCGCCCGGATAGGGCGGGGCGCTGTCGGCCACCACCGCGCCCCGTTCACCCAGCGGCCGCTCGGGGCCGACCGTGGAGTCGCGGACGGTCTGGCGCTCTGTCTCCGCGTTCACCGACGCGCCGACGATCAGCAGGAAGACGGTGAGCCAGAGCCAGAACATGCTGATGGCGACGCCGGCCAGCGGCCCGTAGGTCGTCTCGTAGCTGCCGAGCGTCTGCACGTAGGCCAGCAGCGCGACCGATGTGCCCAGCCAGAGGACCGTGGCGGCCAGGGCGCCGACGCTGATCCAGCGCCACCGCGCCTGCTTCCGGTCGGGGGCGAAGCGGTAGAGCAGCGACAGGGTCATCGCCAGCAGCGTCGCCAGGACCACCCAGGCGAGCACCGGACCCGCGGCGCGCACCGGACCGGGCGCGGAGTCCAGCCAGTCCGAGACCATCCCGGCGCCGACGAGCACCGCCCCGACCAGCAGCGCCCCGGCCAGGACGAAGACGACCGCGAGCAGGGTGCGGCGCAGGAGGCTGCGCGTCTCCGTCTCGTGGTAGGCGAGGGTCAGCGCGTCGATCAGGTAGGTGGCGGCGGTCGTCGCCGTGAACAGCGCGAGCAGCAGCCCGATCAGCCCGCGCACCGTGAGCACCTGGCCCGACGCGGTGGTGATCGTGGTGAGCTGGTCGGCCACGAGGGGCTGGAGCTCGTCGGGCAGCTTGCGCACGACCTCGGACAGCTGCTCCATTGCCTCCTGGGGTGTGTTGATCGCCCCGTAGACCGACATCGCCGTCACGAGCAGCGGAGCGATCGACAGCAGCGCGAAGAAGGAGACACCCGCGGCGTAGAGCATCAGCCGGTCGTCGAGGACCTCCCGTCCGGCGCGCTGGAGCACGCGGGCCCAGTCGCGCGCCGAGAGCCGCTGCGGGGACGTGGCGTCGCTCGGCGCGCCGGGCGCCCCGGCCGTCGTGCTCGTGGTGGCGCCGTCCGCCCGGACCTCGGCCATGGAGGTGCTGTGCCCAGCCGGGAGCCGCCGAAAGCCGATATCGGGCCGGGCCCGTCCGGGCGGCGTAACGTCCGGGGGAACCGTCGTACAGGGGACGCCGATGGGTCTGTTCCGCCGCGTCGAGGCCGCGCGCGCCTCGATCGGGACGGCTGCGCGCCTCACGGCGGCGGGTGCGTCGCTGGCGCTGGCTCCCGCCGCCCTCACCGTCGGGCTGCTCGAGGAGTCGACCCGCCTCACCGCGCGGACGGTCCGGTCCGCCGCGGGCGCCGGCCGTGCGGTCGCCTCCGGGTCGCTGGGCATCGCCCGGACCGGAGCGCGCGCGGTCGGCACCCTCGTCACCGGCGCCGATCCCTTCCCCGACGGCCACGTGCGCGGCATCGTCGACGTCGCCCGCGGCATGGTCGAGCCCCCGCTCGCCCGGCAGACGCGGCGGGTGTTCCGCGACCGGCGGCACGTCCAGGTCGAGATCGCCGCCCCGGCCGCGGAGGAGCAGCCGGAGGTCCGCCGGGCGCTCCGGCGCCAGCTCGAGCGGCTCGAGGGCGTCGAGTGGGCGACGGTGAACGACGTCGTCGGCCGCGTCCTCGTCGCCGTCGACGACCGCCGGGTGTCCGTCGAGGACGTCGTCGGCGTGGTGACCGCGGTCGAGCAGGCCCGCGGCGGACGACGCGTCTTCCCCCAGCGCCAGGACCACCCGGCCGACCTCGAACCGCTGCTGGCCGCGCTCGTCACCGCGGCGATCGACACCGCGGCGGTCGGCGTGGCGGCGTTCGCGAAGATGCTGCCCATCCCGGCCCTGAGCCGCCACGTCACCCTCGCCATCGCGCTGCTGGACTCCCAGCAGTGGATCAAGGACGCGCTCGAGTCGCGGATCGGCCCGATCGGCACCGACATCGCCTTCTCCGGCACCAGCGCCCTCCTGCACGCCATGACCCAGAGCCCGACCGTGCCCGCGCTCAACGCGACGATCGCCGTCCAGCAGGCGCTGGAGGCGCGGGCCCGCCGGCAGGTGTGGCGGCGGCGCGAGGACGAGCTCTGCCGCCCGGAGCCCGAGGACGACCCGGGGGAACCGCTGGCCCCGCCCGGGCAGCGCCCGGCGCCGCTGCCGCCCGGGCCGATCGAGAACTACCGGTCACGGCTCGGCCCCACCGAGCTGGCCGCCGCGCTGGCGCTGCTGCCGCTGACCCGCCGTCCGGGCCGGTCGGCGGACATGCTCAAGGCGCTGACCCCGAAGGCGGCCTACCAGGGCCGCGAGGCGTTCGCCGCCTCGCTGGGCCTGCTCCTGTGCCGGCGCGACGTGCTGCCGATGGACGGGTCGGCCTACCGCCGGCTGGACCGCGTCGACACGGTGGTGGTCGACGCGGCGGCCCTGTGCACCGGTCCGCCGACCGTTCTCGAGGCGACCGCCGACGCCGACGGCTGGACGGACGCCGAGGTGTGGACGACGGCCACCCGGCTGCTCGGCGACGGCGGACCCGACGGATCCGGGCGCCGCCTGGGACCCCCGCGTTCGTCGGCCGACGCCCCGGGCGGCGAGGTCCGCACCGTCCTCGACGGCCGCCGGCGCGTCGGTGTGGTGACGGTGGCGGCCGAGCTGGACCCGCACGCCGAGGCGCTGCTCACCGCCGCCACCGAGGCCGGGCACCGGCTGGTCCTCACCGACTCCGTGGGCGCCCGCGAGATCGCGGCGGCGGCCGACGAGGTGGCGCCCGCCGACGAGGCCCTGGTCGACACCGTGCGCCGGCTGCAGTCGGACGGACGCGGCGTCCTGCTCGTCTCCGCGGTCGACGGGCCGGCGCTGCTCGCCGCCGACGTCGCCGTGGCCCCGGTCCGGGCCGGCCGTGCGCCCGCCTGGGGAGCCGACCTGGTCACCGGGGAGAGCCTCGCCGGCGCCTGCAGGATCGTGTCCGCGACCCGCGCCGCGCGGACGGTGAGCCGCCAGTCGGTGCAGACCGCGCTCACCGGCAACGTGCTCGGCGGGCTGCTCGCCGCGGTCGGCAGTGCCGCGTACGGCCAGCGCAAGGCCACCGCGCCCGGCAAGACGGCGACCGCCTGGACGATGACCGCCGGCACCGTGTCCGCGGTCCGTGCCGCCGTCCGGCCGGCACCGCCGCTGTCGGTCCACACGCCCTGGCACGCGCTCGACCCGGACGACGTGCGGCGCCGCCTCGCCGAGCTGCCCGAGGAACCTGCGCCCGCGACCTCCCGCGTCCTCACGCCCGTCCGCCGGGTCGCCGCGCTGCCGGTCGTCCGGGGGCCCGTCCGCTTCGCGCGGACCGTCGGGGCCGAGCTCTCCGACCCGCTGACCCCCGTGCTGGCCACCGGCGCCGCGGCGACCGCCATGCTGGGGGAGTCCACCGACGCGCTGCTCGTGGGCGGGGTCACGGTGGGGAACGCCCTGCTCAGCGGCGTCCAGCGGCTCCGGGCGGAGACGGCGCTGGAGTCGCTGCTGCTGGAGCAGGACGTCACCGTCCACCGCGAGACCGCGGACGGGCACGAGGACGTGCCGGGCAGCGCGCTGCGGGTGGGCGACGTGGTCGTCGTCGAGTCCGGCGACGTGCTGTCGGCCGACGCCCGCCTGCTGGAGGCCCAGGACCTCGAGGTCGACGAGTCCAACCTGACCGGCGAGTCGCTGTCGGTCTCCAAGACCGTTCCGGCCACGCCGGGTGCCGACGTCGCCGACCGGACCTGCATGCTCTTCGACGGGACGACGGTCGTCGCCGGGCGGGGACGCGCCGTGGTGGTCGCCGTCGGCAGCGCGACGCAGGCGGGCCGGGCCGCGCGGGCGGCCGGGGGAGCGGCGCCGCCCGCGGGGGTG
>NZ_SPQM01000228.1 GCF_004570345.1 Blastococcus sp. CT_GayMR20 | reverse complement strand
CATGTGTTCGAGGGATACGGCGTCGACCTGGCGATCGCTCCGTTCGGTGGCGTCGAGGTGCCGGGTCCGGCGGAGGGGCGGCCGTCTCGGCTGGCCGAGATCTTCCCGGCGGGGGTGCGGTCGGAGGCGTCGGTCTCGCACGAGCTGGTGAACGTCGCCGGCCTGCGGGACGTGCTCGAGGCCTATCAGATGCATCTGGTGATGGACCTGGCCGCGCGCCGCCGCGCTCCCGACCCCGGCGATGCGCGGCCCGGCCGCGAACGGTCGGACGGGTCGGCGGACGGGCCGATCCCGGGGACGAGTGAGTTCTTCATCGACGAGGTCGCCGCGCTGCTGGACTGCTCGCAGGCCCTGGCGGCGCGGACCGCCGCCGAGGCATATCTGTTCCTCGACCGGCTGCCCGAGGTGTGGGCGGCGGTCGCCGATCGCGCCCTGACCATGCGGCGGGCGCGGGTGTTCGCCGACGTGCTCGGCCCCACCGCGGCAGGCGTTGCCGAGGCGGTGGTGCCGCGGGTGCTCCCGGAGGCCGCGGATCTCTCCCTGCGTCGGCTGCGCGTGCGGCTGGAGCGGGAGGTGCTCGCCGAGGACGCTTACGCCGCCGAGCGGCGCCGTAAGGAGGTGGAGAAGCGGGCAGCGCTGCGGTTGTGGGCGGGCCGGCGACGGGATGAGCGTGCTGGCCACCGACATGCAGACACCGGTGGCGGCGGCGTGCTGGTCCACGATCGACGAGCTGGCCTGGATGCGGAGGAACGACGGCGACGAGCGGCCGATGGACCAGCTGCGGGCGCTGACCCATGCCGAGCTGATCCTGCGGCCGTGGGACACCAGCCGCCCGCCGGTCACCGCCCACCTGACCGTGACCGCTCCGCTGCCGACGATCAGTGGAGCGGGGACAGAGCCGGGGGAGGTCAACGGGCAGCCGATCACCGCATGCCAGGTGCGGGAGCTGCTGGCCGATCTGGACGCCGTCCGCCCGGGCGGGCTGCAGGCGCCTGCGGGGGTGGGTCGCTGCGGGTGGCGGTCACCGACGCCAACGGCGGGCTGCTGGCCACCGCCAGCCGGGCGGAGCTGGAGCGGATCGCCCGCCGCGGCTGCCCCGACCACCCCGGCGACAACGCCACCGGCGCCTGCGGCTGCCCCGTGCTCGGCCCGCCCCCGGCGGTGGACCGGTACGCGCCCAGCCCGGGTCAGCGCCGCTTCGGCAGGACCCGGGACACGACCTGCCGGCATCGGCACTGCGGCCAGCCGGTCGGACGCACGGACCTGGACCACGTCGTGCCCTACGGCGCAGGCGGGCCGACGGACTGCGAGAACCTGTGCTGCCTGTGCCGGCACCACCACCGGCTCAAGACCCACGCCCCCGGCTGGCGGTTCGTCCTGCTCCCGAACGGTGTGCTGCGGGTGACCACCCCCGGCGGCATCATCCGCAGCACCCGGCCACCGGGCCTGCGCGACCGCATCGAGCAACGCGCCCTGCCCGGGCCACCACCGACGCTCCCCGAAGCGGCTCCGTTCTGAACGAGAAGTCGGATCAGCCGGCAAGGCGGGGAGTGCGTGTCGTGCGAGCGAACGCGCGGGCTGCCCGGACGACGCCGCGGGCGGCGACGGGTGGGGCGCCGGCCGCGAGCGCGAGCCGGCGGTAGGAGTCGTAGGACAGCTCGCGGTAGGCGAGCGCGAGCGCCTCGGCGTGCTCCCGCTGCGACGGCGCGGCCGTCGCCCGGAGGTGCTGGGCCGTACGGACGGCATGCTTGGCGAACGTCACCTGGAGGGCCTGGTTGGACAGCCGGCCACCGATCGTCGAGTCGAGCCCCGGACCGCGCCGGAGCGCCGGCAGCACCCACGGGCTGGCGGCGAGCGCGGGAAAGCGCCCCCGGACGGTCTCCCACGCGTGCCACGCCGTCAGCGCACCCGGCACCGCCCACTCGCCGTCGTCGGTGGAGATCAACAGCCTCCGGGCGGTGGCGTGCACCTGGTCGCGCCGCAGCGACCGGAACGTGCCGACCGGTGCCGGCCAGCCCAACGCGATCGCGCACCACGCCACCGTCCGCAGGTGCTCGGGGTCCTCGCTCCGGATGCGGGTCAGCGGGCGCAGGTCCAGCTCCGGCGGGTCGGGCTCGGGCGTCGGTGCCGTCGGCAGGGCGATCCCGCCGTAGCGGGCCACCTTGCTGTAGAGCGCCACGGTCGCCGGCTTCCACCCGCGCGCGGCGGCCAGAGGGTCGAGCCCCGTCTCAGCCAGCTGCTCGGGCCCCAGCCCGAGCTCGAGGGCGGCTTCCGAGAGCCGGCGCCACTGCGCCTCGTACCCCGGTGGCGCATCCAGTCGCCGCCAGGCGCGGGCCGGGGGAGGGGCCGGCATGTCGGGCAGCGGCTGCTGCCACCCACCTCGCATGACCGAACACTACCGTTATCCCCAACAAAAATAGGAGTTCGGTTCGTCGTCACTTGCCGAACCGACCAGACCGGCGCCCTCCGGGCGCCATCTCAGCAATCGCGGGAGGTGCGCCGGCGGTCGGATCGGGACTAACGGGTGTGGCGGGACCGCAGGTACCGCCACAAACTCAAATCCGAGTTGGGGATAACGGTCACGTGATGCCCGAAGGAGTGGAAGGCCGGCCCCCAGGGAGCGGATCTGACACCAGCTGGGAACGATGGGCCGGTGCGGACCGTGGGCGTCGAAGAGGAGCTGCTGGTCGTCGACGGCGACGGCCGCCCGGTTCCGCTCGGCCCGGACGCCCTGACCGTGGCCGCCCGCCGGGGCGAGGGGGAGGACGCGGCGGAACACGACCGGGCCGACCGGGAGGACGAGGAGCCCGACGCGGCGTCCGCCGCCCACCTCATGCCCGAGCTCAAGGCCCAGCAGATCGAGCTCGGCACCGCCGTCTGCCCGACCCTCGACCAGGTCGACGCCGAGCTGCGCTTCTGGCGCGGTCGCGCCCAGGCCGCCGCGGCCTCCGTCGGCGCGCACGTCGCCGCCCTGGCCACCTCACCGGTCGCGGTCGAACCCGTCCCCACGCAGGGCGAGCGCTACGGCCGCATGCTGGACGCCTTCGCCCTCACCGCCCGCGAGATGCTCACCTGCGGCTGCCACGTGCACGTCTCCGTCGCCGACGAGGACGAGGGGATCGCCGTCCTCGACCGGATCCGGATCTGGCTGCCGGTGCTCACCGCGCTGACCGCCAACTCGCCGTTCTGGCAGGGCGCCGACAGCGGCTACGCCAGCTTCCGCTCCCAGGCCTGGAACCGCTGGCCCTCCGCCGGGCCGAACGAGGTCTTCGCCGACGCGGCCTCCTACCACCGCCTCGTCGACGACGTGCTGGCCACCGAGACGGTCCTCGACACCGGCATGGTCTATTTCGACGCCCGCCTCTCTGACACGTGGCCGACCGTGGAGGTGCGGAGCGCCGACGTCGCGCTGCGCGTGGAGGACGCCGTCACCCTGGCCGGTGTCGTCCGCGGCCTGGTGGAGACAGCCGCCCGCGACACCGACCCGCCACCGGAGGTCCCGGCGCGGATCCTGCGGCTCGCCGCCTGGCGCGCGGGGCGGTCCGGCATGACCGGCGACCTCGTCCACCCCCGTACCGGGCGCCCCGCGCCCGCCGCCGACGTCCTCGGCGACCTGCTGGAGCACGTCCGGCCCGCGCTCGCCGACGCCGGCGACGACCAGCGGGTGAGCGAGGGGATCGCCGCCATCCTGCGCCGCGGCACCGGCGCCGACCTGCAGCGCCGCATCCACGCGGCCACCGGCGGGGACCTCACGGCCGTGGTCCGGTCCGCCGTCGAGATCACGACCGCCCAGGCAACTGCCAGCCGTACGGGCTAGATTCCGGCCATGTACACGGCGAGCTGGCGCGACGTCATCCGCCCGGACCTCTTCGGGACCACCCCGGTCCGGCGCGACCGGCCCTACCGGTTCGTCATCCGCGCCTGCCTGGTCGTCTTCCGGCTCTTCGGGTTCCGCTTCGACGTACGCGGCTCCGAGCACGTGCCGACGAGCGGTGGCGCGATCATCTGCAGCAACCACGTCAGCTTCTTCGACTTCACCTTCCTCGGTCTCGGCGCCCTGCCGCAGCACCGGCTCGTCCGGTTCATGGCGAAATCAGCCGTGTTCGACCACTGGTTCGCCGGCAGGTTCATGCGCGCCATGCAGCACATCCCGGTCGACCGGAAGGCCGGGGCCGCCGCCTTCGACCTCGCCGTCCGCGCGCTGAAGGACGGCGAGGTGGTCGGCGTCTTCCCCGAGGCGACCATCAGCACCAGCTTCACCGTGAAGGACCTGAAGGCCGGCGCCCCCCGGATGGCCGTCCAGGCCGGCGTGCCCATCATCCCCGCCGCCGTCTGGGGCGGGCACCGTGTCGCCACCAAGGGCCACAAGGTCGAGCTCCGCCGCGGCGTCCCGGTGACGGTCATCCTCGGCGAGCCGATCGTCCCCGAGGCGGGGGAGAAGCCCCAGGCCCTGCTGCGCCGCACCCGCGCCGCGATGGAGGAGGTGCTGGACGAGGCCCAGCGCAGCTATCCCGACCAGCCGGCCGGCCCCGATGACCGCTGGTGGCAGCCGGCGCACCTCGGCGGCACGGCGCCGACCCCCCAGGCCGCCGCGACGGACGACGCGATCCGCGCCTCGGGCAAGGAGGCGAAGGCCCCGAAGAAGACGCCTGCAGCCCGTCTGAAGGCGTTGGCAGGGCGACTCAGGAAGTAGCCGCCACCGCCGCGACGACCTGCCGCGTGCCCTCGGCGCCCTCCGGCACGGGCAACAGCGGGTAGACGTGCAGTGCCCCGTCCACCACGGTGAGGTCGGCCTCGACGCCGGCCTTCCGCGCCGCCGCGGCGAAGTCCGTCGAGTCGGGCAGGCAGAGCTCGTGGGTGCCGACGAGGAGCGTCGTGGGCGGCAGCCCCTCGAGCGAGCCGCTCCCCGGGCTCAGCCGGGGCGCGGTCGGGTCGTCCCCGCCGGCCCACACGGCGGCCGCCTCCCGCAGCCCCGGCCGCGACAGCCACGGGTCCCGCCGGCCGACCTCGTCCAACTCCGGATGGCTGAGCGTCAGGTCCAGCCACGGCGACAGCAGGACCAGCCGCCGGAGCAGGGGGTCGCCGAGCAGCTCCTGCGCGACACCGAGGGCCAGCCCGCCGCCGGCGGAGTCGCCGACCAGCGCGATGCCCTGCGTCGGCTCCTCGACGGCCAGCTGCCGGTACACCTCGTGCACGAAGGGATTGGCATCCCGGTAGGTGTGCTGGGGCGCCAGCCCGTACAGGGGGACCTCCACCCGCACGCCGGCGTCCGCCAGCCGCCCG
>NZ_SPQM01000227.1 GCF_004570345.1 Blastococcus sp. CT_GayMR20 | reverse complement strand
CCCGGTTCGCCGGGGCCGTCGAATGGCTCGGCCGGTGGCAGGACTGACTCTCGAGGACCTGCTCGAGGTGGCCCGTCGGACGGTGGGCCCGACCGTGGCCGTCCGCGACATGGGCCTGCTGAGCGCGGCCCTCGCCCGTGTCGAGGCGCGGGCGGACGGCCGGGACGTCTATCCCTCGGCGGAGCACCGGGCGGCAGCGCTGCTGCACTCCCTCGTCACGACGGCGCCGTTGGTGCAGGGGAACCGGCCGTTCGCCTGGATCGCCACCGCGGTCTACCTCGCCCGCCTCGGCCGGCCGTCGTCATTGACCGACGCCGAGGCGTTCGACCTGGTCACCGACGTGCTGATCGGGAGGTTGCAGACGGTGGACGCGATCGCCGAGCGGCTCGTCGATCCAGCCCGCGAGCGCTAGTGCGCCCCGGACCGCTCCACCGGCGCGCACGTCGTACGGTCCAGGCATGAGCACGACCCACGAGGTGACCAACCAGGTCCCGCCGCTGATCGGCCACGACCCGATCGCCGGCGACACGGTCCTCGCCGAGGCCTGCGTCCGCCACGCCGACGCCGCGACCCTGGAGTCCCTGGCGGACCTCGGTCGGCTGGCCGGCAGCGAGCAGGCGCAGGAGTGGGGCAGGCTCGCCAACGAGAACCCGCCGAAGCTCCGCACGCACGACCGCTACGGCCATCGCATCGACGAGGTGGAGTTCCACCCCGCCTGGCACGACCTGATGCGCACCGCCGTCGGGAACGGCCTGGCCGGGGCCCCGTGGGCCGACTCCTCCCCCCACGCGCACGTGCGCCGCGCCGTCGGCTACTTCGCCTGGACCCAGAACGAGATGGGCCACGGCTGCCCGGTGACGATGACCTACGCCGCCGTCCCCGCGCTGCGCAGTACCCCGGAGCTGGCCGCCCGGTACGAACCGGGCCTGACGTCGACGGTCTACCAGTTCGGGCTGGCCGAGCCGACCGGCAAGCGCGGGCTGGTCGCGGGCATGGGGATGACCGAGAAGCAGGGTGGCTCCGACGTTCGCGCCAACACGACGCGCGCCGTCCCCCAGCCGGACGGTTCCTACCGGCTGACGGGGCACAAGTGGTTCACGTCGGCCCCGATGAGTGACGTCTTCCTCGTGCTGGCGCAGCTGGAGGAGGGCGTGTCCTGCTTCGCCGTCCCCCGGGTCCTGCCCGACGGCAGCCGCAACGTGTTCCACCTGCAACGTCTGAAGGACAAGCTGGGGGACCGGTCCAACGCCTCCAGCGAGGTCGAGTTCGACGGGACGACGGGCTGGCTCGTGGGTCAGCCTGGGCGTGGGGTCCCGGCGATCATCGAGATGGTCAACACCACACGGCTGGACTGCGTCCTGGGTTCGGCGGCGACCGTGCGCGCCGCCCTGACGCAGGCCATCCACCACGCGCGCCACCGGCGGGCCTTCGGCGCTCTGCTGGTCGATCAGCCGCTGATGCAGAACGTGCTGGCCGACCTGGCCCTGGAGAGCGAGGCCGCGACGGTGCTGGCGGTGCGCCTGGCGGCGGCGCTGGACGGCGGGGAATCGGCCTTCCTGCGACTGGCCGGCGCCGCGGCGAAGTTCTGGGTGTGCAAGCGGACGCCGGGCGTCGTCGCCGAGGCCATGGAGGTGCTGGGCGGCAACGGGTTCGTGGAGGACTCCGGTCTGCCCCGGCTGTACCGGCAGGCCCCGCTGAACTCCATCTGGGAGGGCTCGGGCAACGTCATCGCTCTCGACGTCCTGCGCGCGATGGGCCGGTCGTCGGACACGCTCGCCGCCGTCACCGCCGAGATCGATCTCGCCCGTGGCGCGGACAGTCGGTTCGACGACGCCGTGAACCGGCTCTCCGCAGAGCTCGGGAACACCGACGGGCTCCCCTTCCGTGCGCGCCGGATCGCGGGGCTGCTCACGCTGTGCCTGCAGGGCTCGCTGCTGCTGCGGCACGCCCCCGCGACGGTCGCAGATGTGTTCTGCGCCACACGTCTCGCGGGCGACTGGGGTGCTGTCCTGGGCACTCTCCCCGCCGACACGCCCGTGGACAAGATCGTAGAAAGAGCTTCGATCGTGACTGTCTGAACACGCAGTGAAGCAACTACTCTCGATGTGATTCACCGACCTCCGTCAGCGTCGCCGGACGGACGGTGCCGTCACATCCGCCCCGGCGGGGGGACCGAAGCAGCGGAGAGAGCGGGCAAGCGTGCGACCTCATAAAGCGGGGCGCCAGCAACCTTTGGATCTGCTGGCGGGTGTTCCCGACGCCGTGTTCCGGCTCGACCACAAAGGCCGGTTCACGTACCTGAACGCCGCGGCCGAGGCGCTGCTCGAGCGCCGGGCGGACGAGCTGCTGGGTCGACTGGCCCCCGGCTGCTTCCCGGCCACCAGGGGATCGCTGCTCGAGATCCAGATGCGCGAGGTGCTGGCCGATCGCCGGCCCCGGCAGTTCGACTACCACTACCAGCCGCAGAACCGCTGGTACGAGGTCCGCGCCTTCGCCGACCCCGCCGGCCTCGCCGTCTTCTTCCGTGACATCGACGCCCACCGCCGGGACGACGAGCAGCGCGACGCCGAGGTCCGGCAGCTGACCGCCGTCCTCGAGGCGCTGCCGTCGGCGACCGTGCTGGTCAACGGCGACGACCGGATCGTCGTCGCCAACCGTGCCTGGGTCGGGAACGGCGAACTGCTCCGCAGCGCCGGCATCCGGCCCGGCGGCGTCGGCGACGACTACCTGGCGTCGATGAGCAACGCGCTGCGGCCCGCCGACCACGCCGCCATCGTCGCCGGCCTCTCCCGGCTGCGCGAGCAACCCGACGGCGCGGGGATGACCTTCGACTACGAGTACTCCGCGCAACTGGGCCCGTGCGCCAGCTGGTTCCGCCTACAGGCGGCCCGCGTCGAGGCGTCGGAGCGGATCGTCGTGACCCACATCGACATCACCGACCGCGTCCGCGACGAGCAGGCGATGGCATGGAAGGCCGGCCACGACGAGCTGACCGGCCTGGCGAACCGGGCGACCCTCCTCGACATGATCGGCGACGCGCTGTCCGGGGCCGTACCCGGTGCCCCCGGCACGGCGCTCCTCGTCATCGACCTCGACGGGTTCAAGACCGTCAACGACTCCCTCGGCCACCAGCTCGGCGATCTGCTGCTGCGCCAGGTCGGCGAGCGCCTCGCCGACCAGGTGCGGCCCGGCGACGCCGTCGGCCGGCTGGGCGGCGACCAGTTCGTCGTCCTCGCGCGGGACTGCGACTCCGCGGAGGCCGCGGCCCTGGCCTTCCGCCTGCAGACGACGTTCGGCTCGGCGTTCGTCGCGGCGGGGATCTCGGTTCCGCTGTCGGCCAGCATCGGCGTCGCCGTGTCCCGCTCCGACGTCCGGGATGCCCATCAGCTCCTCAGCGACGCCGACGCCGCGATGTTCGCCGCGAAGAGCTCGGGCCGCGACCGCGTCCACCTGTTCTCGCCCGGGCTGCGCGAGGCCGCGCGCTGGCGGCTGGAGGTGGCCACGCGCCTGCGCGGTGACGCGATCGACCAGCTCGTCGTCCACTACCAGCCGGTGGTGCGGCTCGACACCGGCGAGGTCGAGGGCGTCGAGGCCCTCGTGCGGTGGCAGCACCCCGAGCGCGGCCTGCTGCCGCCGGACTCCTTCCTGTCCGTGGCCGAGGAGACCGGTCAGGTCATCCCGATCACGCGGTGGCTGCTCCGGGAGACGACGCGGAAGGCCGCGGAGTGGCGGTCGCAGGGACTGCCGCTGCGCATGTCGGTGAACGTCAGTGCGCGGCACTTCTCCGCGGAGACCCTCGTGCGCGACGTCCGGGTGGCCCTGCGGGACTCCGGTCTGCCGCCGGACCAGCTCGTGCTCGAGCTGACCGAGACGAGCGTGGCCGAGGACCCGACACGCGCCGAGGACCAGCTGACGGTGCTCCGCAGCTTCGGGGTGCGCGTCGCGATCGACGACTTCGGGACCGGGTGGTCCTCGCTCGCGCAGCTGTTCGCGCTGCCGATCAGCACGCTCAAGATCGACCGTTCGCTGCTCACCGCTGCAGAGCGCGCGTCGGCCGGCGAGACCGGGGCGGTGCTCGGCGCGATCGTCGGTCTCACCCGGACCCTCGGCATCCGGTCGGTGGCCGAGGGCGTCGAGACTCCCGAGCACCTGCGGATGGTGCGGGAAGCCGGGTGCGATCTCGCCCAGGGCTGGCTGCTCGGGCAGCCGATGCCCGCGGAGGAGATCCCGCGCTGGGTGCGCGCCGTCCAGGCCGCCGGCGGGGACCTCTGCGCTCAGGTGATGGCGTCGTCGACGGTCTACCAGGCCGGGTGATCGGACGGCGCAGAGGGCGTCGGGCGACCGCCCCGGCCGGACCGCCGCGCCACGTGACAGCCCTCTCGCCGATGCCGCGGAACACGCCCCGTGGACCGGACCGGCAGACTGCTCCCGTGTCCGACAGCTTCGAGGCCGCGACCCCGACCCTTCCCGACCCGGGGGCGGCGGGGGACGGCCGTGCCCGGCCCTCCCTCGACCTGCTCATCTGGGACGCGCCGAACATCGACATGACCCTGTCGACGGTCATCGGCGCGCGGCCGACCGCGGCCTCGCGTCCACGGTTCGACGCGATCGCCGCCTGGTTCGTCGAGGGCGCCGGCGACCCGACGCTGCCCGACGCCCCGGACGTCGAGGCGTGCGTGTTCGCCAACATCCCGCCGCAGCCGGGCACGCTGCAGCGCTGGGTGGAGGCGCTGCGGGGCTTCGGGTACTCGGTGTTCGCCCGGCCGAAGACCCAGCCGGACGACGACATCGACCAGGACATGCTCGACCACATCACCGTCCGGTCGCACAGTCACCGGCTCCGCCGGCTGGTCGTGTTCTCGGGGGACGGTCGCAACTTCGCCGATCCGCTGGAGCAGCTGGTCCGCGAGGGCACGCACGTCGTGGTGGTCGCCTTCAGTGAGGTGGCCGGCTACGCGATCAGCTCCGAGCTGCTCGAGTTCATCGACATCGAGGACGTCCCCGGGGCGTTCGTCGAGCCCCTCGACCGGGTGCGTCTCGATGCGCTGCCGCCGGACGGTGCCTGGCTGCGGCCGACGCGCAGCCTGCGCGATTTCGTCAGCAGCTTCACGGCCCGCCGCGACCGCTGACGGGTCACCGCAGGTCAGCCGCCCGAAGTGTCGTACCCCGGCCGTAGATTCGCTCATGTGTTCGAGGGATACGGCGTCGACCTGGCGATCGCTCCGTTCGGTGGCGTCGAGGTGCCGGGTCCGGCGGAGGGGCGGCCGTCTCGGCTGGCCGAGATCTTCCCGGCGGGGGTGCGGTCGGAGG